>DASTIG010000104.1:0-33468 GCA_035717785.1 Candidatus Limnocylindrales bacterium
TCGGTCTTGCCGTCGGCGACGAGATCCGCCGCGACGATGTCGATCGCCATCCCGTTTTCTGCATGCATCATGATCAGGCCGCCGTTCTTCTCGGTCTGCTGCATCGTCCGGAAGATCGCGCCGTCGTCGCTGTAGAAGACACCCGGGTAGGCCGTGAACAGCTTGAAGTCGGGCACGCCCTCGGCGACCAGTGTGTCCATCTCCTTGAGCGTGTCAGCGGTGACGTCGCTCATGATCATATGGACGCCGTAGTCGGCGACGGCGTTGCCCTCGGCCTTGGCGTGCCACGCGTCGAGGCCCGCGCGCAGCGACTGGCCCCGGGACTGGACCGCGAAGTCGACGATCGTCGTGGTCCCACCGAAGGCGGCGGCCCGTGTGCCAGTCTCGAAGGTGTCCTTCGCGAATGTGCCGCCGAATGGCAGTTCCATATGTGTGTGGACATCGATCGCACCCGGGATGACGTATCGCCCGGTGGCGTCGATCGTCTCGTCTGCCGTCATGCCGGCGCCCGGCAGGTCGCCGCCGATCGCGGCGATGGTCTCGCCGTCGATGAGCACGTCCGCGGTCTGCGATCCCTCCGCGGTGACGATGGTCCCGTTGGCGATGAGCGTGCGCATCGAGGCGGTCCCTCCTGGGCGACGACGGCGTCGAGTCGGTCAGGAGGCAGATGGTAGGTGATGGGCGGGTCGGCGGACGACCGCGATCGAGAAGGTCAGTCCGGTGGCCGGGTCCGGCGGCGCCAGCCGCTCGCGATCGACAGGCATACGAGCATGGTGCCGAGCGCGATCGCCAGGAAGAGCCCCGCGGTCGGCGAGCCTGTCACCACGCGAGGTTCCACGGTGCTCGTCGGTGGGACGGTGGCGAGCGGCCCACGGGGCGCGGCGGGTGAATTCGGATCGATCGGGGCCGACCGCGGTCGCGGCGTCGCCGGCGCTCCCGGCGGTGTCGGTGCGAGCGCCTGGGGCGGCAGCTCGCCGACGATCGCGCTCGGCTGGATGCTCCGATCCTGGTTCTTGTTGCCCGCCCCATCGAGTTTGAGCGTTCGCATGTGCCACGGCGCGCCGGACACGAGGGAGGCGCCGTCGCGCGCTCCGCCGCCGGCCGTGTCCCAGTAGCGGGACTGCGCCAGGTGGCCGCCCCAGGCGAGGAGCACGGCCGGGCCCGTCGAGCGGAAACGCACGAGGATGTCCGCGGTGCTGTTGCCGTTCACGGAGCCGGCGTGCGCCGGCGCGCTGATCGAGGTGATCGTCCCGCCCCAGATCGTGAGTCGACGGGGCGCGCCCGAGTAGGCCTCGGCCCCTTTGACCGACAGGCCGTTCGCTTTGAACGAGTCGGACGGGATCGCCGCGGTCGTTGACCCGGGGAGGCTCGGACACATCGACGAGATGGCCCCGCCGCTCGGGATGCAGACCTTGCCCTTGGCGTTGGTCACGCTCCAGGTGGCGAGGAAGTCGTAGGCCTTGTGGCCCCCGGCCGTGAAGTCGTAGTTGATATGGATCGAGTGGGCGCCAGGCTTCAAACCCTCGAGGGCCAGGCGGAACGGCACGATCCCACCCTCCGGGTAGCGGCTGTTGTTGCCGTTGAGGTTGCCGTTCTGCCAGGCGGCGTCGCTACTCGCCCATTGATCGAGGTTGACGGTGACGGCCGCGAGCACCGTCGCCGGCAGCCCCAGCCCGAGGACCATGCCGATGGTCGCGACGATGACGGGCGGTCGCAGCCTGTGGCGTCCCTGCACGTTGTTCCCTCTCCGGTTCGGATGAGGGAGCGAGTCTCCCGAGGACGGGTCACGTTGTCGAGTAGCGAAGGGGTCCCATCGGGTCGACCCTCGATCCCACTCGACGCCAGCAAAGGGCAACCATCGCGTTGCCTCGCGATCGTTTCGCGGTGTACCGCGTCACCGGCGGTGGTTCGCCGAGGGTCAGATCTGGATGCCGACCACGGGCAGGATCTGGCGCAGCCACATGGCGGCCGTCAGGCCGCATGCAGCGATGGCGAGGGCGATCGCGAGCAGGCCTTCGACGCGCAATCGGAGCTGACGTCGGCGCGCGCCCTTGCCGTCGTCCCAGAACGGATCACGACGACCGAGTCTGGCGATCATGGTGTCCTCCGTGCGGATTGGGGGGACATGGTCGCTCAGGCTCGGTACCGCTGAACACCCTGACATACCGGCCAGTACCTAGCGGAAGGCGGGGATCACGTCCCGGCCGTAGGCCTCGAGCTGGGCTTCCTCGTCGCCGTTCATGAGGTAGAAGTTGAACTGGTCGACACCGACAGCGGCCAGCTCGCGGAGCTTGGCTATCTGCTCGTCGGCTTCACCCAGCACGCAGAAACGGTCGGTCACATCGTCGCCGACGAATGCCGCATTCGACGATCCGACCTCGGCATGGTGGTGGTAGTCATAGCCGGTCCGGTCGGTGACGTAGCCGGTCAGCGACTCCGGCAGCTCCTCGCGCGGGTACTTGTTGACGAGATCGACGACGTGGTTCGACACGAGCGCCGGGAACCAGCGAGTCCGCTCGCGCCCGACGTCGCGCGGCCCGACATGGGCGGGCGCCGCGGCCTGGACCTTGAGAGAACCGGGTTCGCGTCCGGCGGCCGCGGCTGCCTCGCGCAGCTGGCCGACGAACCAGCGGATGAGGTCCGGGTCGGCGAGTTGGAGGATGATCCCGTCGGCGACGCGGCCGGCCATAGCGATGGCCATCGGCCCGTAGCCCGCGACCCAGACGGGCAGCGTCCAGCCGCGGGTCCATGGGAACACCAGCTCGGTGCCCTCGTAGGTGATCGACCCGCCGCTCACCAGGGTCCGGATGACGTTGATCGCCTCTTCGGTATGCGCGAGGGTGATCGGCGGCTTGCCCAGGACGCGTCGGGCCGAGTCGCCGCGACCGATGCCGAGGTCCATCCGCCCGTCGCTGATCTCGTCGAGCGTGGCCAGCGACGAGGCCGTGACCGACGGCTCGCGGGTCCCGGGGTTCGTGACGCAGGTGCCCAGGCGCAACCGATCGGTCGCTCCCGCCATGAGCGTCAGCAGCGGATACGGATCGCGCCACAGCACGTGGCTGTCGAACAGCCAGCCGTACTCGAAGCCGGCCGCCTCGGCCTGGCGGGTCAGCGCGAGCGTGCGCTCGATCGTGTGGTCGGGCTTGAGGGTGAAACCGAACTGCATCGCCGCCTCTCCCGGGAACGAAGCGGCTCGGCTGTCCTCCTCCTGACAGCCGAGCCGGCGCGGATGATAGCGCCTACGGGCGTGTCAAGTCTGCGTAGGCGTCCGGACGTCGATCCCGGAAGAACTGCCACGTGTTACGGACCTCGGCGATCCGGTCAAGGTCGAGGTCGCGGACGATGAGCTCCTCGTCATGCGCCGAGCCGACGTCGCCGACGAACTGCCCGCGCGGATCGACGAAATAGCTCTGCCCGTAGAAGTCGTCGTCCCCGTATTCCTTCTCGATGCCGACGCGGTTGATGGTCCCGACGTAGTAGCCGTTGGCGACGGCATGGCTGGGCTGCTCGATGCGCCATAGGTACTCGGACAGGCCGCGTGACGTGGCCGATGGGATGAACACGATCTCCGCGCCGTTCAGCCCGAGCGCGCGCGCGCCCTCCGGGAAGTGGCGGTCGTAGCAGATGTACACGCCGACCTTGCCGACCGCCGTCTCGAACACGGGATAGCCCATGTTCCCGGGCCGGAAATAGAACTTCTCCCAGAACCCCTTGACGTGCGGGATGTGCGTCTTGCGGTACTTCCCCAGGTACGTGCCATCCGCGTCGATGACTGCCGCGGTGTTGTAGTAGATCCCCGACGCCTGCTGGTCTTCCTCGTACATCGGGGCGACGACGACCATGCCCGTCTGCTTGGCGAGATCCTGCATCCGTTTGGTCGTCGGTCCGTCCGGGATGGGCTCTGTGTAGCTGTAGTACTGAGCGTCCTGGACCTGGCAGAAGTACGGCCCGTAGAACAGCTCCTGGAACAGGATGACCTGGGCGCCATCCTTCGCCGCCTGGTGGGCGCGTTCCTCGTGCTTCTGGATCATCGATTCCTTGTCGCCGGTCCAGCTGGCCTGGACGAGCGCCCCTCGGACGATACGCGGCATGGTCCTCATCCCTCGTGTCGCGGCATGACGTGGCGTGATGGAGAGGGGAGGGTACACCCGCAGAGCTAACCGGCCGCTGGCTCCTCGTCCGGCTCGGCCTCGGGTCGGCGGCGCATGTAGTACTCGGTGAACTCGCGGCAGCGCCCGTCCTCGTCGAAGCGGCACACGAACACGTTCGCGAACTCCCGGTCGACCGACTTGCGGTCGTCGGTCAGATAGCGCGTCCGGCCGTGTGCGACGAACACGTCGCCGTCGACCGCAAGGACGTCGTAGTCGGCCTGCCACGAACCCGGGGCGTCCGGGTCGTCAAGCCACGCCTCCACCACCGCGTTCCGGCCCGCCACCGCCTCGCCGAACGGATCGAAGGCATAGCGCACATCCGGGCTGAACAGGTCGCCGACCGCCACCGGATCGTTCAGCCGCCAGGCATCGACATAGCGCTGGAGCCAGGCGCGGAAGCCGGCGCGATCCACAGGCGAACGTTAGCACCGGAAGACGGCCGGGACCGCGCTGAAGGCGCGTCCGGCTGACGTACGATCGGCGCGCATGGGTTCGATCGAGGGGGATCCGTCGGCGCCACTCCTGGTCATCAATCCGCGTGCCTCGAGGCTGAGCGATCCGGCCGCTCGAGCCGCGCTCGTCGAGCAAGTCGCTCGGGCGGTCCGGGCCCGGACCGGCCAGGTGCCCTGGCTGGTCACGGGCAGCCAGGCGGACGCTCGGGTCGCGCTCGAACGGATGACGGATCGACCGCTGGTCGTGGCGATCGGTGGCGACGGGACGGTCCGGGACGTCGCAGCGATCCTCTCCGGTCGGCCGATCCCGCTGGCGATCGTCCCGCGCGGCACGGGCAACGTCCTCGCCGCCAGCTTGGGCATCCGCGGCGTCGGACCGGCGCTCCATGCCATCCGGCGGGGCGTCCCGCGGACCATCGACCTCGGAGCGGCCGAATGGGGCCGGCCCGGCGTGAGCCGACCGGATGGCACGGGTGCGTTCCTCGTGGCAGCGGGGGTCGGGCTGGACGCCAGGATCATGGCCGCCGCAAGCGATGAATGGAAACGACGACTGCGCTTCGGAGCCTATGTCGGCGCGACGGTCCGGGAGCTGACCCGACTGGCGGCGGGTGATTTCACCATCACGGCCGACGGCGAGCTGCTGCAGCTGCACGGCCATCTGGCGCTCGTGGCCAACGTCGGGGAGATCATCCCTGGTCGGGTCGGACCTCGCGAGCCCATCGACCCGGGCGACGGTCGACTCGACCTGTTGTTCGTCGGCGGTCGCGGAGTCGTGGCCAGCCTGCACGGCGCCGCGAAACTCCTGATGCGCACCGGCGAGCTCCGTGGGGCAGTCATCCGCCGACCGGTCCGCGAGGTGCGCATCGAGGCCGAACCGGCGAACCACGTCCAGACGGATGGCGACCCGCACGCTCCGGGATGGCTGGCCGCGCGGGTCGTCCCCGCGGCCATCAGGGTGTTGGTGGGCCCGTCGAGCTCGACGCATCGAGACCCTTGACGCCTGCCCGCTTGGCGATCTTACCCGTCGACGTGTGACGGATGTGCTGTAATCCGGTCTCGCGCCCGAGGGCGCAGAGGAGGACCCATGGGCATCGGCACCGCTCAGGGGGCGATGACGTCCGAGGAGATCGTCGCCCTCAATCGAGCGCATACCTTCTTCTCCTGGTCGATCCAGGGCGCCATCGACCCGATCGCGATCGACCATGCCGAGGGCGTCTGGCTCTACACACCCGAAGGGCGACGGATCCTCGATTTCAACAGCCAGCTGATGTCCGTCAACATCGGCCACGGCGACCGCCGCGTCATCGACGCGATCACCGAACAGGCGACCAAGCTGCAGTACGTCCAGCCGGCCTTCGCGACCGAGATCCGTGCCCGCCTGGGGCGGAAGCTCGCCGAGATCCTGCCCGGCGACATCGACAAGGTGTTCTTCACGCTGGGCGGCGCGGAGGCGATCGAGAACGCGATCAAGCTGGCGCGCGCCTACACGGGCCGCTACAAGCTCCTGGCGCGCTATCGCGCCTACCACGGGGCCACGCTCGGGGCCATGACGCTGACAGGTGACCCGCGCCGGTGGGCCAACGAGCCCGGTCTCGTCGGGGTCGTGCGCTATCCGGACACCCACCGCTGGGGCGAGAAGGAGCCCCGGCCGGTCGAGGAGAGCCTGCAGGGCCTCGAGGACGTCATCCGCTACGAGGGTGCCCACACGATCGCCGCGGTGTTCCTCGAGACGATCGTGGGCACCAACGGCATCCTCATCCCGCCCGACGGGTACCTCCAGGGTGTCCGCGAGATCTGCGATCGGAACGGGATCCTCATGGTCTGCGACGAGGTCATGGCCGGCTTCGGTCGGACCGGGCGCTGGTTCGCAGTCGACCACTGGGGCGTCGTCCCGGACCTCATGACGATGGCCAAGGGCCTGACGTCGTCGTACCTGCCGCTCGGCGCCGTCGGGATGCGCCACCACATCGCCGAGGCCTTCGAGGACAGGATGTTCTACGGCGGGCTGACCTACTCCTCGCACCCCGTCTCCCTCGCCGCCTCGCTCGCGACGATCCGCGTCTACGAGGAGGATGGCCTCATGGACAACGCGACGCGCATGGGCGCCCGGATGCGTGAGCATCACGAGCGGCTGGCCGGGAAGCATCCATCCGTCGGGGCTACCCGGAGCCTGGGCCTGTTCGGGATCCTCGATCTCGTCCGGACGCAGGATCCGTGGACGCCGCTCACGCCGTTCAACGGCACGTCCGACGAGATGAAGGCGATCGGCAAGCATCTCCGCGACAACGGTGTGTACGCGATGATCGCCAACAACTCGATCCACACGAACCCGCCTCTGTGCATCAACGAGGAGGAGCTGGCGCACGGCTTCGAGGTCATCGACGCGGCGCTCGATATCTCCGATCAGGCGGTCACCGGCTAGGCGACATGACGACGACCGTGATCCAGCGCGATCGCGCGTCCGTCTGGCGCGGATCGGCCGTCCGTGCGAAAGCCCGCCCGCTGGTCACCTTCGGGCTGTTCCTGCTGCTCGTCCTGGCCGTATGGGAAGGCCTGAAGTTCCTCGGGGGCGTTCCCTGGCGTCCGATCGGTGCGGGTCCCGGCGCCCCGGTCCTCTGGGATCCGCCGTTCCGCTGGGCGTTCGCGAACGACCTGAACCTGCCCCACGTCTGGAACATCGTCTATGCGCTCGGCCAACCGTTCCAGCGCAATGCGGATCAGAGCCTCGCCGAATACCTCGTCGGCGCCTCGCTGTACACCTGGCGCGAGGCAGGGATCGGATTCCTGCTGGGCGCGTTGCTCGGGCTCCTCCTCGCGACGATCTTCGTGCACTCGCGGCTGATGGAGCGTGCGTTCGTGCCCTACGTCATCGCGAGCCAGACCATCCCGATCATCGCGCTCGCCCCGCTGATCGTGTTCGCCTTGGGCCAGGGCGTCCTCTCGGTCGTCATCATCGCCACCTACCTGACCTTCTTCCCCGTGACCATCGCGATGATCCGCGGCTTGCGCTCGTTCGACCCTCGCTCGCTCGAGCTGATGCGCTCCTATGCCGCATCGCGTTCGACGATCTACTGGAAGCTGCGGCTGCCGGCATCGATGCCGTACCTGTTCACCGCCCTCAAGATCGCGGCGAGCGCGAGCATCGTCGGGGCGATCATCGGGGAGGACACGGGCGGCATCCAGGCCGGTCTCGGCCGTGTCATCACGACGTTCAACCAGTACTACATCACGGGTCCGGAGAAGCTGTGGGCGGCGATCCTCGCAGCCTCGCTCCTCGGCGTCGTGTTCTTCGGCTGCATCCGGCTGGCCGAGGTCCTCATGCTGCGGGGGCGAACGGCCCCGACCACGACGTGATGGTGGATCCATGACGGAGGCAGGCGGCGTCGAGAGCGCGCTACCGGTCGTTCGGTTGTCCGGCGTGAGCCGTGTCTTCGCCCGGCGCGATGGCTCGGTCATGACCGCGCTCGAAGGGATCGATCTCGACATCCGTCGAGGGGAATTCGTGTCGCTGATCGGACCGTCCGGCTGCGGCAAGTCGACGCTGTTGCGGATCATCGGCGACCTCATCAAACCGTCGAGCGGCGGCGCCATCGTCAATGGCAAGCCGGCCGACCGTGCCCGGCTGGATCGCGACTACGGGATGGTCTTCCAGGCACCGGTCCTGTTCGACTGGCGGACGGTCGAGGACAACGTCAAGCTCCCGCTCGAGATCCAGGGTCTCGATCCGGCGCGACGTCAGGCGAAAGCGACCGAGATGCTCGAGCTGGTCGAACTCGAGGACTTCGTCCATCACTACCCATGGCAGCTGTCGGGCGGGATGCAGCAGCGGGTGGCGATCGCACGGGCGCTCGCGTTCGAGCCGTCGATCCTGTTGATGGACGAACCGTTCGGGGCGCTCGACGAGATGACGCGCGAACGCATGAACTCCGAGGTCCAGCGGATCTGGGAGCGCACCGCGACGACGATCGTGTTCGTCACTCACTCCATCCCGGAGGCCGTGTTCATGTCGTCGCGGGTCGTGGTCATGAGTCCGCGCCCGGGTCGCATCACTAGCGTCATCGAGGTCGACCTGCCCCGTCCACGCGATGAGGAGACGCGCGAGAGCGACCGCTACTTCGAGGTGGTCACCCAGGTCCGCGAAGCCCTGCGCGGCCGCGAAGGATTGACGGACCCCGACACCGAGGCGATCGCATCGGCCCGCCGGACAACGGCCGAGGGTGCGGTCGGATGAGCACGCGCGCTGGAGCGATGTCCGGTCGACCGCTCGGGTCGAGTCCCGGTCGGGGCAGCGAAGCCGGGCGCCGTATCGTCGAGTACGCGCCAGCGCTCCTCGTGTTCGTGGGCGCGATCGTGGCCTGGGAGCTGATCGTCGGCGCTCTCGGGTTGCGTGCCTTCATCCTGCCGCGTCCGTCGGCGATCATCGCCGCACTGGCAGACAACTGGGCCACCGGCCGATTCGGGTTGCTGCCGTCCTGGCAGGCGACGATGCTCGAGGCGGTCGGCGGGCTGGTCATCGGGACCGTCGCGGGCGTCGGGACGGCGTTCCTCACGTCGCGCTGGGCGACAGCCAGGAACACCCTTATCCCGATCGGCGTGGCCGCCGGCGCGATCCCGATCATCGCGTTCGCGCCGTTGATGAACAACTGGTTCGGCGCACTCTCGCCGTTGAGCAAGATGATGATGGCCGCGGTGCTCGTGTACTTCCCCGTGATGGTCAATGTGACCCGCGGCCTGACCGCCGCCGAGCCGGCCGCTCTCGAGCTGATGCGCTCCTACGCCGCGTCCGAGTGGACCGTCCTGCGCAAGGTCAGGGTGCCGACAGCACTCCCATATTTCTTCACCGCGCTCAAAGTGGCCACCACCCTCAGCCTGATCGGCGCGATCGTGGGCGAGTACTTCGGAGGGTCGTCGCTGGTCCTCGGCCGGATCATCGTCCAGGCCTCGAGCGCGCTGCGCTTCGACGTGACATGGGCGGCGGTCTTGCTGGCCGCCGTGACCGGTATCGTGTTCTACTTGGCCGTCGTCATCCTTGAACGGATCTTCATCCCTTGGCACGCGTCCATCCGAGCGGAGGAGCCGTAGGGGGCGTGCCGCGCGACGTCAACGACCCCGCGGGGTCGAAGGTATCTGGAGGAGGAACCATGAAGCGATCCAGGATGGTCCTGGCCCTGGCCGCGTCGGCCAGCATGCTGTTCGCCGCGTGTACGAGCGGCGGGGCAGCAACCAACGCGCCTCCGGCGAGCGAGCCCGCAGCGAGCGAGTCCGCAGCGACCGAACCGTCTGCGAGCGCGCCTGCCGAGCTGACCAAGGTCAGTCTCCAGCTGCAATGGGCGCCGCAGGCCCAGTTCGCAGGCTATTTCGCTGCGAAGGACCAAGGCTACTTCGAGGCGGCCGGTCTCGAAGTCGCGATCCTCGACGGCGGGCCGACCGTGGTCCCGCAGCAGGTCGGCTCGGCGCCCGATGGCCCCGAGTTCACGATCTCGTGGGTGCCGAAGGTCCTCGAGGCCCGCGAGGCAGGGTCCGACCTCGTGAACATCGCCCAGATCTTCCAGCGCTCGGGCACCCTGTCCGTGTCGTGGAAGGACTCGAATATCACCAAGCCGGCCGATTTCAAGGGCAAGAAGGTCGGCGTCTGGGACTTCGGCAACGAGTTCGAGGTCACCGCCGGCGCCAAGAAGGCCGGTCTCGAGCAGGGCACCGACTACGAGAAGGTCATCCAGCCATTCGACATGACGCTGCTGCTCTCGAAGCAGATCGACGTCGCCGAGGCGATGATCTACAACGAGTACGCCCAGGTCCTCGAGGCGACCAATCCTGAATCGGGCGAGCTGTACCAGCCGACCGACCTCAACGTCATCAACTGGAACGACGAGGGCGTCGCGATGTTGCAGGACGCGCTCTTCGCGCGTGCGGCATGGCTCGCGGAAGCCGGCAACGAGGACATCGCCAAGGCGTTCCTGAAGGCGTCGTTCCAGGGCTGGGTCTTCTGCCGCGAGAACCCGGACGACTGCATCCAGTCGACGGTCGATGCCGGATCGCAGCTGCCGGCTGGGCACCAGCGCTGGATGATGAACGAGATCAACCCGCTGATCTGGCCGTCCCCGGCGGGGATCGGCATGATGGATGCGGCCCTCTGGCAGCAGACCGTCGACGTCTCGCTCGGCGCGGGAGTCATCAAGGCGGCGCCACCCGCGGACGCCTATCGGACCGACCTTGCCGAGGCGGCGCTCGGGGAGCTCGCCGACGCCGACACCAAGGGCGCGTCCTTCGTGAAGGGTACCGTCGAGGTGACACCCGGCGGCAACTGAGCGTCAACGAACGCCATTCCAGGAGGGCCGGTCCGATCCCGTCGGGCCGGCCCTTCGGATTCCGCGGGTCGCGCACATCGTGTCGCGCTACCATCGCGCCGTGACCCAGCCCGACCTTCGCGAGACCCTTCATGTCTCGACGCACCCGGCGGTCCTGCACAAGCTCGGCGTCCTGCGCGACCACGACACCGAACCCAAGAAGTTCCGCGAGGTCGTGCGCGAGCTATCGTGGCTGCTCGGGTACGAGGCCCTTCAGGACGCCAAGACCCGGCCGCTCCGGATCACGACGCCCATGGAGGAGATGGACGCCAGCGAGCTCGGGGAACGGATCGGCCTCATCCCGATCCTGCGCGCCGGCCTCGGCATGGTCGACGCGATGCTCGAGCTGATGCCGACGGCCCAGGTCTGGCACCTCGGCCTGTTCCGCGACGAGCGCACGCTTCGCCCGGTCGAGTACTACAACAAGCTGCCCGACTCGGCGACGGTCGATCTGTGTCTCATCCTCGATCCGATGCTGGCGACCGGCGGCAGTGCGACGGCCGCCATCGACGTCCTCAAACGGTGGGGCGCCGTCAAACCGGTCCGGATCAAGCTCGTCAACCTGATCGCGGCC
Source organism: Candidatus Limnocylindrales bacterium (assembly GCA_035717785.1). Taxonomy (GTDB): domain Bacteria; phylum Chloroflexota; class Limnocylindria; order Limnocylindrales; family CSP1-4; genus SPCO01. The sequence continues at coordinate 11,525 of DASTIG010000104.1, forward strand.
CCTGAGGGCGTTGCGGCGGTCCAGGAGGCCCATCCGGACGTCGAGATCCACTGCGCGGCGCTCGACCGGGGGCTGAACGAGAAGGGCTACATCATGCCCGGGCTCGGTGACGCGGGCGACCGCCAGTTCGGGACCGGCAGCCGCGACTGAGGCACTGCCGTCAACGCGGAACGCGATGGCCTGCCGTTGATCACGACCACATCGTTACGTCAGTTGGCCGCCGACGGAGCCAATAGCTCAGCCGAATCGATAGGCGTTGGTCGGTCTTCGTACATGGCATCGACGCCTCCAAGAGCGAGGACCGCTCCGTCGGCCAGGACGGTCAATGTGAATCCGATGCGGGCCTGCCCCATCGCTGGGCCTGGAGCCCACGTGCCCGAAACCTGGTCCCACACTTCTGTCGCCGGTGCGTGGATGATGTTGTCGGTTGCGGGATCCACTCCAATGACCAGGACGCGCCCGTCATGGAGGCCCACGGCTTCGATTCCGCCCCGGGAACTGGCGGACGGTTCGGTCCTTGTGAACTGCCCGGTCGTCGGGTCCCAGAGCTCGGCGCCGCCGTTGTTCTCGGGTTCCCACCACGGACCTGTGACGAGGACTCGACCATCGTCGAGCCGCGTGGCGTGCATACCACCAGCGAGCCTCCCTGTGGTGGTTCCGACGGACTCGACATGCCCCGACACCGGGTCGAGGACCTCTGCGATCGCCGGTCGGTGGTATCCGGCGGTCCCGATGAAGAAGACCCGTCCGTCAAGCAGCGCGACCGCGGTCCCCGCAACCCGATCGTCGTTGAGGTGGGGCCCGGGGCTCAGACTGTCCGTGGCGGGGTCGAACAGGACCGTGGCCCGCAGATCGACGCCCGCGCACGGGTCGTCCGTCGGTGCAGCCAGGTTCGACGGGCAGTCAACGCCGCCCGCGACCAGGACGCGACCGTCGAGGAGTCGCGTGGCGCTGACGTACGGGCCGCGCCGGACGGGCAAACTTCCCACGACCGAGAATGTGCCCGTTGCAGGGTCCCAGACCTCGACCTCGCGGGTGAAGTCGCCCGTCAAGTTGCCCCCTGAGTTCCCGCCAACGACGAGCACGCGCCCATCCGACATGAGGGCCGCCGCGTGGTTCGTCCGGAGATGGGCCATCGAGCCGGTCATCGTGAACGTGCCCGTCCGGGGATCCCAGATCTCGGCGGACGCGGAATACCCGCCTACGACCAGAACGCGGCCGTCCCGAAGGAGGGTTGCCGTGTGCCCGATGCGGCCGACCGACATCGGAGAGACCGATCGCCAGGCCAGGTCGGCCCCGACGGCAGCGGGTAGGGACGGAAGAACCGGGGTGGGGGAGGGAGTCGCCATCCCGCCGGTGATCAGAATGCCGCCGATCGAGGTCGCCATGAGGGCCGCAGCGACCAACGTCAACGTCCGACGATGCGACAAGGGCCCCACGGTCCTGATCGTGGACTCGGGGATCGCGGCGACCTTGTCTCGGAGCTGCGCGGGCGCCGGCAGGACCGCGTCGGTTTCCCGGCGATACCACGCGCGGAGCCGATGCTCGAACTCCGACTCGATAGCCTTGTCATTCATCGGGTTGCATCCTTGCGGTCGGGATCGTCGACGACGTCGTGGAGCCGTCGAAGGGCGTAATGGAGTCGTGAGTGGACGGTGCCGATCGGGATGCCAAGGCGCGCCGCGATGTCCTCTGCCGTGAGGTCGCGCTCGTAGCGGAGCGCGACGATCACGCGGTGATCCGGCGACAGCCTCCCGAGCGCCGTTTCGATCACGTCGCGATCGTGCGTGCGGGCGTAGGGATCCCCGGTAGCGATCACGAGCTCGTCGGAGATGTCGGTCGTCCGCTGGCGCGATGCACGCGTGAGGCGGTTGCGGCATTGGTTGACGAGGATCCGATCGAACCAGACCTCGAAGCGGTCGGGATCGCGGAGGGTCGACCACTTCCGCCAGGCCTGAACGAACGCATCATGCGTCGCGTCCTGGGCGTTCGAGCGGTCGCGGAGGATCGAATACGCCAGGCCATACGCCCGGTCGAGATGCTCGTCCGCCAGCCGTCCAAAGGCAGCCGCGGCGGGCTCGACTCGAGCCCCGACAGCCACTGCCTTGGGATCAGCCACGTGCTCCGCCTCGATCGTTGCCTTCACGATGACATGACAATCTGGGGAGGAAGAACCTTCAATCGGGCGCGATGCGGCGCGCTACCGAGTCGCCGCCGACGGATTCTCCGGTGCGCGCCGGCACCGAGGGCGCGGAAGCGGTGCGCGCCGGCACCGATCGGCCCGACGCGGTCGCATCATCGAATCGTGGACTTCGCCGAGTACATCCTCGGGATCGACTGGGCCGTCGCGGTCGTCGTCGCGGGCGTGCTGGTGGCGGTCGGGCTCGTCCTGCTCCGGTTCCTCATGGCGTCGACCTCGGAAGTCGGGCACATGATGCCGGGGGCCGGCAAAGCGGCCGGCCGCGCACTCCTCGACGCCCGCGATCTCCCCGAGAACAGCTGGGTGTGTACCCGCTGTCGCTCGGTCAACACGCCACAGGCGTCGCATTGCTACCGTGGCTGCGGCAGTCGCGAGGAATTCGCGGAACCGCTGCCGACCGAGCGGTCGATCCTCGCGGAGGGGCGGAACGGTCGACGGACCTTCTAGGGTCGCCTGACCGTGATCTTGGCGCCGACCTTCGAGAACGTCAGGTTCACCTCGTAGACGACCCGCTGGAGCTGCCCGTTGCCGGGCCCGATGCGCGCCTGGCCCCACAGCCTCCACGCCCCTGACTTCGGCCGGCCGGCATCGTCGATCACGACCTCGAGCTCGGTGAGGTCGATCTTCTCCTTCTGGATCCGGTAGGGGATCGTGTTCGGATGAAGGAGCACGGCCCCGGTGATCCCAACCTTGTGGAAGGTCGCGCCGCCGACCTTGACCGCGCCGAGGTACTTCACATCCTCGACCGCGTCGACGGTCTTGAACGGGACGTACGAGTGGGCCACGCCAAAACCCTTGATGGCCTGCCAGGCCTTCGATCCGCGCTTGATGTAGCCCTTGCCTTTGACTCCGCGGACCTGGACACGTTCCTTGCCGAGAGTGTCGTAGTCGCGGCTGAAGTCGTACGTGAACGAACTCGAGAAATCGGCACCGGCCACGTCCATCGTCCCGGCGATGGGCAGGTTGTCGGCCGACGCGCGGACGCTCCCCTTGAACGTGACCCTGTAGGTCAGCTTCCCGCTGGTCACGCGCTCGGCGAAAGCTGCGATGGCCGCGAGGTGGGCCTTCGGCGTCGCGGACGGGCGCGCACTCGGCACGCCTGAGCCGGCCGACGACGCGGCATTCTCGCTTGCTGCCCGCGGCGACGGCAGGCAGCCGGCGACGACGACGACAGCGATCACGGTCGCGCTGATGACGCGCAAGAGGGAGGCGCGGGGCCCGGACATGGCCGTGACGGTACCAGTGAGACCCGTGCCTGGTCCGCCGCACGGACCGCCCAGCGACCGGCGGGACCATCGACCCACAAAAAAGTCTCGCATCCGACACCTCCGCCGAGGTGCCTGCGCGGTATCCTCGTCGGGTGACCCTCGCCGCAGAGCGCGCGACCCCTCGGAACGGTCGGGCACGGAGCCGAGTCCGCACGCGAGCCGATACCCCAGTGCTCGTCAGGCAGCTGCGGAACGGCATCGAGGAGAGCGTCCACCGGGGCGACATCGCCGAGGCCGACGTCAACGGTCGCCTCATCCGGTCTCTCGGCGATCCCGAGCGGCTGGTCACTCTCCGGTCGACCGTCAAGCCGTTCGGCGTCGTCGCGCTGATCGAGGCCGGCGGGATCGAGGAATTCGACCTCGAGCCCGCCGAGATCGCGATCATGGCCAGCTCGCATTCGGGTGAGGACTTCCACGTCCGAACCCTGCAGGGCGTCTTCCGCCGAGCTGGCGTCACGCAGGCCACCCTGGCCTGTGGCAACGAGGGCATGCCGCTCGATGCCCTGACCGCCGCGCGTCTCGCGCGGGACGGCGAGAAGGCCGGCGCGATCCGCCACATGTGCTCCGGGCAGCACGCGGTTTCCCTGCTGCTGTCGAGGCTCAATGGCTGGGATCTCGACACGTACTGGCATCCGGAGCATCCGTCCCAGGTCGCCTTTCGGTCAGCAGTGGCGAGGGCCTACGGCACATCGCCGGATCGGCTCCAGACAGCCATCGACGGCTGCGGTGTCGAGACCTTCGGTTTCCGACTGCGTGAGGTCGCCCAGGCGTACGCGCTTCTGGCGGATCCGTCGAGCGTCGGACAGCGCGACGGGCGTGCCTCGCTCGCTCCCGCATTGACGCTCGTCCGTGACGCGATGGTCGCGAATCCCGAGATGGTTGCCGGTCGCCACGACCGCCTCGATACGTCGCTGATGAAGGCGGCCGAGGGTCGCCTGATCAGCAAGGCGGGCATGGAGGCGCTCCGCGCGATCGCCATCCTGCCCGGACCACGGACCGGGACGCAGCTCGAGACGCCATCGGGCCTGGCCATCAAGATCGAGGACGGCGACGGCTACGATCGGGCCACGTGGGCGGCGTCCGTCGAGGCGCTCCGCCAGGTCGGCGTCCTCGACGGGCAGGAGCTGCGCATGCTCGCCCGCTACCACCAGCCGACGATCCTCGACCCGCACGGGCGCGTCGGGGCAGAATCGATCCCGGAGTTCGAGCTCGCGCCCGTCGGCGAACTGATCGGCTGACGGTCGGACGGTCCACCCGGGACCCTCGGGCCCGTCCGACGAGCCGAGCCAGGAGCGACCGCCGACCAGATGGCCCCTGACGCCGATCCATATCGCACCCTCGGCCTCGAGCGTGGGGCCACGCTCGACGACGTCAAGAAGGCGTACCGGCGACTCGCCAAGGCCAACCATCCGGACGCTGCGGGCGAGGCGGCGCTGCCCCGCTTCCTCGCGATCCAGGCGGCCTATGACCAGATCGCCGGGCCTGACGGGGGGAACCGCGGGTCGAACGGCCGCGGCCCGGGGGGCGCAGCACGACGAGCGTGGGATGCCGATCCGGACCGCGCCGGCGCGACCCGTCGTGCCTACGGGGGTCGGCCGCGTTCGCGACCGGGCCCGACTCCTGGACCGCGACCGCGGCCGGGGCCACGCCCGGAGAGACCCGAGGGGTCCGACCAGGCGCCAGGACCCGGCCGTCCGAACCGCCCGAACCGCCCGCCGAAGAAGGCGACGCTTGGCTCCACGTCATACGACGGCGTCGACACCGAGGCGTTCGACCCGGACTGGGGTGGTGCGTCGTGGTACGGCACCACCTCCGGAACGTACTGGACGCTGAACCCCAAGGAATACGCGGATCCACGGAAGCACGGACCGGAGTACCAGGCACGGGCCCGACGGGCGGGCGTTCGGCCCCCGGATGCTGAGCGCCCGGAGTCGCCGCTCGAGGCCGCCTCGGAGACGCCCGACGCCCCAGGCACGATCGGCGTCGACGCCGCCGCGGCCGCCGAGGCCGCGACCACGCCGCCCATACCGCCCACGCCACCGACCCATACGACCTCGTCGTGGTGGGAGGCGACGACGGGGGAGACGGCCGCGACGTCGCGCTCCGGAACGGGGGCGCCGCCCGCCCGCCCCGCACCCCCCGCTCAGCAACCCCCGCTCCCGACCGCGGCCCGAGGCGACGACTTGTCCGTCGATGCGGCCGTCGACTCGGTCCGGACCTGGCTCGATGACGTCCACCCGTCCATCGCAGCCCGTCTCGGGCGAGCGTTCATCGCATGGACACCGATCGCACTCGGCATCGGCTGGGGTGCCGGCGAGATCAGCGGCTGCGGACGCTTCGCGGCGACCTGCGATCCGGCCGCTGCGCCCGTCTCGTGGGCCCTGCAGCTGGCGGCGCTCGCGTTGCTCATCCTCGTCCCTCGTCTCGCCCGCGTCGCGACCTATGCCACGTTCGGCGTCCTGGCGATGGTGTTCCCGACGGCGGTCCTCCTGTTCGCAAGCGATCCCGCGGGGACAGAGACGGCCCGGGCCATCCTCGGCGCGCTGATGGTCATCGGCTGGGTCGCCGGCCTCGCCTACGGCGCTGCGCGTGAGTTCCGCAGGAGAGCCCGCCCGGTATCCTGAGACCATGCCCCGCAAGAACGATCCACGCGACCTGTCGACGGCCGCCCAGGAATACCTGCTGGCATTGCGCGTCAGCGCCGGCGCCGAGGACGGGTCGCGAGTCACGGCGGCTCAGATCGCACGCCATCTCGGGGTGACGACCCAGGCTGCGAGCGAGATGTTCCGGCGTCTCGGTGCCGACGGCCTCGTCGAGCACGACGACGGCCGGGAGCTACGACTCACGACCCCGGGTCGCGCCGCTGCCGACGCGATCTTCCGACGCCACGCGCTGCTCGAGTGGCTGTTGACCAGCGTGGTCGGTCTCGGCTGGGCGGAATCCGACGAGGAGGCTATGCGGCTTCAGGGCGCCATCTCGCCTCGGGTCGAGGCCCGCCTCGACGAGATGCTCGGCCACCCGGAGATCTGCCCGCACGGCAACCCGATCGACGCCGCGACCGCGAGTCGTCGCCCGGCCGGCATCCGGCTCTCGGAGGTCGACGCAGGTTCACACGCGACCATGTACCGGATCACCGAGGAGGCCGAGGAGGACGCCGGCCTGCTCTCGTACCTCGAGGCACGTGCGCTCAAGCCCGGTGCGCCGATCACGATCCTGGCGCGTTCCGAATCGCTGGATTCCCTGACGCTCGACGGGCCACTGGGTCGCGCCACCCTCGGCCTGCGGCCCGCAGCCCTCATCCGTGTGCTGCCCGGTGACGCCGACCCGGCGCTCTTCCACCGGGTGCCGGGGCCGTGACCACGCGGGTCCGTATCGCGCCGAGCCCGACCGGGCCGCTCCACATCGGGACCGCCCGGACGGCTCTCTACAACTTCCTGCACGCGCGGAACGTGGACGGGACCTTCATCCTCCGGCTCGAGGACACCGATCAGGTGCGCAGCACTGTCGAGTTCGAGAAGGACATCCTCGACGGCCTCCACTGGCTCGGCCTCGAGTGGGACGAGGGGCCGGAGGTTGCCGGCGAGCCCGCCCGCGGCCCTCACGCGCCCTATCGCCAGATGGAGCGGCTGCCGACCTACGCGGCCGCCGCCCAGCGGTTGCTGGCGGACGACTTGGCCTACCCGTGCTACTGCACGCTGGAAGAGCTCGAGGCCGACCGTCGTGCGCAAGAGGCGGCAAAGCAGGCGCCCAGGTACGTCGGCCGGTGCGCCCATCTCACGCCCGACGAGCGTCGCGCCCGTGAGGCGGAAGGTCGACGCGGCGCGCTCCGTTTCCGGGTGGGTGAGGGTGTCGTGGCCTTCGACGACGTCGTCCGTGGCCGGGTCGAGTTCGACGTGTCGAACCTGGGTGGCGACTTCGTCATCGTCCGCGCCGATGGCAGCCCGCTGTACCACTTCACCGTCGTCGTCGACGACGCGGCGATGGAGATCACAGACGTGATCCGCGGCGAGGACCACCTGTCCAACACGCCGAAGCACATCCTGCTGTTCAGGGCGCTCGGCTACGACGTGCCGCAGTTCGCACACCTGCCCCTGATCCTCAACCCCGACCGGACCAAGATGAGCAAGCGCAAGAGCCAGACCGCGATCGACGACTACATCGCGCAGGGCTTCGTGAAGGAGGCCCTCGTCAACTACCTCGCCCTGCTCGGCTGGTCGACCGGTACCGAGGAGGAGATCCTGCCGCTCGACGAGCTCGTGAAACGCTTCGACATCAAGGAGGTGCACAAGGGCGGGGCGGTCTTCGACCGTGAGCGGCTCGAGTGGATGAACGGGCAATGGATCCGCCGCCTGTCCGCCGACGACCTCATCGACCGGCTGCGACCGTTCGTCGAGGCGGAGCTGGTCGCCGGGCGGATCGAGCGCGTGCCGAGCGACGAAGAACTGCGCGCGCTGCTGCCGGTCATCCAGGAGCGCCTGCCCACCCTCAGTTCGATCGGCGACCTCGCCGGCTTCCTGTGGGTCGGCGACGTCGATGTCGATCCGGCCATGCTCGTCCCGAAGCGGTGGGACATCGCGACGGCGAAGGACGCAGTGGCGGCGGCCCGCGAGACGATCGCGGATGTCGGCGCCGTGTCGTTCGAGGCGGACGAGCTCGAGCCGCCGCTTCGCGCCCTGGCGGAAGAACGCGGCTGGAAGGCAGGCGACCTGTTCATGACGATCCGCGTCGCTGTCACGGGCCGGACCGCGACCCCGCCTCTGTTCGACACGCTCGTCGCCCTCGGGCGCGATCGCGCGCTGGCGAGACTCGATCGCGCCCTCGCGGTCCTCGAAGGCGCGTGAGGCACGTGCGGCGATGACCCGTGACGACGTGCAACGCTGGCTCGACCGTTACATCGCGGCCTGGTCAGCCGACGAGACGGAGGCCATCGGCGAGCTGTTCACGACGGACGCCCGCTATCGCTTCCACCCGTCCGATGCGGGCTTCGTCGGGCGTGACGCGATCGTCCGCTCCTGGCTCCAGCCCGACGGCGACGCGTCGACCCACGACGAGCCGGGCACCTGGGATGCGCACTACGAGCCATTCGTCGTCGGTGGCGACCGGGCGGTCGCCGTGGGCTGGAGTCGCTACTACACAGACACGTCGAAGAGCAGCGTCAAGTTCATGTTCGACAACGCCTACCTGCTGGAGTTCGACGAGGACGGTCGGTGCAGCTCGTTCACCGAGTTCTACGTCGAGCGCCCGAAGGATCGCGTCCAAGGAGGATCTACGTGACCCGAGATGACGTCCAGCGCTGGCTCGACGCGTATGTCGATGCCTGGCGCACCTACGACCGCGACGCGATCGGCGACCTGTTCGCCGAGGATGCCCGATACGCCTACCAGCCGTACCGGGAGCCGGTCGTCGGGCGCGACGCGATCGTCGCCGACTGGCTGGACGACCCGGATGCCGCGGGATCGTGGGAAGCGCAGTACGAGCCGTATGCCGTCGATGGCGACCGCGCGGTGGCTGTGGGCGAGAGCCGTTACCTCGAGGACGACGGCTCCCTGCGGACGATCTTCTACAACGTCTGGCTGATGCGCTTCGACGGGGACGGCCGATGCGCGGAGTTCGTCGAGTATTGGCGTGAGTTGCCCGAGGAGTTGCGCAACCGCGACTGAACCGGGGCCCACGGCGGGCCCCTGTCTGGCATGTTCCGGACGATTGACCTTCCATGAACGCGTCGTTAACAACGGTCGGTATGCTCAGCCGTGGATGGCACGCACGATCCTGGTCGTCGAAGACGAACCGACCTTGCGCGAGACGATCGTCGACGCGCTCGAGACTGAGGGATTCCGGGTCATCGCCGCCGCGGACGGGCGCGAGGCCCTGACCCAGTTCCGCGGGGAACGCCCCGACCTCGTGCTCCTCGACCTGATGCTTCCCGAGCTGTCCGGCATCGAGGTGACCCGCATCATCCGCGCCGAATCCGGCGTGCCGATCGTGATGCTGACGGCCAAGGACTCCGAGCTCGACAAGGTCGTCGGGCTCGAGCTCGGCGCCGATGACTACGTCACCAAGCCGTTCTCACTGCGCGAGCTGACGGCCCGTATCCGGGCACTCTTCCGCCGGTCGGAAGCGTCCGTGGCGACCGGATCCGCGCCGACGATCGTCGACCTGGGCCAGGTCCAGGCGGACCTCGGCGGCCACCGCCTGCTCCGCGATGGCGAGGTCCTGCCGATCAAGCCCAAGGCCTTCGAACTGCTCGCGTTCCTGATCCGGAACCCCGGCCAGGTCTTCACGCGCGACCAGCTGCTCGAGAAGGTGTGGGGCTACGACTACGCAGGCGAGACGCGCACGGTCGACGTCCATGTCCACTGGCTGCGCAGCCAGATCGAGGAGGACCCTGGCCAGCCGGCGTTCATCCACACGGTGCGCGGCGTCGGCTACGTCTTTCGGCGGCCGACGTGACCTCACGGGGTGTGTCGCCCCAACGTTGACCCCGCGCTGATGTCGCGTTCATACGCCGGCGAGAGGCTACGACCATGCCGATCCGACAGCGCCAGCCCGAAGCCGTCGACCTCGTGACGATGCACCCCGTCGAGGCGATGCGTCCCGGCGGCGTCAACGACGGCATACCTGCAATGAGCCCCGGAGCCCTCCTCTCTGCGGGTGCTCTCTTTCCTCCTGCTCCGGTGTCGGCGCCCGCTAGGGCGCTGGCGCTGGACGCGCTTCGCGTTGCCCGCGCGCTGCGCGATCCGACCAGGCGGCCGGAGCGCTGGGCGCAGCCGGCGTTCGGGGCGGAAGTCGAGCTGGTCAGGCGTCATCTCGCCCCGGTCCGCAGCCGCCAGATGCTCGCCGCTTCATACGGCCGCGAGGCGTTCCACCTCGTCCTTAGCCGCGCAGAGCGGGACGACCCGAGTCCGATCCGCCTCGCCTACGCGCTACGCTGGATGGAGCTGCGCGACGGCGCAACCGGACCCTCCTGGCCGGCGATCCTGGGCTGACTGGCGCACAAGCCGACGGCGACCTAGGTCGCCTTGTGGAACATCCGCTCGATGGCTTCCGCCGCGTCCTCCGCCGCGTCGATCGCATTCTCGAGCTCGCGGTAAAGGTCGCGCCACTTGATGACCTCGAGCGGATCGGAACCGTCTCGGAACAGTCGAGCGACCGCGGCCCGCGAGAGCGTGTCGGCCTGATGCTCGAGGTCATGGACCTTCCTCAGGTCAGCGTCGAGATCCTTCAAGCCGTCGAGCTTGCGGAGCGCCGACACAAGGGCATCTGACTGCTCGGCCAGGATGTGGGCGAGCTGGCGGGCCTCCTCGGTGGGACGGTCGATGCCATAGATCACGAACGTCTCGGCAGTCGCCTGGATGCCATCGACGACGTCGTCGAGCGTAACGGTCAGCTCGTGGATGTCCTCGCGATCGAATGGCGTGATGAATGCATCCTCGAGCCGCTGGTTGATCTCGCGGTCGATGTCGTCGCCGCGCTTCTCGAGGAGCTGGATCTCTGCGACCCGGGCATCGAGGTTGTCGAACGAGTCGACCATGTCGCGCAGCTTGGTGGCCGCGGCCTGAAGGTTCTCGCCGTCGGCGACGAACAGGTCGAAGAACCGGACGTCCTTCGGGAGCAGGCGGAATGACATCGAGGACTCCTCTCAGCCGAAGCCGATGGTGTGAAGGATGAACCAAGTGAAAGCCGCGAACATCCCCGCGGCGGGGATCGTGATGACCCAGGCGAGCAGGATCCTCCGCGCGACACCCCACCGGACTCCCTTCGGGCCGCGCGCCGAGCCGACACCCATGATGGCGCTTGAGATGACGTGGGTGGTAGACACGGGCATCCCGAGGTGGGCTGTGGTGAGCAGCACCGTCGCGGCGGTCGTCTCCGCGGCGAACCCGTGGACAGGTTCGAGCTCGACCACCCGGTGACCCATCGTCCGCATGATCCGCCAACCCCCTACGGCGGTCCCTAAAGACAGTGCGGTCGCCGAGATGACGATCACCCAGAAGGGCACGTCGATCGTCGGGATGGCACCCGCGGCGAACAGGGCGAGAGTGATGATGCCCATCGTCTTTTGGGCATCATTCGAGCCGTGGCTGAACGCCATGTAGCCCGCCGACAGGACCTGGAGGCGGCGGAAGATGCGCGCCATAGGCTTGCGCTTGGCGTTCCTGAAGATCCAATACAGGGCGAGCATCAGCAGGAATGCCCCGACGAAGCCGATCAGCGGCGAGCTGACCATCGGCACGAGTACCTTGTCGATCAGCCCATCGACCTTGAGCGCGTCCGTGCCCGCCGCGACGATCGTCGCGCCGAGCAACCCGCCGATGAGGGCGTGCGAGCTCGACGACGGCAGTGCGAACCACCATGTGATGAGGTTCCAGGTGATCGCCCCGATGAGTGCGGCAGCCACGACGGCCTGCGTCGTGGTTGCCTCGTCGACGAGCCCGGCGCCGATCGTCTTCGCCACGGCGGTCCCGGCGAACGCGCCGATGAAGTTGAACGCCGTCGCCATCAGGATCGCGTGCCGGGGGTGGAGTGCCCGGGTCGCGACCGACGTCGCGATCGCATTCGCGGTGTCGTGGAACCCATTGATGTAGTCGAAGACCACGGCGAGCGCGATGACGACAAAGAGCGCGACCGTGGCGCCATCCATCAGCTCGATGGGTCCTTTCGGGTGGGGTAGGCCTGGGTACGGTGCGGAATGGTACCCCGAGAATCTGGCCGGTCGGTGCGTCGAGTCGACACCAGTCGCGCCGTCTCGGCCACGGCTATCCTTACGCGGCCATGCGCCTGTCCCACCTCTTCTTCACCACGCTCCGCGACGACCCCGCGGACGCCGAGATGGCATCCCACAGGTTGCTGTTGCGGGCCGGTTACGTTCGCCAGCTGGGCTCCGGGATCTATTCGCTGCTGCCGCTCGGGAAGCGCATCAACGACCGTGTCGAGCAGGTCATCCGTGAGGAGCAGGACAGGATCGGCGCCCAGGAGATGGAGATGCCGGTCGTCCATCCGGCCGACATCTGGAAGGCGAGCGGGCGCTACCAGGCGATCGGGCCGGAGCTGACGCGGTTCAAGGATCGGAACGGTCGCGAGATGGTCCTCGCGATGACCCACGAGGAGGTCGTCGGGCTCCTGCTCGCCGACATCGTCCGTGCGTATCGGCAATTGCCGGTGCAGGTCTATCACTTCCAGACGAAATGGCGCGACGAGCCGCGCGCGCGCGGCGGACTGATCCGGGTCCGCGAATTCGTGATGAAGGATGCCTATAGCTGCGACCGGGACCAGGCCGGGCTCGATGAGAGCTACGCGGCCCAGCACGGCGCCTACGTCCGGATCTTCGAGCGACTGGGGCTCAAGACCATCGCCGTGAGCTCCGATGTCGGGATCATGGGTGGGAGCCAGGCGCACGAGTTCATGGTCCTCAACCCCGCCGGCGAAGACGTCCTGGTGCTGTGCGAGAACGGTGATTACGCGGCGAACCGCCAGGTCGCCCGGTCGCCCAAGCCCGAGCCTCCGGCGGAGGAGCCCCTACCGCTCGAGGAGGTCGCCACGCCCGGCACGACCACGATCGCGACGCTCGCCGCTTTCCTGGGCATCGGCGCCGATCGCACGGCCAAAGCAGCGTTCTTCGTGACCGGCGACGGGCGGCTCGTCACGGCCATCGTCCGCGGCGACCACGAGGTCAACGAGACGAAGCTCGCGAATGCCGCGGCAGCAGTCGGAGGCATCCGGCCGGCGCAGGTCGACGAGATCAAGGCGGCGGGCATGGAGCCTGGCTACGGCTCACCGATCGGCGCACGCAGGACGTTCGTGGTCATCGACGACCTCGTCGCGCGATCCCCGAACCTGGTCGCCGGCGCGAACCGGGTGGGCTTCCACTACCGTAACGTCAACGCCGGTCGCGACTACACGGCCGACGTGACCGCCGACATCACCAATGCACAGGAGGGCGATCCGTGCCCGAACTGTGGGCGGGCCGTGATCCTGCGCAACGGCATCGAGGTCGGGAACATCTTCAAGCTCGGCACCAGGTTCGCCGACGCCTTCGGTGCGACGTACCTGGGCGAGGACGGCCAGCCACACCCGATCGTCATGGGCTCGTACGGCATCGGGGTGGGACGGAACGTTGCCTGCATCGTCGAGGAGCATCACGACGACAAGGGCATCGTGTGGCCGGCCGAGGTGGCGCCCTACGCCGCGCACCTCGTGTCGATCGGGGCGGCCAAGGATCCGCGCGTCCTCGAACTGGCCGAGCGACTCCACTCCCTCGCCGCCGAGGCCGGTGGTCGACACGAGATCCTGTGGGACGATCGCGACGAGTCGCCAGGGGTCAAGTTCACCGACGCCGAATTGCTTGGCATGCCCTGGATCCTGACGGTCTCGCCGCGCTCGTTGGCCGCCGGTGGGATCGAGGTGACCGAGCGCGCGACCGGCGAACGTTCGACACGCTCGATCGAGGAGGTCGAGGCCCTTCTCGTCGACGGGTTCGCTGCCGGCGACACGGCGGCTTGAGGGCGGCGACCTGAGGGCGGCTAGCCGGACGAGACCGAGCTCGGGGGCATCTCGTCGGCCGGGCACGGCGCCCGTCGGACACATGCAGGATAGCCAGCGGCGTTCGGCGCGCCAGTACGATCGTCGCCAACGATGCCCGCCCGCCCGACGCTCCCCGCAGATGACCTGTACGCCCGCCTCGGCGTGCCACGCGATGCTAGCCCCGAGGCGATCGAGCTGGCCTGGCGCGCGTTGCTGCGCAAGCACCATCCGGACGTGGCGGGACCGGCCGGCCTGGAGCTGGCCAAACGCATCAACGTCGCCCACGACTGGCTCAGCGACCCCGATCTCCGGGGTCGCTACGACCGCGAGCGCTCCATCGGCATCCGCGGCGGGCGTCCACCGCGGGCAGGCCCCGACTGGTCGACTGCGCCGCCTCGGCGGACCGTCCGACGTCCACCGACGACCGCCGAGCGGGTCGCGTTCGTGGTCGAACGCGTCGGCCGACTGACTGCCGACGAGCTCGATCGCCTTGCGCTGGCCGAACCAGCGCCGATCGCCTTCCTCGCCACGCTGCGCCAGTTCGTCGAGCCGGACCTCGAGCGGACTTTGCGGGACGCGGAAGGAGAGGCCATCGCTGCCTTGCCTGTCGCCGCACGGCAGATGGTCCCGATCCGCGACGCGGTCGTCGGTCGGCTGGCAGACGTCATCATCGGCGACGTCCTCGAGGAGATCCTGGGCGACCCGGCCGCGTTGTGGGCGCGCGAACGCCTGACGCGCGGCTGGGATTCAGCGGTCGGGCAGCCGCGGTACGGTCCCGCGACGACCGCCGTCGCGGCAATGCTGGAGCGGGCCCGCGGGCTCGACGCCGATGAGCTCCGGCGACTCGCCACGTCGGGCACGCTGGAACGGCTCGGCGACGCTCCGTGGGCGGATGGGACCTCGCCGGAGGAGGACGACGCACTCCGGGTCTCGAGCGAGCTCGCGGCCGCCGACGCGGCCGACGCGATCGACGCGGCGGTGGCCGCGTGCGACGGCACGGTCGGTCCGCGCACCGCCGCGGCCGCTCGACGGGCGGCTGCCCGGGTGGCCCACCTCCTGGTCCTTCGGCACGCCTTCACGACCGCGGCGTTCGGGCGCCACGCGGCCCCATGGCTGGGCGGCCTGATCGAGCGGAGCGCACCGTGGGGAGCCCGCGCCAGGGACAATTGACCCGCTCCGCGACCCGAGTGTGACCCCGCGCTCGCGGCCGCAGGACCGGGCCCGCGCCACCGCCCGCGGGTATGCGATGCTCGCCGCGTGGAACCCGGAGTCCTCATCATCGTGGCGCTGGCCGTCGCGAGCGCGGCCGCCACGATCGCCGCGGTCCGGCGAGGCCGATCGCTCGACCGGGCGCTCGCGACGATCCAGCGCCTGCTGACTGCGGATGCCGAGCGTGAACGGGTCGTCGCCGATCGATCGGCCGACGACGCGGCCCTGCACGAGACCGTCGACGCCGGGTTCGTCCGGGTCGACGGCAGCCTGCATATCCGTGACGCCAACGGCCTGGCCCACGCGATGCTGGCACACCAGCCCGGAGGGCTCGTCGGCCGGTCGATCATGGAGGCCTTCCTCGACCCGACCGTCGAGCGCCTGGCCCGGCACGCCATCGACTCCGGGTCGGCGTCCGGCGAGATCCGCTCTGCGGGTGCCGATGGCCCGGTCCTCGCCATCCGCGCCCGCCGGTTGTCGGATGGGGACGTGTGGCTCGTGCTGGACGACGTCTCCGAGCTGCGACGTCTGCAGCGCATCCGGGCCGAGTTCATCGATAACCTGTCGCACGAGCTCCGGACGCCCCTGACGACCGTCAGCCTGCTGGCCGAGACCCTCGAGCGCGAGGCAGAGGCCGTTGGCGACGCGATCCCGGCCAAGATGCGCGACCGCATCGCTAAGATCGAAGTCGAGACGGGCCACCTCGTCCAGATGGTCAACGAGCTCCTGGACCTCAGCCGGATCGAAGGTGGCGGGACCGTGCAGCTCTCCGACGGCGTAGACATGTCCAACCTGGCCGCCGAGTCGGCCGAACGCCTGCGACTATTCGCGGAACGCCAGGGAGTGACCCTCCGGATCGATACCCGACCCGGCCTGCCGCGGGTGCGTGGGGACGCCGCGCGGCTCGGGCAGGTCGTCGTCAACCTCGTGCACAACGCCGTGAAGTTCAGCCCGGACGGCGGCGAGATCACGATCAGCACCGACGCCGATGACGCCGATGTGGTCACCTCGGTGGAGGATCACGGCATCGGCATTCCACGCGCCGCGCGCGACCGGGTGTTCGAGCGCTTCTACAAGGTCGATCGAGCGCGGCTGCGCGCGGAGGCCGGCGGCGGGACCGGGCTGGGATTGGCGATCGCGCGGCACGTCGTCGAGCAGCACGACGGGCGCATCTGGGTCGAGTCGGAGGAAGGAGTCGGATCGACCTTCTCGTTCGCCCTGCCGATCCAGGACGGCGGCGATCCCGGTCGGTCCGGGTGATCGGGACAGTCA
Source organism: Candidatus Limnocylindrales bacterium (assembly GCA_035717785.1). Classification (GTDB taxonomy): domain Bacteria; phylum Chloroflexota; class Limnocylindria; order Limnocylindrales; family CSP1-4; genus SPCO01. The sequence goes on from DASTIG010000104.1 coordinate 27,995, forward strand.
TGGATCGACTGCACGTCGCGACCCTGAACATCCTCAACCTCGCCGATCGCTGGCCCGAGCGGCTGCCGCTCATCCTGGCCGACATGGCGGCGCTGCAGCCCGACCTGCTCGGCCTCCAGGAGGTCGTTTACGTCATGCAGCAGGACCGCCTGATCGGGGCGGCGGGGGAGGGGCGGTACGCCGCGATCCGCGGATGGGCCGGCCGGCCGGAATACGGCAACAGCCTGCTCGTCCGGGAGCCGCTGGTCGCCAGGGACGTCGACCGGATCGACCTCGGATTCCAGCGCTCGGCCCACCGGGCGATCATGGACCTGCCGAACGGATCGACCGTCCTCGTGGCGGTGACCCACCTCCACCACGTGGTGCCCGACGCCGCAGAGCGTGACGGCCAGGCCAGCGCGTTGCTTGACTGGCTCGCGGGCGGTCCCGACGCCGACGCGACGGTCGCGATGGGCGATTTCAACGCGGACCCCGCCGAACCGGCGTATGCCCGGATGGTCGCGGCGGGCTTCCGGTCGGCACACGCCGAGGTCCACGGAAAGGAGCCGTCCGTGACCTGGCCGTCCGGCCTGCAGGCGCCGGCCATGGACACGGACGGCGAGCCCGATTGCCTCGACTACATCTGGCTCCGTGGCGCGATCCGCGCGACCGAGGCTCGGCTCGCGTTCGACCGGCCCCACCCGGATGACCCGACCCTGTTCCCCAGCGATCATCTCGGGGTATCGGCTCGGCTCGAGGTCGGCTAGACGATGCTCCGGCTCGCGCACCGCGGCGACTGGCGGCACGCACCCGAGAACACGCTCCCCGCGCTCCAGGCCGCGCTCGCGGTGCCGGGCTGCGACGGCGTTGAGTTCGACGTGCGCCTCTCTGCCGACGGCGTCCCGGTCCTGTACCACGACGAGACACTGCAGCGCGTCCACGGGCGAGCCGATCGCGTGGACGCGGTCAGCGCCCGTGACCTCGAGGAGATCGGCGTCCCGTCCCTGGCCGACGCTCTCCAGGCGATCCCCCATCGGTCGACCGTGAACGTCGACCTGAAGGGGCTGCACGACCGGACGGTGGTTGAGGTCCTGGCCTCGGGACGTGGTCCGGGGCTTGTCAACGCGGTCGTCTCGTCGTTCGAGCCGGTGACGCTCGAGCGTGTCGGTGGGCTCGCCCCGGCGTGGCCGCGCTGGCTGAACGCGTGGTATCTGTCGGCCGCGACGATCCGGCAGGCCGTCGAGCTGGGATGCCAGGCGATCTCGATCGACTTCCACGTGATCGATCATGGTTCCCTTGCGGCGGCCCGCGCGGCGGGTCTCGATGTCGCCGCGTGGACGGTCCGGCGCCGGACGACGTACGGTCGGCTGCAGCGCCTCGGGGTGATCGCGGCGTGCGTCGAGGCCGCCGCGCTCGACGGCTGAGGCAGAACGCGGAGGAGGTCGATGACGGAGCGGGCGGATCTCGTGGTGATCGGCGCAGGGACGGTCGGCGGCTGGGCGTCGGTGTTCGCGGCCGCGGACGGCATCGGCCGGGTCGTCGTCCTCGAGCGCGGACTCGCGGGGATGGGCGCCTCATCCCGTGCGGCCGGTATCGTCCGTGCCCAGGGCGGCACGCCCGCCACGGTCGCTCTCGGACGCTGGTCGATCGAATTCTACCGGGGCCAGACCGTGGCCTACGGCACGGATTCCGGCTTTCGCGAGCTCGGCTACCTGATCCTGGCCGTCACCGAGGAGGATGAGCGGGCCGGCCGTGAGCGGGTGGCGATGCAGCAGGCCGCCGGCCTGACGGACGTCCGGTGGCTGTCGGCGGAGGAAGCAGGGACGGTCGTCGGCACGCTGTCACCCACCGGTCACCGTGGCGGGAGCTACCGGGACGGCGACGGCCACATCGATCCTCCGCGCAACGTCCGCGCGTACTCGCTGGCCATGCTTGGGGCCGGCGTCGAGCTGCGCGAGCGGACCGCGTTCATCGGGCTGCAGATGAGCGACGACCTGTCGCGTGTCGTCGGAGTCGAGACCGATGCCGGCGTCATCGAGACCGATCGCGTACTGCTGACGGGTGGGCCATCGCTGCGCGCCGTGGGTGCGCTGGCCGGCCTCCGTATCCCGGCCGGCGCCGCACGTCACACGGTCGCCGTCCTGGAGCCGCACGAGGCGTTCGCGGTCGATCGGATGCCGATGGTCTTCGACATCGGCGCCGGGCTCTACTGGCGGCTCGAGGAGGGCGGCCTGCTGTTCGGCTGGAGCGACCCGGACGAGCAGCCCGGCGAGGCGCGCGAGGTCGACTGGGCGGCGTACGAGCGGTACCGCGCTCGGCTCGCCGACTACGTGCCGATCACCCGCGACCTCGGCCTGCGCAAGATCTGGGCGGCGACCATCGACTACACGCCCGACCACCTGCCGATCCTCGGCCCGGCGATCCGGCCCGATGGCTCACGGATCGGTGGGGTCACCGTCGCATCCGCGGCCGGTCACGGGATGATGTGGGGCCCGGGCGTGGCGCGCGTCGCTGCCGACCTCGTCCTCCGCGGCGCCAGCGACCTCATCGGCGTCGCGGATCTGGGCCTCGACCGGTTCGACGCGGAGGGGCGAAGCCGGCTCGCGACCGATCCGATCGCCCTGCCGTTCCCGTCCGTCGCGACTGACTGACGGGCTACGCTCCGGCCTGGACGACCGGGAGGCGACGAGCGACTGGCGGCGGCGTCCTGATGGCGGCCCCGACGCCCCCCGCCAGCTCACGGAACCTGGCGACGGCCTGGGGTCGCAGCGAGTAGTAGATCCACGTCCCGCGCCGTTCGCCGTCGATCCAGCCCGCTTCGCGCAGCACCTTGAGATGGTGCGAGACCGTCGGTTGGCTGACATCGCAGCATGCCGTGAAGTCGCATGCGCAGACCTCGTCGAAGTCGCTCAGCTGGCGCAGGATCGCCAGGCGCGTGGGGTCGGCGGCGGCTTGAAGGAGCAGCACGTCGGGATCGGTCTGTCGTTTCACGTGATTACTGTATTGACAAGTATCTATCTTGACAAGTATCAATACAGAGGCCGGGACGACCAAAGACGGAACGCAGGAGCGACACGATGAGGACCGAGACCATCCACGAGACCGTGCGCGAGCACTACGCCGCGGCCGCGGTTCGAGCCTCGGACGGTTCGTCGTGTTGTGGCGACCCCGAGACGATCGGGGCGAACCTCTACTCCGTCCTCGAACGCGACGAGCTGCCAGACGCGGCGGTGCTGGCGTCACTCGGGTGCGGGAACCCGACGGCCGTGGCCGACCTCCATCCGGGCGAGCGAGTGCTCGACCTTGGGTCGGGCGGCGGGATCGACGTGCTGCTGTCGGCCAAGCGGGTCGGCCCGACCGGTCGCGCGTTCGGCGTGGACATGACCGACGAGATGCTGGCGCTCGCCCAACGGAACGCCGCCGAAGCGGGCGCCACCAACGTCGAGTTCCTCAAGGGTCACATCGAGGCGCTGCCGCTGCCGGCCGAGTCGATCGACGTCGTCATCAGCAACTGCGTGGTCAACCTTGCCGCTGACAAACCGGCAGTCTTCGCCGAGATCGCCCGCGTGCTGCGTCCCGGAGGCAGGATCGGCATCACTGACATCGTCGCGGAGGATTCGCTGAGCCCCGAGCAGCGGGCCGAGCGCGGTTCGTACGCGGGCTGCATCGCCGGCGCTCTGTCGGTCTCGGAGTTCCGCGACGGCCTGCAGGCGGTCGGTCTGACCGGAGTGTCGATCGCACCGTCGCATACGGTGACCGACGGGATGATCAGCGCCATCATCAAGGCGTCCAAGCCTGCCGATGCGCGGCCGCTCGTGGACCAGACTGCTCCGCACGAACTGCCGGTCGCGGAGGCAGGATGCTGCGGCGGCTCAGGCTGCTGCTGACCGAGCGATGGGCGGTCGACAGCCACCCGTGATCCGTCGGTCGATCTCTCGACGCGACTTGGGCGCGCTGTTCCTCGCCGCGACGTGCTGGGGCCTCGGCACGGTCATCAGCAAGGCCGCGCTCGACGAGATCCCGCCGTTGTCGCTGCTCGCGATCCAGCTGGCGACGAGTCTCGTCGTCCTCACCGCCATCATGTGGCGTGGGGGCATCCCACTGCGAGGCGATGGGCCAGCCCTCCTTGGTCGTCTCGGGTTCCTGAACCCCGGTGTTGCGTATGCCCTGAGCCTCGTAGGTCTGGTCACGATCACGGCCAGCCTCTCGGTCCTCCTGTGGGCGCTGGAGCCCCTGATGATCCTGTTCCTCGCCGCGATCTTTCTGCGCGAGCGGGTCACCCCGGGCCTGGTCGCGCTGTCGCTTCTCGCGGTCGCCGGGATGGTCGTCGTCGTCTACGAGCCGACGATGGGCACCAGCCACCTGGTTGGGGTCGCTCTGACGCTCGCCGGCATCGCGTGCTGCGCGGCCTATACCGTCATCACCCGCCGGTTCATCCCGGAGGCCAGGGAAACCAGCCAGGTCGTCCTGGCGCAGCAGGCACACGCCCTTGCCCTGGCGCTCGTCGCGGTCGCGACGCTGGCGATCGTCGGTGCCGCGGTCGCGCCCATCGACATCACGCCGGTCGGGTTGGCGAGCGCCATCGGTTCTGGGGCCCTCTACTACGCCGGTGCGTACTGGTTCTACCTTGACGCGCTGCGACGGGTACCCGCGTCGCTTGCGGCCGCGTCCTTCTACCTGATCCCGATCATCGGAGTCGGCGCCAGCGTCGTGCTGCTCGACGAGCAGCTCGGTCCGAGCCAGTGGATCGGGGCGGCCATCGTGCTGGCGGCCGTGCTCGCGATCCTGGTGCGGGCGCCGGCTTCGACCAGGAGCACCGTCCAGGTAGCCCCGCGCCGGGTTGACCGTCGCGGCGGTGGCGCTGGCTCAGCGTTCCTTCAGGGCGTCGGGCGGGATCAGCCAGCGGAGCGTGCCCTCACCGGCGTGCAGCGGGCGCTCGATCTCGATCCGCGCCAGCGCACCCTTGCGCATCGCAATGCCGGCGGCAGCGCACAGCACCAAAAGGAGCTCGCTGAAGTCCGGATCGTGGCCGACCAGCACCGCCCGATCCGGATCGCCGGCGTCACCCAGGATCGCGTCCACGGTCTCAAGATCGAGGGAACCTGCGAGGCGCTCGTCCTCCATCACCGTCATATCGATTCGATCTGCAACGATCTCGGCGGTCTGCGCGGCGCGCAGCTTCGGCGACGTGATGACCGCCTCGGTCTCGAACCCGATCGACCGTAGATGGTCGCCCAGCCGCTTGGCCTGCTTCCTGCCCTTGTCACTGATCGGCCGCGCGGCGTCTGGTCCGTCCCACGCCATCGGGTCGCCTGCGTCCGCGTGACGCAACAGGTCGAGCAGCATCAGGCGGGCTGCCCGGCCTCCCGGGCCGCGCGGGTGGTCACGGTCGCGAACTGACGGACCCGCTCGCCGATCTGGATGAACACCCGTCGGAACACGGCCAGGCGCTCCTCCTCGATGCCGACGGCCTCCGCGGGATCCTCGTAGCCCCA
>DASTIG010000105.1:0-2236 GCA_035717785.1 Candidatus Limnocylindrales bacterium
GACCTGCGGATCGAGGGCGAGCGTTACGAACGCGACGTCGTGATCGATGCCGGCCGAATCCGCCGACGGCGGAAAGGCCCGTCCAAGGCGCGGCGCGGTGAGTTCGGGCACACGCCGCTCACCAGCGCCGAGGACATTCCCGCGAGCTTGCTGAATCACTTGCCGCTCGCCGTGCATCCATGTGATATGGCGGTCATCACGACCAGAACGGGCGACGAGACCGAATCCCGGATCGCATCTGCCGCCGCCGGCGACGCGGTGGCGTTCGCGTCGATCGTCGCCGCACATCACGAGGACATGCGGCGTGTCTGCGTAGTCGTGGCCGGTGATGAGCGCATCGCCGAGGACGCTGTCGCGGCCGCCTGGTCAATCGCCTGGCGCAAGCTCGGAAGTCTCAACGACCCTGCGCGGCTGCGCCCGTGGCTCGTGTCCGTCGCCGTGAACGAAGCTCGGCAGCTGCTGCGAGCTCGGCGGCGTCGGTCGCTCATCGAGGTACCAGTCAGCCCATTCGACGAGCCGACGGGCGGGCTGGACCCCGGGTCGACGATCAGCTCGATCGACTTACGGAACGCCCTCGCCCGATTGGACCCCGCTGACCGCGCCCTGGTGGCCATGCGATACCTCGCCGGCTTCGATGCCACCGAACTCGCGTACGCGACGGGCCGAAGCCCGTCGGGGACGCGTGCGCGATTGGCGCGGCTCCTTCACCGACTCGAAAGGGACCTCGCCGGTGGATGACCGAAATCCCTTCGAGCGCCGACTCGCGGCCGGCCTCGAAGCGTACGCGGGTCCGCGCCGCAGCATCGACCCGGCCGCTATCGCCCGAGCAGCCGCATCCCCCTTGCCTCGGCGGAGGTCGATCGCGCTGCGCTTCCTGCCGCGCGCCCTTACAGAGCCGGGGCGGACGTTCGCCGATACGAATTCCCTGGTTGGGTTTGCCGTCACGGTCGCCGCGGTGTTGATCGTCGCGGGCGTCGTTGCCAATTTGCTGCCTGCAGGCCCGGAGGCCGGGGGCGTGCCGACGTCGGCTTCACCGTCAGCCTCGCCGACGGCGCCATCGGTCACGCAGTTCGGCTTTCCTCTCCGGGGGGCGACCCCGAGCGCCCCGGAGCGTGGCGAGCTGGTCGTGCAGCTCGAGGCCAGCACGGGATCACCATTGGATAGGCTCTGGGTGTATGCCGACGGACGAATCATCTGGCATGGGTTCGGTGGCCCGCCTAAGGATGCAAGCGAGGCACCGATCGGTCTCGTCGAACAACGCCTTACAGCCGAGGGCGTCGAGTTCCTGCGATCCGCGATCGTCTCGACCGACCTCTTCGGCAGGGACCTCGCCCTCGCGCACGAGGACGACGCGCCCTTCCTCGAGATCCACGTTCGGAACGGCGATCGGCTCGTCCGCGCCACGTGGGCCGTGCGTCTCAACTCGAAGATCGGGTCGGCCGTGCCCACCGCAACGACGGAGCAGGCAGGCGCGCTGACGGCACTCCGGGCGCTGCTTTCCGATCCGGCTTCCTGGCCGGCCAGCATATGGGCGGATCGCGCGATCAAGGGATACGTGCCCGCACGGTATTCCGTCTGCTTCCGGGCGCTCCCGCAGCCGATCGAACCAGCGCGCGTGTGGGCCGTGCTGCCGGAGGCCGCGCAGACCCTGGTTCGCGCCGGCGACCTGACGCCGGAAGAGTCCGTGCCTACCAACGCGGGCTGCTCATGGATGACCACGGACGATGCTCGCACCCTCGCCCGCATCATGGACGACGTGGGGATCCCCCGTTGGAAGACGCTGAGCGACTCTTGGCTCGGTTACCGACTCGAAGGTCAGCGCCTTCCGGTCGATATGGTCTGGATGACGTTCGCACCTGTCCTGCCGCACGGCGAGGCGATCTGGCTGGGCCCGGGATGAGCCCGGTAAGAGCGCGTCAGCGTCGGCGCTGCCCGCCGGCCAGCCACTCCCCCACGAATACGTGAATCCAGCGTGACCTCAAACCGATCGCACACCTATGAGCAAATCGTGCTGCGAGCTGATGCCGGGACGGTCGACATGACGCGGGACATCCTGGTTTTGGTCCGGCTGCGTCAATCCTCGGACTTCGCCTTCAGAACCTTGTCGGCCTTGCGGTTGATGCGCTCGAACTCGTCCTTCGTGAGGTTGCCGTCGCCGCGTTGCTTCTTGGACAGCCGCTTGGCGCTGATCGCATGCCCTTCGTCCGGCATCGGGTAGTTTCCGGTCTCCTTCTTC
>DASTIG010000106.1:0-2800 GCA_035717785.1 Candidatus Limnocylindrales bacterium
GGTCGGCTGGATCCCGCCGCGCGCCAGCGGTGGTGAAGTGGCGGGGCCGTCGGGGGCGCCGGTCGAGGGGGGCGGGCTGGGGGAGCCCGGGGCCTCGCCGGGAGAGCCCGGGGCCTCGCCGGGAGCCAGCGGAGGTCCACCCGGCGAGCCAGTCATCCACGCGAAGGACGTCGCCTTCGTCGAAAGCACCATCACCGCGCCGGCCGACGTCCCGTTCAAGCTCGAGTTCGTCAACGACGATGCCGGCATCCAGCACAACGTCGAGATCAAGGATGGCGGCGGTGCGAGCGTGTTCAAGGGCGAGATCTTTGCCGGCGTCGCGACCAAGGTCTACGACGTCCCGGCGCTCGGCGCCGGGACGTACGGTTATGTCTGCTCGGTCCACCCGAACATGACCGGGTCCGCGACGATCCAGTAGGGTCGGTCGCCGAAGGGACTTCGTCACGCCGCGTCGACCGATCCTCGTCGCCCTGGCCATCGCCACGATCACGACCGTCGGGGTCTGGTGGTTCGTCAACACCGACGACGCCGAACCGCGGGCCGAGATCGGTGTCATGGCGCCACCGGTCGTGGGGACGACGCTCGATGGCACGGCCTTCGACCTCGCGAGCATTCGGGGTCGACCGGTGATCGTCAATTTCTGGGGTCCGTCGTGCATCCCCTGTCGGGACGAGTTTCCGCAGTTCCTCCACGAGCTCGACGAGCACGCGGCCGATGGCCTGGCGATCGTCGGCGTCCTGACCGACGACCCACCGGAGCCCGCCCGCCAGTTCGTGGCCGAGTACGGCGCGTCGTGGCCGACCGTCATCGACCCGGGTGAGTCGATCAAGCGCGCCTATCGCGTCGTGGCCCGCCCGCATACCTGGTTCGTCGATCGAGCGGGCGTCCTCCGGTCGCTGCAGATCGGCGGCCCGATGACCGACGCCGAGTTCGAGCGCCACTACGCACGCATCCGGTGAGGGCGGCACGATATGGCTGAGCCGGCCGTCGCGATCGGGGGGCTGACCAAGCGCTACGGCGACCGGACGGTCGTCGACGATGTGGCGCTGGAGGTCCGGCCCGGCGAGATCGTGGTGCTACTGGGACCGAACGGGGCCGGCAAGACCACCACCGTCGAGATCGTGGAGGGATATCGGCGCGCAGACGGGGGCACCGTCCGCGTCCTCAGCGTGGACCCGTGGGGCGCCGGGCGGGCCCACCGCGCGCGCGTCGGTCTGATGCTCCAGGGCGGCGGTATCGATCCGCGGGCACGACCCGCCGAGACCCTGCGTCAGTACGCGGCGTTCCACCGGGATCCATCGGATCCGGCTGCGCTTCTCGCCGAGGTCGGCCTGCGGGACGTGGCGGCCACCCCGTTCCGCCGCCTGTCGAGTGGGGAGCGCCAGCGACTCGGGTTCGCCCTCGCGCTCGTCGGTCGGCCCGATGTGCTGGTCCTCGACGAACCGACCGCCGGGATGGACCCTCAGGTGCGGTCCGTCGTGCGGGCACGGATCGAGGCGGAACGGGCGCGCGGGACGGCGGTCCTCGTGACGACCCACGAGCTCGGGGACGCCGAGCGGCTCGCCGACCGGATCGCGATCCTCGTCGCGGGGCGGATCGTGGCGGCCGGGAGCGCGGCGGAGCTCGCCGCGCGCCACCCCGCGCGACTGCGGTTCGGCCTGGCGGCCCCTCTCGACGACGGCGCACGTCGATCGCTGGGCGTCGCTCTCGGGGCGACAATCCACCCGATCGACGGGACGAGCCGCTTCATCGTCGAGGACCTCGCGCCGAGTCCCGCCCTGATTGCCGCGCTTGCCGCGTGGTGCGCGTCGGAGGGTCTCTTGATCACCGACACGCGGGCGGCGGGCGGGACGCTCGAGGACACGTACCTCGCGCTCGTTGGTACGGCCACGGCCACGGCCACGGCGGGAGATGGTCGCGACGAGGCCGCGGCATGAGTCAACCCGCGACGTTCGGCCAAGCCGTCCGCGCCCAGGCGACGATGGAAGCGCGGCTGACCGCACGCCGCGGCGAGAACCTGCTGGCGATGATCGGGCTCCCGGCGGCGGCCCTGCTCTTCTTCGGTCTGGTCGGGACCCCGGCTGGGCGGGATGCGACAGTCCTGCTGCCGGCCGTGCTTGCACTCGCGATCGTCGCGACTGGACTGGTGAACCTCGGGATCGCGACCGCTTATGAGCGCGGCTACGGCGTGCTCAAGCGGCTCGGCGGATCGCCGCTCGGTCGCGAGGGTCTGCTGGCCGCGAAGCTGGCCGTTGTCGCCTCCATCGCCGTTGCGCAGGTCGTGGTTCTCCTGGCCCTGGCGTGGGTTGTGCTCGGCTGGCGGCCCGGTCCGGACGGCTCTGCCATCGGCCTGGTCGTGGCGGTCGGCATGACGACGCTCGTCGGCGCCGCGGCTTTCGCCGGTCTTGGCCTGCTGATCGCCGGCACTGTCCGACCCGAGGCCGCGCTCGTGCTTGCGAACGCCCTGTTCCTCGTCGCCCTCATGGTCGGCGGCGTGCTGGTCCCAGTCCAGGAGCTGCCCGGGCCGCTGGCGTCGATCGCCGGTCTGCTGCCGGTCGGTGCTCTCGCCGAAGCGTTCCGCGCATCACTCGGGTCTGGTGGGAGCCTCGCGATCAACCTCGGGATCGTCGCCGCGTGGGGCGTGGCGGCCCTGGTCGGCGCCTCACGGACCTTCCGCTGGGAGTGATCCTGCTGATGCGAAGGGTCGAGCCACCCAACGTCTGTCGGGGATAACGGCCAACCGGCGTGGCACGACTGGCGCCCTGATCCGCCGGATGGAGGCAGAAAGGTTGAACCCCGG
>DASTIG010000107.1:0-4085 GCA_035717785.1 Candidatus Limnocylindrales bacterium
TTCACCGAGGCGTGCCGGCGTTTCGGACCGGGCGGCTTCCCGCTGCCGGTCCTGCTCGGAGTCCTGCCGCTCCAGTCGGCACGCCACGCCGAGTTCCTCCACCACGAGGTGCCCGGCATCACCATCCCGGACGCGACGCGCGCCGCATTGCACGGAGCGGGCGAGGGCGGCGCCGAGGTGGGGCTGCGGATCACCGAGGAGCTGCTGGCGGCGGTCGGCGAACGGGTGGCGGGGACGTACATCATGCCGTCGTTCGGACGCTACGAGCAGGCGGCGGAGCTGGTTCGGCGCCTGCGCGCCGTGGCGGCGACGTAGTCCCGCCGCTGCGTGCCCCGCCTTCGTTGACGACCCGACGCGCCGACCCTTAGACTCGATATCCGACGAAATCACTCGGATATCGAGGGCCACATCCTGACCACCTCCACTGACAGCGCGCCCATCCCGGTCCAGCGTCCCGCGTACCACGGCTCAGGAGCCGTCTCGTTCTCCACAAAGGGCGAGTACGGCGTGCGCCTCATGGTCCAGCTGGCGCGCCACTACGGGACCGGGCCCGCCAGCCTGGCGGGCATCGCCGCGGAGGAGGATCTGCCGCGGGCCTATCTCGAGCAGCTCGTCGTCAATCTGCGCGAGGCCGGCCTCGTCGTGAGCACCCGCGGCGCGCATGGCGGCTACGAGCTGACGCGGCCACCGGCGGCGATCCCGATGGGCGAGGTGCTGCGCGCCCTCGAAGGCCCGATCGCCCCGATGTTCTGCGCGACCGACGACCCGGAGCACGCCACGACCTGCGATCGCTCCTCGCGCTGCACCGTCAACATCCTGTGGGTCCGCGTCCGCGATGCGATCACGTCGACCCTCGATTCGATGACCCTCGCCGACCTCGCGCCGCCGCGCGTCGTCGCTATCGACGATCCTGAAGGAGCCCTGATCACCACGTGACCGACCAGTCGACCGCCACCACCGACCAGCACCTCGTCATCCGCGGCCTGCGCGTCGCCCCCCTCGGCAAACTCGACCAGGAGATCCTGCAAGGGATCGACCTGACCGTCGGCAAGGGCGAGGTCCACGCGATCATGGGGCCGAATGGCTCGGGCAAGACCACCCTGGCGTACGCGCTCATGGGTCACCCCGCCTACGTCGTCACGGGTGGTGAGGTCCTCTGGAAGGGCCGGAACATCCTGAAGCTGTCGCCCGACAAGCGGGCCCGGCTCGGCATGTTCCTTGCGTTCCAGTACCCGACCGCCGTCCCGGGTCTATCGGTCGCGTCGTTCATCCGCAGCGCGCTCAACGCCAAGCTGCAGGGTCTCGACAAGGACGCCGATATCGACCCGACAGACCCGGTCAAGGGCGGCATCTCGATGCGCGACTTCCGCACGAAGATGCGCGAGAAGATGGCGCTCCTCCGGATGGACGAGAGCTTCGCGTCACGCTACGTGAACGAAGGGTTCTCGGGCGGCGAGAAGAAGCGGCTCGAGATGCTGCAGATGGCGGTCATCGAGCCCGAGATGGCGATCCTCGACGAGACCGATTCGGGCCTCGACATCGATGCACTGCGGATCGTCGCCGAGGGCGTCAACGCGATGCTCAACCCAAACCTGGGCGTGTTGCTCATCACGCACTACCAGCGACTGCTGAACCACATCACGCCGGATGTCGTCCATGTCCTCGCCCAGGGCCGCATCGTCAAGAGCGGTGGCCGGGAGCTGGCACTCCAGCTCGAGGACGAGGGTTACGGCCCGATCCTGCGCGAGGCAGGGCTCGAGGTCACTGCCCCGGACGAGGCGCTCAAGGTGCCGAAGGGCCCCGAGCTCGACCATGACCTCGACCGCGAGCCAGTGGAGGCTGCCCGCTAGGGCGGGCGCAATCCGTTGGCCATCGAGGCGTCCGACCGACCCGTCCTCGACCCCGTCGCGCTGCGGCGAGACTTCCCGATCCTCGACCAGGCGATCAACGGCCACCCCCTGACGTACCTCGACTCGGCGTCGACCAGCCAGAAGCCGCGGGTCGTCATCGACGCCGTGGCCGACTACTACCGCGAGTACAACGCCAACGTCCACCGCGGGATCTACACGATCGGCGAGAAGGCGACCGCGGCGTACGAGCGAGCACGTGCCACCGTCGCGCAGTTCATCAATGCGCCAGATAGCCACGAGATCGTGTTCACGCGGAACGCGACCGAGGCGATCAACCTCGTTTCCTATTCGTGGGGCCGGCGCAACATCGCGCGTGGCGACGCGATCGTGCTGACCGAGATGGAGCATCACGCCAACCTCGTCCCGTGGCAGATCCTCGTCCAGGAGCAGGACGGCGACCTCGAGTTCATCCCGATCACCGACGACGGCGAGCTCCGGCTCGACGTGTTCGAGGTACTGCTGCGCCTGAAGCCAAAGCTCGTCGCGTTCACCCATGTCTCGAACACGCTCGGCACGATCAATCCGGTCCGCGAGATGGTCGATCTTGCGCATGCGACCGGCGCGCTCGTGCTGGTCGACGGGGCGCAGGCCGTGCCCCACGTCCCGGTCGACGTGCAGGCGCTCGGCTGCGATTTCTACGCGTTCAGCGGCCACAAGATGCTGGGCCCGATGGGCTCCGGCGCCCTTTGGGCGCGGCGCGAGCTGCTCGAGGCGATGCCGCCGTTCCTCGCCGGTGGCGAGATGATCCGCGAGGTCCACCTGCGGAGGAGCGAGTTCAACGACATCCCGTGGAAGTTCGAAGCAGGCACGCCGGCGGTCGGCGACGCGATCGGGCTTGGCGTCGCGGCGGACTACCTGATGGACATCGGCATGGATGCGGTGCGGGCTCACGAGCGATCACTCGTCTCGTACGCGCTCGACGTCCTGCCCCGCGAGGTGCCGTCGATCGAGCTGTACGGGCCGCTCGATCCCGACCGGCGTGGCGGCGTCGTCCCGTTCAACCTGCCGGGCATCCACCCGCATGACGTCGCCCAGGTTCTGGATCGTTTTGGGATCGCAGTGAGGGCCGGCCACCATTGCACCATGCCGCTCCACGAGCGGCTGGATCTCGCGGCCACGGCCCGCGCCAGTTTCAGCGTCTACACGACGACCGACGACATCGACCGGTTGGCGACCGGCCTGCGCGAGGTCGAGCGCGTCTTCAAGGGTTAGGGTCGCGGCCGCCGCAGCACGACCGCGGACGCCCGCGTCACTCCCAGGAACGGAATCTCGATGAATGAGCGTGGACGCGGCCGAGTTCTGACACGAACTGTCGATCTGGTGAGGGAGCCGTGCACGTTCGTGGCGATCTCGTTCCTGGGAGTAACGGGGTTTCCCAGCGGAAGCGATGGCGCCGATCTGACTCGGGTTGGAGCGGGTCGTTGCATTGCGGGAATCCACCTGATGCGGATTCGGCTTATCCACGGCACGCTGCCCCGATAAGTCTCCAGCTGCAGGGAGGGGCTCAATCAGCAAGCCAGGCCGTTCGCGAACCCCGACACGCGTCGGCATCGTCGATGACCATCCGGCGGTCCTGGCCGCCATTGCTACAGCCGTTCAGGCCGCGGCCGACCTCCGACTGATCGGTGCCGCGCGGACAGGCGACGAGGCCATGGAGCTCGCGTCGAAGGTCGACGTGCTCGTCTGCGACATGAACCTGGCAGGCGGCGCTGAGGGATTGCAGGTCCTTCGTGCCGTCCATGATCCACGCGCCTCGCGCGGACATGCGCCACCAGCCGTGCTGATCCTGTCCGGATACGGATATCCGTCGCTGATCCGCGCCGCGATCGACGGCGGCGCCGCCGGCTACGTCGACAAATCCTCCGACGTCCAAGAGATCATCGACGCGATCCGAACCATCGGGGCTGGCGGCACGGCCTACAGTGCGGCTGCGCTGATCGGCTATCGCGATGGGCGCCGCCGTCCCTCCGAGCGCGAGATCCAGGTCATCGCCCACGTCGTCGACGGGGCGACCAACGCCGAGATCGCTGCCGCCCTGGGCCTTTCCGAGAAGACCGTCGAGAGTCACCTTCGTAGGCTCTTCGATCGATACGGCTTGTTGTCGCGGACGGAGCTGGCGGTGCTTTCGATCGACGAAGGTTGGGCGGCAGAAAAGCGACGAGGCAGTCGTTGAGC
>DASTIG010000108.1:0-17403 GCA_035717785.1 Candidatus Limnocylindrales bacterium
CGAGGACGTCGACGCCGCCTTTCGGAAGGCGATCGATCTGGGCGCGACGGAGATGCTCTCGCCCCAGGACTTCCCGGGCGGACGCTTCGCGATCGTGAGCGACCCGGAGGGAGCAAGCTTCGGTCTGCTCAAGACGGCGCCCAGCTGATCGCTCGACCGCGCTGACCGCCGAGGGCCTTTACGCCCACGGTTGTCTATCCTTGTTGCTACCACGGACCTACCGGTGGTAGTATGGCAGTATGAAGGTCAGTGTTAGCCTGCCCGGCGAGGACGTCCAGTTCCTCGACGAATACGCGAAGGAGCAGGGGCTCGCATCTCGATCGGCTGCGCTCCATCGAGCGGTTCGGCTCCTGCGCACGGCTGAATTGGGCGGTACGTACGAAGCGGCGTGGGAGGAGTGGGCCGCCGAGAACGATGGCGCCCTCTGGGAAGCGACGACAGGTGACGGGCTCGGGTCGTGATGCGGCGCGGTGATATCCATTCGGTTGATCTCGATCCCGCACGTGGCTCGGAGGCAAACAAACGCCGACCAGCGGTCATCGTCAGCAACGACGTGGCCAACGCGACGGCGGGGCGACTGGGTCGCGGCGTGATCACGGTGGTCCCCGTGACATCGAACGTCGAGCGCGTCTACCCGTTCCAGGTCCTGCTTCCAGCCGCCGATACTGGTCTCGACCGCGACTCCAAGGCGCAGGCTGAACAGATCCGCTCGATCGCCGTCGAGCGGGTGGGTGACCGGCTGGGCGTCGTCCCAAACGCGATCATGCTCGACATCGATGAGGCCCTGCGCCTGCATCTGGGCCTCTAACTCGACAAGGCGCACCGTCCACGTCAAAAGAGGTCGGTCAGATCCCGGACTACACGGAGGGATCGGGGACGATCGTCGCTGGGACGACAGCAGATCAGGCGATGGAAGCTGCGTTGGCCGCCCACCCGGGCGGCGTCGTCGACCGCGTCGTGCAGCGGAACGGCGGCGTCCTAGGTCCGTCCAATGTCCGCATCGTTCGGTTCGTCCCCAACGACGCTCGGATCCGCCTCGCGCATCGCGGCTGCCAGCCAGGACCGCGCGCCGGTGATGGCGATGGCGAGGCCGATCACGACGAGCAGCGGCCCGAGCGCGAGACCGAGAGCGACGATGCCCGCGCCGACACCGATGGAGAGCGGGGCGAAGGCAGGTGCCGGGATCCGGCCGGGATCACGCCCGATCGGCCATCCATCGCCCGTCGGCTCGGCCTCCCTCGACCTCAACCAGAGGATGGCCGAGGCGACCGCACTGGCGACTCCGAACCCGAGCAGCATGACGGTCCCGGCCGGCTCATACGCCAAGAACCAGTAGACGGCCCCGACGATGAGGCCGAATGCCGCTATCCGCGCGAAGAAGAGGACCTCCTCGGGCAACCGGATCATGGCTCGCTCGCCGGTGGCGCCCCAGCCGCGCGCTCGGCATCCATCCGCCAGTCGAACACGGGACGGGCGGACCGGATCGGCGGGAGGTTGGTGAAGTTGTGCGGCGGCGGGGGTGACGTCGTCGCCCATTCGAGGGTGAAGCCACCCCACGGATCGGCCGGCGCATCCGGTGGCCGACGGAGCGCGCCACCGACCGCCAGGATGAACGGGATGACGCCGAGGCCGAGGACGAGCGAGCCGACCGTCGAGAGGGCGTTCAGTTCGACCCACCCGTTCGCGGCGTCGTAGTCGACGATGCGCCGGGGCATTCCGAGGAGGCCAAGCTGGTACTGCGGCAGGAACGTCAACGTGAAGCCGACGACCCACAGCGCAAAGTGAAGCCGTCCCAACGTCTCGGACAGCCGCCGCCCGGTGATCTTGGGGAACCAGTAATAGGTGGCCGCGAAGATCGCGAAGACGGTCCCGCCGATCAGCGTGTTGTGGAAATGCGCGACGACGAAGTAGGTGTCCTGCAGATGGAAATCGAGCGCCGGTGAGGCGAGGATGACCCCGGTGATCCCCCCAAGCAGAAACAGGTACAGGAAGCCGAGCGCCCACAGCATGGGCGTCTCGAACGTCAGGTGCCCGCGCCACATCGTGGCGATCCAGTTGAAGAACTTGATCCCGGTGGGAACCGCGATCGCGAACGACATGAGACTGAAGAACGGGAGGTTGACCGCCCCGGTCGTGAACATGTGATGGGCCCACACCGCCATCGACAGGCTGGCGATGGCGACCGTCGCGAACACGAAGGAGGTATAGCCGAACACCGGCTTGCGGCTGAAGACCGGGATGATCTCGGTGATGACCCCGAAGAACGGCAGGATCAGGATGTAGACCTCGGGGTGCCCGAAGAACCAGAAGATGTGCTGCCACAGGATCGCGTCGCCGCCGATCGTCGGATCGAAGAAGGCGCCGCCGAGATGGCGGTCGATCAAGAGCATCGCGAACGCGGCGGTCAGTGGCGGGAACGCGACCAGGATGAGCAGGGATGTCACGAGGATGTTCCACGTGAAGATCGGCATCCGGAACATCCGCATCCCCGGCGCGCGCAGCGCGTAGATCGTCGCGATGAGGTTGACTGCGGCCAGCACGCTCGAGATCCCGACGAGGACCAGCCCGACGATCCAGAGGTCGATTCCCACGCCCGGTTCATAGGCGCCAGTCAGCGGGACGTAGCCGGTCCAGCCGCCAGCGGCGGCACCGCCCGCGGTCAGGAAGCCGGCCAGGACCACGAGCCCGCCGAAGAGGAACAGCCAGTACGTCAGCGCGTTGAGCCGGGGAAACGCGACGTCCGGGGCGCCGATCTGGAGCGGCACGATGTAGTTGGCAAGGCCGGTCCCCATCGGCGTCCCGAACAGCAGCAGCATCACGGTCCCGTGGATCGTGAACAGCTCATCGAACGCCTGCGCATCCATGACCTGCAGGCCGGGAGCCGCGAGCTCGGCTCGCAGGAGGAGTGCCAGCAGGCCGCCGAAGAGGAAGAACAGGTACGACGTCGCTATGTAGAGGATCCCGACCCGCTTGTGGTCGGTCGTGGTCAGCCACCCCGTCAGGCCCCTGATAGGAGCATGGATGCGTTCCGCGGTGGCCGTGCCGACCACACCCTCGGTGGTGGTCACGGCGCTGTCCCGGCGCCGGCCTGGTTGTCGGCAAGCCAGGCCTCGTAGTCGGCCCGGAAGACGGCCACCACCTTGAGTGTCATCGCCGCATGACCGACCCCGCAGAACTCGGCGCATTGGCCTGCATAGGTCCCGGCTTCCTCGACCGTGAACTCGAACTCGGTCGGACGTCCCGGCGTCGCATCGCGCTTGAACAGGAACGCCGGCACGTAAAACGAGTGGATGACGTCGGGTGAGGTCAGCGTCACATGGACCGGCTCGCCGACCGGCACGACCATCTCGGCGGGGGTGTCCGGCAGTCCGACGATGGTGACGCCGTCGTCGGGGTAGTCGAACCGCCACTGCCAGCGGAATGCCGTGACCGCGACGTTGATCCCGCCGGCTGATCGCTCGTCCATGCGCGCGACCGCGCCGACCGTCAGCCAGAACAGGACGAGCACGGTGACGATCGGGATAGCCGTCCAGGCGATCTCGAATCGGTGATCGCTGGAGATCTGGGGCGGCAGCTCGTGCGGGGTCGCGCTCCGCCGCCGGTAGCGCAGGATCGCGAACGTCGTCAGTCCCCAGACGATGGCGGCGACGACGATCGCCGGTACGAGGAACGTGTTCCACAGGTCGTTGACGACGCGCCCCTGGGTCGTGGCAGGGGCGGGCAGGCAGCCTGCCAGAGCGAGCGCGGCGATGCACATGAGGATCGCGACCAGCGGCCAGGATCGGGGGCGCGCCCGCTCCCTCACTCGACTTCCTCGAAGCCGCCGTCCGGGGTCCGGCGGAGAACGGATCCGCCCACCGGCCCGAGAGGTCGGCCCGCTCGGCCGCGGATCTCGATAGCGAGCCGATAGGCGATCAGCGCCACGACGATCGGGCCGATGAACGCGAGTAGCCGTAGCGCGGTCGTCAGCTCTTCGACTCCGACGTCGAGGAGCGCAGCCAGGAGGTCGTTGGCACCGGCCAGAGTCAGGACGACGAAGAGCGTCAGCACCGCCGACCCCACAGCGAGCCGCAGCGGCGCCTGCCACGGGAACTGGAGCAGATGGTGGTCCCGGTGGTCGCCGCTGATGCGCGCTTCGATGAACGGCCACAGTGCAAGGCCGCCGAAGATGATCGTCGGCACGACGATACCGGGCAGGAACGGACTCGGGATCGTGACGCCGAAGATCGTCGGCTCCCAGTTCGGGCCCACACGGAGCAAGCCCTCGAGCCAGCCGAGATACCAGTCCGGCTGAGCGGGCGACGCGGCGGCGGACGGCACGTACGGCCCGTAGACCCAGACCGGGTTGATCTGGAAGATCCCGCCCATCAATGCCAGGATCGCGGCGGTCACGAAGAACAGGCCCACCGAACGAAACGCCTGGCCGGGCCACAGGTGACGCCCGACCACGTTGGTCTCGGTCGCCCGCCCGCCGGGGAACTGCGTGTGCTTCTGGAGGAAGACGATGCCGAGGTGGACGGTGATCGCCCCGATCATCAAGAGGGGCAGCAACATGATGTGGAAGACGTAGAACCGGCCGATCAGCTCGCTCGGCGGGAATTCGCCGCCGAACAGGAGATACGCGAGCCACGGCCCGACGAACGGGATCGCGAACGCGACCGAATAGACGATCCGCAGGCCCGTCCCGGACAGGAGGTCGTCGGGCAGCGAGTACCCCGTGAGCCCGGCGGCGAGGGCCAGCAGAAGGAGGCTGACTCCGATGAGCCAGTTGACCTCGCGCGGTCGGCGGAACGCGCCGGTGAAAAACACCCGTGAGACGTGGACCACGATCGAGGCCACGAACACCAGCGCGGCCCAGTGATGAACCTGCCGCATCAACAAACCGGCGCGCACGTCGAACGACAGCCGCATGACCGAATCGAAGGCCGCGGACACCTCGGCGCCCTGGAGGGGCACGTAGGGACCGTCGTACGTCACGGTCCCGCTGTCGGCCGCGAAGAAGAAGGTCAGATAGATACCGGTCGCAACGAGGATGATGTAGCAGGACAGGGCGACCTCGCCGAGCAGGAACGACCAGTGGTCGGGGAAGACCTTGCCCAGGAAGACGCGGGCGACCTCGGCGACACCGGTCCGCTCGTCGAGCCAACCGACGAGCCGGTCCAGCTCCGTCGCGCGCGGCTCGCTCGCCACGGGCTCGCTCGCTCGCGGCTCGCTCGCCCCGGGCTCGTCCCCCGCGATGCTGCTCTGCGGGCGCGGCTTTGGCGGCTGCGGGCGCCGACGGGACGGCAGCCTCACGAGGTCAGGTTCCAGAACGCCGGGCCGACCGGCTCCGGGAAGTCACCGAGCGCCGTGAACGTGCCGTCCTCGGCCATAGCGATCGGAAGCTGTGGCAGTGCCCGCCCGGCCGGCCCGAAGACCGGGATGGCTCCCTGCAGGACATCGAAGGTCGACTGGTGGCACGGACAGATAAGCATGTGGTCCGGCGCCCGGTACAAGCCGACCGGGCAACCGGCGTGCGTGCACACCTTGGAGTACGCGACATACCCGTTGGGGGCGTTCGCGAGGCGGTCCGGGCTGAGCCGAAGAGCATCCGGCTCCACGCGGATCAGCAGGGTCTGCGCCTGCGCGGACCCAGCGTCCCCTTCGGGAAAGACCGTCGCCGCACTGCCGATCTCGAGGTCGGCCGCGCGGACCGGAATGCCGTCGATGTCGACGAGCCGGCGGCCGGGCGCCCAGCTGGTCACGAAGAGCTCGCGACCTGGCGCGGGGCCGAGCGACAGGGCCGGGATCGCCAGCGCCGCCGCGAGCCCACCGAGCGCACCGAGCAGCATGCGGACGAGCAAGGTCCGCCGGGTGAAGCCGGCCTCCTCGTCCATGATCTTGCTGACCGCGGGGCCGGTCTGCGAGGCCAGCGCATGGCGCTCCTCGACGGCGATCGGGGTCTCCATCAGTTCCTGGGCCCACACGACGATGCCGAAGCCAAGGGCGCCGAGGCAGATGGCGAGAAGGACGCCTTCGACCTGCGTCTGGCCACCCAGGCCATAGACCGCGAGGAGCGCGAGCCCCGACAGCATCGTCAGGGCGAACGCCGCCGCGACGAGGCGCTCGATCCATCGCTCGCGCTGCGTCATCGGCCGCCCGGCCGCTCGATCCGTCGAACGGCCAGGAGCAATAGGCCCATCCCCACGATCCACGCCACGTAACCCTCGACGACCGGCCCGGCGCCGCCAACCGTCAGCCCGCCTGGCGCGGCGTCCTCCTCGAGGTGGATCAGGTACGCGGCGATCGCAGCAAGGTCTGGGTCGCTGATCTGGCCGGACCCGAAGACCGGCATGGCCCCCGGGCCTGTCCTGATGGCCTCACCCACTGTCACGGGATCGACGCCCAGCAACGGCGGGGCCACGTACCCGCCGCCGACTGCATCGCCGCCCGCCCCCGGGCCGTGGCACGCAGCGCAACTGTCGATGAAGAGCTCACGACCCTTGGACAGATCGGCCCCGGCGACCTGGATTGCCGGGATCGGCGGGCCATCGCCCAGGGAGGCGACGTAGTCGACGAGCGCCCTGATCTGCTCGTCCGAGAACAACGGGTCGCGACGGACCATCGGGGCATCCGGCGCCGGCAACGGCATCCGACCTGTCCGCAGCATGAAGTCCGCAGCCGCGGCGCCGACGCCGACCAGTGACGGCCCATCCGCCGAGCCGACCCCGTTGGGGCCATGGCACGCCGCGCAGCTCTCCAGGTAGAGCGTGGGCCCCTCACCACCGGTGACCTGAGCGCTTGGAGTAGCGGCTGCGGAGGCAGGACGAACCGGGGTGACCGCTCCGACCAAAAGGCACCCCAACGCGATCGCGATGAACGCGACCAAGCCCCCTACGGCGCGACGATCGTCTTGCACCTCCAGGCTCCTCCGCCGGATGCAGGGCCTCTCAGCAGCGACGCTCGTGTCTCGGGCCATTCTACGGACCGGATGCCAGACACCGACCGCGAGTCGTGGCGTGCGCCATCCGACCCGGACGCGCCGAGCGTCTATCCGGCGTGACATCCATCACGGCGGAGGTGTGGTTGACGTCACCCGCCTTTCAGGACCGCCGTGACTTCTGCGATCTCGCTGCGATCCATACCGTCGAGATGGACAGCAACGACCCCTGAGCCCAGGAGGACGCAGCGATGATCGGGAGAACCGCGAAGTCGACCTTGATGGTCCTGGCGGTGGTCGCGAGCCTGATATCGGCATGCGGGACCGGGTCTGCGGGCGTCGGCTCGGCGGACACAGGCTCGACATGCGACGAGGCGTTCGCCCAGGCGATGGCGATCGATCCGGGGTCGGACACTGTCCAGCAGGTCGATGGCACGTTCGCTGGATGCTCGTCACTCGAATCCTGGGTCGCTGCCGCGCAGAGATTCCCGGATGCGTTCGGCGGGCAAGACCCGGGAACGATCGCTGCCGAGCGATGTGCGGCATCCCCCGCGCTTGCCAGCACCCCGGTGTGCATGGAGCTCAGCGCCTCTTCATCGTGAGCGCCTCCTGAGCTGGCCCTCAGAAGTTCAGCCGGTCGCGAACAAGCGCAGGGCAAGGCCCAGCAGGACGATCCCGCCGCCGGCCGTCCAGACGTCCCGTCGCAGACGCGAGCCACCTCCCGCGGTCGCGCGCGTTCCGATCCAGATCGCGACCGGCAGGCAGACCAGGGCGGCCGGTCCATAGACGAGATGGAGCGGATCAAGGGGGCGCGATCCGCTCATGAGCAGAGCGATCCCGACCAGTCCAGCGGCCGCGACGAGAACGAGGACGGCCAGCACAGCCCGGTCGACGGCGAAACGGCGGTCCGAGCGGCCGCCCGAGCGCCTTCCGGCGATCGCTGACCAGATCGCCACGCCGACGATCGCTGCTGACCCAGCTATCGATCCCCACCCAAGGAGCTCGTGCACGCCCGACACGCGACGCACGGTAGCGCACCCATGACGCGCGTCACGGCCATTCAGGGATGGACCTCACGCCTGGATCACGACGAGCGCGACTTATCGGGCGCATGTGCCCCGCGGATAGTGCTAGCAGGACATCCCACAAAACGAAGGGACTCGCCATGACTCATGCAGCTCTTCCGAAACAGACCGGTTCATCGATCCTTTCGTGGACTCGAGCGGGCCTGGTCGGCACGCTCGTCCTCGCGACGGCCGTCGTTGTCGCCGCATGCGGCGGCGGCACGACCCCCTCCTCGTCGGCAGCGCCTTCGCCGGCTGCGTCGCACGCCATCGCCGGTGCGCTGCAGAATGACTTCGTCGGCGTCGTGAATAGCGTGAGCCCGTCGGTGGTCGTCATCGAGACCAAGGCCGGCCTCGGCTCCGGCGTCGTGTTCAATGCCAACGGCGACATCCTCACGAATAACCACGTCGTGGACGGCAGCAAGACGTTCACCGTGACGGTCGCCGACGGTCGCAAGCTCGACGGCACCCTGGTCGGCACGTATCCGGCCGGTGACCTCGCCGTCATCCACGTCTCAGCCACGGACCTTCAGCCCGCGACGTTCGGCGACTCGTCGAAGCTCGTCGTCGGCGACATCGTCCTCGCCGTCGGCAACCCGCTCGGACTGCAGACAAGCGTGACCGAGGGGATCGTCAGTGCGATCGGGCGCGATGTGCCCGAGTCCAGCGCCGTGACGCTGTCCGGGGTCATCCAGACGAGTGCCGATATCAACCCGGGCACCAGCGGCGGCGCGCTCGTCGACCTGACCGGCCAGGGCGTCGGGATCCCCACCCGGGCCGCACTCGACCCGGAGTTCAACGACACGCCTGCCTCCGGGATCGGCTTTGCCATCCCCAGCAACGCCGCGGTCGATGTCGCGGGGCAGCTGATCGCGAACGGTCGCGTCACCACCCCGCCATCGTCGAGCGCAGCGCCGTCGGCGTCCTGACAGGAGAGAACCACTCGTCGGCCCGATCGTCGGTCTCGCCATCGTGGCCGTCGTCACGGCCCTCGGTGGGTCCGCTGCAAGCGGACTGCTTCTGTTCGCCTTCGTGGTCGCGAGCGGCGGCTGGGGGCTGGTCCGCGGCCTGTCCGAGGCGCGCGCGAAGACCGTCCGATGACTCCCGCCGTGCCGAGGGAGCACGCATTCCTGCTCGAGGTGGGATCAGGAGCGTGCCATCCCCTTCTCCAGCACCTCGATCTTGTCGAGGAGCACGTTGATCGCGTCGTCCTGCGCCTTGAGATGAGCCTGGATCTGACCGGTCTCGTGGAACGTCGCCGAGGCATCCTTGTAGGTCATCGCCGCTCGCTTGTCGGACGCCCGTCCAAGGATGTTCTGGCCGACCATGATGACCGAGAGCATGACGAGCTGGATGAACGTCTGGCTGAGCCATTGGACGAGCGTCAGGAGACCTCCGCCGATCGCCTGCGGGAGGACGACTAGGGCGAGGGCAGCGAATGCGTAGGCACACCACATAGTGCCGACCACGGTTGTCAGGACGAGCGCGATCCTGCCATTGACGCCGACGTGTTCGGCGGTCGTCGTGGGTGGCCCGACCTTTTTGCGCTCCGCGATCCGCGGGTGCGGCTGGGGTTCAAAGCTGATGCGCGGCATGTTGGCCTCCGAGCTGCGATTCGATCGACCTCGACTCCATCATCGCCGAGGCCGGTCGGACGCTCTAGGCCGGCGAGGACGGCGAGGGCGGGCGGTCATCCATCCCGAGAGTTGACGGTGTCGCCGTGGCCGGGTGCGGCGTTCCGTGCCCGCTCGAGAAGCGTCGAGCAGCAGGTGCGGACCGCACGAGTCTGCCGCGTACCGTGCGGCGGCCGCCCGACGCTCAGTCCGACGAGGTTTGATCTTCCGTCGGTGCGTCGGATCGGCCGTCTTCCGGCGTATCTGACAGCAGGTGCAGGACGACCTGGAACCCGATGACCAATGCTGCGCCGAGTAATGCGATCTCGAGGCTGACGGCCAGCCATACCAGGATGAAGACGATGACCCCGATGCCGATCCGCTCGATGGCCTGACGGTTCGCGCGGACCGTCTTCGCGAGCGTGTCGCGGTCGGGGGCCCTGGCGGTGGCGCCCTGCACGCTCGTACTCGCCGCCGTCCCGGCCCGCCCCGCCGCTTCGCCGACATACGAGGTCGTCGTGACGACCCACGTCGGTCGACCCCACAGGTACGCGGCGATCGCCACGATCGCGGTCGCGATGACGATGAGCAGGGTCCAGCCGCGGAGGTCCTCGAGCGTCGCGCCGACCAGTGCGCGTGTGGCCCCGGCGATGTCGCCGTCGGCGATCCCGCCGACGATCACGTCCTCCGCGGTGCGGATCGCCAGCCGCGCAAGGAGGAAGGCGACGATCGTGCCGATACCGAGGTAGATGAGCATCCGGCGTCGATCGCGAGCCAGCCAAACCGTGAGCGCGACGAGGATCACGCTCAGGATGACGAGGAGGACCACGACCAGGTCGAAGATGCGAACGACCGTTTGGGCTGCGACCAGGCGGTCGGCCGGCATGAGCTGGATCGTCCCGAAGTCGGGCGGAAGCGTCACGCCGAGTGCCGCCTCCACGCGCTGCGCCAGGACGTCGGGGGCCTCCGGTGCGGTCAGGTCGGGCAACTGAACCTCCGCCGGGATCAGCCCGATGGACTGCAGCTCGGTCAGTGCGACCCCGACAAGGGGAAACACGTCGAGCGTCACGTAGCCGTCGACGACCGCCACGACATCCGACTCGCCCCGTAACAGGCGCACGATCCGCTCGTGGCTGAACGACAGCGTCTCGACCAGGGCCGTCTGGATCCTTGGATCCTGGAACGCGACTTGAAGGCGCTGTTCGATCCCGTTGCGAACGGCCACGGTCAGGGGACCCGCCAGCGGCTTTAGGGCATCCGGCAGTCGCGCGTCGAGGCGAGCCTGCACGCCGATCGCATCGACGACCTGGATACTGATGCGTCTGCTGATCGGATCGGTGACCGCCGGGTCGGTCACGACGTTCTCGATGAGCGCGCTGAAGCGGTTGGTGTTCAGGGCCACCTGATGGGTCCAGATCGTCACCGTGGTCACGACGATGGTGAGGCAGGCAAGCAGCAACGCGATGCCCGTGAGCAGCCGCCTCGGCCGACCGAGGCTCCCTCGGCTCGTGGTCACGACCACGTCGTCCTGCGCCATCAGCTCATCCCTCGCGTTCACCCCTGGCGACCAACACTAGCAGGGGCTGTCTCTGCCCAGACTCAGGGTCAGGCCTGATCGTGCATCTTCGCGAGTCCGTCGAGGATGAGCTCGAGGCCGTATTCGAACTCGTCGCCGTAGTCGTAGCCCGGTTGCATCACGTGGTCGGTCAGGATCTCCATAAGGTGCGGGTACTCACCGGCAGGAAATGGCTCGAGCATGGCCTGCGCCACCTCGCCGACCTCCTCCGACGTTTCGAACGGGAGGTTCATCTTGGTCAAGGCGAAGCCGTAGATGTAGCTGTCCAAGAGCGAGTAGGCATGGGCGGTCGTCGCGATGTCGAAGCCGCCCGCGCGAAGACTACCGATCACTGCGTCGTGGTGTCGCAGGTTCGCCGGCCCCGGCGTCCTGCGCGACTCCATCAGGCCGATCGCCCATCGATGGCGGAGCAGCGCGTCGCGGACCGAGACGGCCCGCTTGCGCATGGCCCTCTTCCAATCGGGCCCACCGTCTGGCAGGTCGATCTCGCCGAAGACGAGGTCGACCATCCCGTCCACGAGATCGTCCTTGTTGGCGAAGTGGTGGTAGAGGGCCATCGCCTCGACCCCGAGCTCCTGGCCGAGCTTGCGCATCGTGAGTGCCTCGAGGCCGCCTTGGTCGGCGCGCTCGATGGCGGCCCGCAAGACCCGTTCACGCGTGAGCGGGACCCGGCGCTCCGCCTTGGCGATGTCCGTGGCCATCTGCCTCCCTTTCTCGTGACCTGGGTTGACACGCCCTACTTTACACCGTATGGTTTACGGCGTCAGGTTTACAACGTAAAGTAGCAGGAGTCCCCCGATGAAGGCGATCGTTCAAGACAAGTACGGTTCAACTGCGGTCCTGGAAACACGTGACATCGACAAGCCCGAGATCACCGACGACGAGGTCCTCGTCCGCGTCCATGCGGCGTCCATCCATGTCGGGGACTGGATCCTCATGACGGGCGATCCATACGTGATGCGAATGGCGACCGGGCTGCGCAAGCCCAAGAACCCGGTTCCGGGCACGGATGTCGCGGGAACGGTCGAGGCGGTCGGCAAAGACGTGAAGGGATTCGCCCCAGGCGACGAGGTCCTCGGTTGGGCTGCTGGCGCGTTCGCCGAGTACGCACGGGCGACCGAGGATCACTTCGTCAAGAAGCCGGCCAACCTCACATTCGAGCAAGCGGCGGCTCTCGGCGTGTCCGCGACGACCGCCCTCCAGCTCCTGCGTGATGACGGACACGTCCAGCCCGGGCAGAAGGTCCTGATCAACGGGGCTTCCGGAGGGGTGGGCACGTTCGCCGTGCAGATCGCCAAGGCCTTCGGGGCCGAGGTGACCGGGGTCTCCAGCACCAGGAACATGGAGCTCGTCCGCTCGATCGGCGCTGACCATGTCATCGACTACACCACCGAGGACTTCACGAAGGGCGGACCACGCTACGACCTCATCCTCGACAATGTCGGGAACCACTCGATGTCCGCGACGAGGCGCGCACTCACGCCCGAGGGGAAGCTGATCTCCAACGGTGGGGGACACGCCGGCGGAAAGCTCGGTCGGACGATCAGGACCGCCGTGGTGTCCATGTTGGTGCGCCAACAGGCCGGGCCGTCCTTGAAGACCCAGAACTCCGCCGACCTTGAGGTCCTCAAGGCGCTCGTGGAAGCCGGGAAGGTCACGCCGGTCATCGGCGGCACATACCCGCTGGAGAGGACGCCCGCAGCGATCGAGCACGTGGCCCAGGGACACGCGCGAGGGACCGTCGTCATCAGCATGTCCCAGGCGTCCACAGGTGAGACCGCTCCCGCGACCGCCATGACCCTGGCCGGAACGGCCGCCTGAGCGTCCAGATCGGTCCTACCCAGATCAGCAGGTCGTCATCGACCGCAGCCCCGATCTCGTCGGCCTGGCGGTCGACCCAGCGAACTGAGGAGACGGTCGGCAGGCCGCGGCGCCGTCACCAGCACCCCATGCGCTTCGTCCAGCCGAGCATCCCCGCGACGACCACGCCCATGAACGACAGGACAAACGCGAGCTGCAACACGTCTGTCAGATCGCCGACGATGAGGTTCATCCCGTAGATCGAGGCGATCGCCGTGACCGGCAGGAGCACGGCGGCGATCAACGCTAGCCGTTCCATCGCGACGTTCATACGGGTCGTCGTCCGCGCCTGGTAGAAGTCGATGACCCCCTGCGCGAACTCTTTCTCGCTGTCGCTCATGCTCCTGACTCGTTCGAAGCGATCGATCAGGTCCTGGATCAGCGGCGGCGCCTCGGGCGGGATCATCCGCGTCAGCGCAGACATCCGAGCGAAGACGTCACCGGATTCGGCGGCCATCGTGCGGATCGACAGGAGCTCGTGTCGGACGAGGAACATCTCCTCGAGGACGCGCACCGGGTCACCCAGCTCGCCCCGGACCTTCTCCTCGAGGCCTGCGACCTGCACCGCCAGGCGCTCGAGCTGGGCGCCCTGGCGATTGGCCAGTGAGCTGACGACCGCATAGGACAGCTCGAACGGGGTCGCCGCGTGGATCCGTCCCGACTCGAGGCGCTCCACGATCTGCTCGGTCTCCGTGAACCCGAGGTCCGCCGAGAGCTAAGGCGTCGGCGGTCCATGCGTCGTCACCAGGTTGTTGCGCCCGATGAACATCCCCACCTGGATGAGCTCGATGTGCCCGCTGTCGCCGGGTTCCGGGGCGTGCAGCACGACGAACATGTGATCCGGGTATGCATGGATCTTGGGAAGGTGGCTTCTCTCGAGGATGTCGCGCACGGCCAGCTTGTGGAACCCGAAGCGCTCCGCTAGCGCTTTGGCCTTCTGGCTGTCGCACGAAGGGACGCCCAGAGGAAGCCGTCGTCGCGCTCGAGGAGGGCCGGCACGTCCGCCCACTCGCGTGTCTCGATCCCCGACGGGGCGATCCAGCGAACGTCCATGCGCGTCTCCAGAAGCGGCATCGGCGCGGAACTGCCAGCGTCGCGAGTATAGGCACGCCTCCCGAGCTCGGATCACCGACTCGTCTGGGTCGATGTGTCCATACCTTGTTAGGGCGACATCACGCCGAGCCAAGCCAGGCACATCCCGTCGTCGGACGGGTCATTGACCGGAGTGGCATAGACTCAAGGTCGGCACGCCATCGGCGATCTGGTGGCCACGTGAGCTGCCTTCCGTCGCCAGATCGCGATCTCGACCACTGCCGGCTGAGGAGATGTCCGAGGAGTCCCGCTCGCCAGGGCAGGAGCCGCCGCGACGGCCGGGCCGTCTCGGGCGGTCGGTGCCGTTCGCGTCCGGCGCACTCGTCGCGCTTCTCGCGGTCGTGGCCTATGGCCTCCTGTTCCCGGCTCCACGACTGACCGAGCAGGACGTCGATGCGCGTGTCAGCGAGGCCCTCGCATCCGTCACACCCGCGCCGGCGTTCTCGGAGCTCGTCTATCAGGTCGTGCGCCCGTCGCTCGTCCTCGTCGAGACCGAGGGGCCAGAGCCGAGTGGCGCGGCCTCGCAGGACAAGGGGATCGGCAGCGGCGTCGTCGTGAGCCAGGCCGGCGACATCCTCACGAGCCTGCATGTCGTGGCCGACGCGTCCGATATCCGGTTGACGTTCGCGGACGGGACACGATCCAACGCGGAGATCGTGAGCAGCCAGCCAGAGATCGACATCGCCGTACTCCGCGCGACGCAGCCGCCGGCGGAGGTGATGCCGGCCACCCTCGGTGACCCGAACGGGGTCCGCGAGGGCAGCGAGGCCTACGCCATGGGCAGTCCATTCGGCCTGGCGAGCTCGATGAGCGTCGGCGTGATCTCCGGCATCGATCGGACGTTCCTCCTCGAGGACACCAACACCGTCCTGCGCGGCCTGATCCAGGTAGACGCCGCAGTCAATCCGGGGAACTCCGGTGGACCGTTACTGGATAGAGAGGGTCACGTCATCGGGATCGTGACCGCCCTCCTCAATCCGACCGGCGACGACGTCTTCGTCGGCATCGGTCTCGCCGTCCCGATCGACGTCGCGGGCGGGGCCGCCGGCCTGCCCCCGTACTAGCCGCACTGCAAGGGAGCGACGAGTGGACCAGTCTTCCAGCCACGACCAGGCGGCCCCGATGGAGCGGCTGCTGTACGAAGTCAAGAAGGTAATCGTCGGGCAGGACCACCTGCTCGAGCGCCTGATCGTCGCGTTGCTGGCCCGCGGGCACATCCTTGTCGAGGGCGTGCCGGGCCTCGCCAAGACGATGGCCATCCGGACGCTCGCCGAATCGATCGGCGGTGAGTTCAAGCGGATCCAGTTCACGCCCGATCTGGTCCCGGCGGACCTGATCGGGACGCGGATCTACAACCAGAAGACCGGCGACTTCGGGACGATGCTTGGTCCAGTCTTCGCGAACCTCCTGTTGGCGGACGAGATCAACCGAGCTCCCGCCAAGGTCCAGAGCGCGCTCCTGGAGGTCATGCAGGAACGCCAGGTGACGATCGGCAAGGAGTCGTTCAAGGTCCCGGACCCGTTCCTGGTCCTCGCGACGCAGAACCCCATCGAGACCGAAGGGACCTACGCATTGCCGGAGGCGCAGATCGACCGGTTCATGCTGAAGGTGCTCGTCGGCTACCCGAGCCCCACCGAGGAGTTCGTCATCGTCGAGCGGATGACCGGGACGTTCCCGTCGGTCCAACAGGTCCTGTCGACCGATGCGCTGATCGAGATGCAGCGGGCTGCCGACGCGGTGTACGTGGACCCGGCCCTCATGGCCTACGCCGTCCGGCTGGCCACGGCGACCCGAGAGCCGGAGGCACATGGCCTCGGCGAGCTAAAGCGCTACATCACCTTCGGGGCGAGCCCGCGGGCTTCGATCAACCTCATCCTGACCGCCCGGGCCCTGGCCTTCGTCCGCGGCCGCGACTACGCCCTTCCCGAGGACGTCCTGGACATGGCCCTCGACGTGCTCCGGCACCGCCTCGTTCTGTCGTTCGAGGCACTGTCCGACGACGTGACCAGCGACGCCCTGCTGGAGACCCTGCTCGACCGGATCCCCGTTCCGGTCGTCCCGCTGCGCGACCACGGGAATGTCCACGTCAGCGCCTGAGCGCATCCTCCAGCGGCTCGACTGGCAGGTCATCCGTCGCCTGGATGGCCTGCTCCAGGGCGACTACGGGACGCTCTTCCACGGCAGTGGCGTCGACTTCGCGGACCTGCGCGAATACCAGTACGGAGACGACGTCCGGTACATCGACTGGAACGTCACGGCCCGGACATCCACGCCCTACGTGCGCCAGTACGTCGAGGACCGCGAGATCACAGCCTGGTTCCTGCTCGACCTGAGCCCATCGGTCGATTTCGGGTCCGCCGAGTCGGAACGGCTGAAGCGAGACGTACTCGTCGATTTCGTCACGACGCTGGCGCGGCTCCTCACCCGCCGTGGCAATCGCGTCGGCGCGATCTTCTACGGGCGGCAGGTCGAACACAGCATCCCCGCGCGCGGCGGTCGAGTTCACGTTCTGCGGCTCGTCAACGACCTGCTGCGGCAACCGCGGCTGCCCGGAGCGCCGTTCACGGACCTGGCGCCGCTGCTGAAGGCCGGCCACCAGACGATCAAGCGCCGTTCGCTGGTGTTCGTGATCTCCGACTTCATAAGCGCTCCAGGCTGGGAGCGTCCGCTCAACCTGTTGACCCAACGTCACGAGGTCATGGCCGTCCGGCTGTTCGACCGACGCGAGGTCGAACTGCCCGACGTGGGCGCGCTGCTGATGGAGGACGCAGAGACCGGCGAGCAGATGTATGTCGATACGCACGACAAGGCGTTCCGTCGACGGTTCCTGGAGGCATCTGAGCGCCGCGAGGTTACGTTGCGCGACGCCTTCGGGCGATCCGGCGTGGACGCTGTCTCGCTCTCGACCGACGAGGACCTCGTCCAGGCGATCGTCCGCATGGCCACGCTCCGGCGTCGTCGGCGACGGAGGTAAGTGTGTCGTTCCTGTGGCCGACGATGCTGCTTCTGCTGGCGACGATCCCGCTCGGCGTGCTCTTGTATCGGCAGCGCGAGGGTCGTCGTCGACAGCGGATGGCCGACCTTGGCCGCCTGCGGGTCGGATCGTCCGGGACCGTGGCCCTGGGGCGAGCCACCGTTGGACGGCGCATCCCGGCCGTCCTCATGCTGGCCGGCCTGACCGCTCTCGTTCTCGCCCTGGCCCGGCCGCAGAGCGTCGTGAGCACCCCGCGCTTCGAAGGCACGGTGATCCTGTCGTTCGACGTGTCGGGCAGCATGGCC
>DASTIG010000109.1:0-16555 GCA_035717785.1 Candidatus Limnocylindrales bacterium
GCGAGGTCCTGCGTCAGATGCGTCCACCGTCGCCGCGGTCCTGCGCGATGCTCAGCCGCCCGCGTCCTTCTCCTTCGTGACGTCGGTCGCGGCCGGTTCGTCGGAGCCCGGCAGGTCGGGGTCTTCGGCGCCGGCCGTAGGCCCGGTCTCCTCGCTCTCGTCGGTCGGTCCGACCGCGGCGGCGACCTCCGGCTCTGGCGCCAACTGGGCGCCGGCGGGCTCGTCCCGATCGATCACGAGCCGCCCGAGAGCGGCCGCCTCGAGATCCGCGCCGAACGCGTCGACGTCCCCGACCAGGACGATCGCCGCCCGATCGACAGCGAGGTGCGCGCGCGCCGCGGCCTCCACCGCGTCGATGTCCACAGCCTCGACACGCGCGCGGTAGTCGGTCAACTCCTCGAGCGGGAGCCCGTGGATCGCCAGGCCCGCGACGGCCCCGACGACCGCACCAGGTGTCTCGAAGCGCAGCGGGAAGACGCCGACCAGGAAGTCGCGGGCGGCCGCGAGCTCGCTGTCTTCGACGCGGCTGTCACGCATCCGCTCGAGCTCCGCGAGCGTGTCGATCACCGCAGGCACCGTGACCTCGGTGTTCACGGCCGCCCTGGCCGTGAAGGGACCAGCGCCCCGGCGCATATCGAACCCGGCGCCCGCGCCGTACGTGTAGCCCTTGGCCTCGCGGAGCTGCATGTTCAGCCGCGAATTGAACAGCCCGCCGAGGATCGCGCTCATGACGGACACGGCGTGGTAATCGGGAACCAGGCGAGGCAGCCCGGGATGGCCGATTCGGATCTCGGTCTGGACGCTCCCCGGTCGATGAACGACGCGGACGAGCCGGCCGCTCCCGGCGCCCTGGTCGTCGACCGGACCCGGATCGGCGGCGCTGTCATGACGCGACCACTCGCCGAACAGCCGGCGTGCGAGCTCGACGACGTCCTGGCCGCCGAGGTCGCCTCCGACCACGAGCGTGGCGCGCGACGGGTCGAGGATCCGTTCGTACGCGCGGCGGGCTGCAGCGTCGTCGAGGCCCTCGACGGACTCCTTCGTCCCGGCGGACGGCCGATGGTACGGCGAGGCCGGAGCGTAGATCGTGCCGATGAACGTCTCATCGGCGCGCCGCCGCGGATCGGCCTGCGCCTGCAGCAGGTCGTTCAGCCGCTCGTCTCGTAGGCGTTCGACCTCGCTCGCCGGGAAGGTCGGCCGAAGGAGGACCTCGGCCAGCAACTCCAATGCCGGCTCCAGCCTCGTCGACGGGACATCTACCCCGACGCTGGTCGCGTCCCAGCCGGCCTCGGCATGGATGGACGCGCCGAGCCGCTCCGACGCCTCGGTCAGCCCGACCGCGTCGTAGTGCTCCGTGCCCTCGGTCAGTGCGCGCGCGGCAAGGACAGCCGCGCCGGCCTCGTCGGCCGGCTCATCCGACGCGCCGACCGGGATCACGATGCTGGCACTCACCAGCGGCCTGCCCGGCAGGTCGGCGATCATGACCGTCAGGCCGTTGTCGAGCTGCGTGCGTGTCACCTCGGGGAAGTCGTAGGGACGGGGAGTGCCGGGCGCCGGCCGCTGGGCGAGGACCACGCCGTCCCGCTCCGGGCTCTTCGCCGTCATGCCGCCACCTCCTCGTTGGCGGTCTCGCGCTCGTCGGCGGCGTTTGCCTCACTGTCCGCGGACGGCGTCTCGGGCAGGTACGTCAGGACGAGCCTGTTGTCCGGGCGGAATGTCGCCGCCGCCACCTCGAGGATCGCCTCGGGTGTGACCGACAGGTACCGGCCCAGCATCTCGTTGATGAGCGCGGGCTGGTCGAACAGCGTCGCGTACATCGACAGCCGATCGGCCCGTTCCTCGACGCGCTGCAGGGCGCCCAGCTCGTCTGCCTCGATCAGCGCGAACGCACGAGCCAGCTCGTCCTGGCTCACCGGTTCCACGGCCAGTCGCTCGAGCTCCTCGTGGAAGGCGCGCTCCACGCGATCGACCGAGATGCCGGGACGGACCGTCGCCCAGCCCGCCGACACCGAGGCACCGCCGATGAAGCCGAGCGTGAACAGCGCCACGTCCTGGGCGATCCGCTCTTCGCGGACCAGTCGACGGTGCAGACGGCTGCCCTTGCCGCCCGCCAGGATCTGGCCGGCCACCTCGAGCGCGTCGAGGCGCGGGTCGCCATAGATCGGCGCGCGGAAGCCAAAGTAGATCCGCGGCAGCGGCACGCGATCGTTGACGATCTCGCGGACCTCATGACCGAGCGTCGGCGGCAACGACAGGTCGCCCAGCGGCGGGATCGACGAGTTCGCCGGGATCTCACCGAAATAGCGCTCGACACTTGCGCGGACCGCGGCGGTTTCGACGTCCCCGACGACCGACAGCACGGCGTTATTCGGGGCGTAGTAGGTGCGGAAGAAGGCTTTCACATCGTCAAGCGATGCGGCGTCGAGATCCGCCATCGAGCCGATCGTCGAGTGGTGGTACGGATGCTCCGGCGGAAAGAGGTGCGCCTGCAGCTTCTCCTGCCACGAGCCGTACGGCCGATTATCGTACGACCAGCGCTTCTCGTTCTTGACGACCTCGCGCTGGTTGTCGAGGTTCTCCTGGCTGAGTGCATCGAGCAGCGTGGCCATCCGATCGGCTTCGAGCCACAGGCCGAGATCGAGCTCGTGGGAGGGCAGCGTCTCGAAGTAGTTGGTCCGGTCGAGCCAGGTCGTCCCATTCATCGTGCCGCCGGCAGCCTGGATGAGCGCGATGTGCTCGGCCTTGGCGACGTGTTTCGAGCCCTGAAACATCACGTGCTCGAAGAGGTGGGCGAATCCCGTCTTGCCGGGCTGCTCGTGCTTCGATCCGACGTCGTACCACACGTTGATCGCCACGACCGGTGCGAGATGGTCTTCCGCGACGATCAGTCTTAGCCCGTTTGCGATGCGCTCGTCGCTGAAGGTAACGGTCGGGACGGGGGTGGTCGGCACGCAGGGCTCCTGGTAGGGCGGTGGTCGGTGGAGTGCGGTCGATCGTACCCCGTCGGATCGGTCTGGGCCGGTCGGGCACCAGGCGGCTGGATGTTCCGTATGCTCCGGACATGACATCACGGAGCGGCGGCAGGCGCCTCATCCTGGTCGCGGCAGCCGTCGCCGTCTTGGCTGCCTTCCCCGCGACCGCGTTCGCACATGCCGAGCTGGTCCGGGCCATCCCTGCGGACGGGTCGACTGTGACGGAACCCGTGACGGTCGTGAGCGCCCGATACTCGCAGGACCTGACGTCCGCCAGCAGTCTGAATGTGCTCGATGCCAGCGGCGCGACCGTCGCGAACGGCGGGGTCGACTCTGGTGACAGCCGACGGATGTTGGCGCGGCCGGACGTCCCATTCACCAACGGCACTTACACCGTCAAGTCGACGTCGATCTCCGCTGAAGACGGCGATATCGAGCGGCTGACGTGGACCTTCACGGTCGAGGTCGCGGCGACCCCGGCTCCGACACCGGGCCCGACCGTCGGTGCGTCCGCGCCGGCGACGAGCTCGCCGACGCCGGAGGCGACCCCATCCGCCGCGCCGTCCGCGAGCTCGAGCCCGACCCCGTCCGCCGAACCCGGCGAGCCGACGTCGTCGACCACCGATGCGCTACTGCCGATCGTCGCGGCCCTCGCCCTCGTGCTCGTCCTCGCCGGATTCCTGCTCAACCGCAGCCGGGCCGGCCGCTGACCATGCGACGTGCCCGGGCCCTCGTCGGCGCGGTGGCCGGCGGCTCGCTGATCGCGCTGGCTGTCCCTGTCGGGGTCGCGGCCCACTCACTCAACCCGACCTACACGAGCCGGCTTCCGCTCGCTGCCTACCTTGCCGGGGCCGCGGCGACGGTCGCGCTGTCCTTCGTGTTCGTGCTCGTGCGCGACGTGCGCGCCGAACGGCCCGATACGAGGGACCGCGGCCATCTCCCCCCTGCCCCGCTCCGACTGCTCCTGCGGGCCGTGGGCCTGATCGGCTGGCTGTGGATCGTCGCCCAGGGCATCGCCGGCGGGACAAGCAGCGCCGAGGTCGCGACGCTGTTCCTGTGGGTCTATGGCTGGGTCGGCGTAGCTGCGATCTCGGCCCTCGGCGGGCCGATCTGGCATTGGCTGGACCCGTTCTCGACCCTGTTCGACGTCGGCGCATGGGTGACCCGCCGGCTCGGCGTACGGTCGTGGGACCTGGCCGACTACCCGGCGAGGCTCGGACGCTGGCCGGCCGTCATCGCCTTCGCGGTCGTCGTCTGGCTCGAGTTGGTCCTCGAGGCAGGACCCCAGGTGCTGTTCATCGTGCTCGTCGGCTACACCGCCCTGACGCTGGCGATGATGGCCCAGTACGGGCGCGACACGTGGCGATCGAACGCCGAGGTCTTCACGGTCTGGTTCCGCATGCTCGGCCGGCTGGCTCCGTACGCGCTGGTCGATGAGACGGGGCGCGTGCGTCGACGCTCGTTCGCGAGCGGGCTCCTGGAGCCGGGCTGGACGCTTGCGGACGTCGTGTTGGTGGCCCTGGCGATCGGCTCGATCCTTTTCGACGGGCTGTCGCAGACGCAGATCTGGTTCGAGGCGTTCGGGTTCCCCGCGCTTCCGATCCAGACGGCGCTCCTCGCCGCGTTCCTCGGGATCGTCGTGGTCGCCGCCCTGGCCGTGACCCGCTTCGTCGGGGTCGCGGCGTCCGGCGCGGGCCTGCTCCCGATCGCCGTCGGCTACCTCATCGCGCACTACCTGACCTACCTGCTGATCGACGGACAGCGGATCGTCATCGCCCTATCAGACCCATTCCAGCGAGGCTGGGACGTGATCGGGACCGCCTTCTTCGTGCCGACCGGGGCGTGGCTGCCGCCGGGTCTCGTGTGGACCCTGCAACTCGCGTCCGTGGTCGGCGGCCACATGCTCGGGGCGTGGGGTGGCCACGTGGTCGCGGCGCTCGACGCGCCGGCCGGTCTCGAGGGCCGACCGCTCACCGTCCGCCAGATCCCGCTCGCGGTCGTAATGGTCACCCTTACGACGCTGACGCTCTGGTCGCTTGGCCAGGCGATCGTCGTGACGCCACCGGAGACCGGCGCGGCTCAGGCGGTCGCGACCAGCCGCGGCTGACCCGGCTCGGGGACCCACTCGCCAAGCGGACGCACGCTGGAGAGCCGCTCCGCGACCTCAGGATCCAGTGCCTCGGCGGCGGCGACCGCTGTCTCGATGGCTGTGAGGCACAGGATCCCCTCGCCTGTCGCGGCGTGGCGGATCTCGGCCGCGTCGCGGACCGCGCCCGAACGCGGTGTCGGGGTGTTGACGACGAGCCGCACGTCGCCGCTCGCGATCAACTCCAGGATCGGCACTTCCCCGATCGACTCGTCTGGCGCTTCACCGAGCTTGGCCACCGGTCGGGCGTCGTAGCCGACCGCCGCGAGGCGGCGGCGCGTGCCCGGTGTGGCCGCCAGCCGGTACCCGGCTCTCGCAAGGCCCGCCGCGAGCCGCTCGAGCTGCGCCTTGTCGCGATCTGCGATCGATAGCAGGGCGAGGGCTCCCGCCTCACCGGGTCGTGGTGGCACGAGCGCCGCCCCGAGCAGGGCCTTCGCCAGGGCGACGCGCGGGTCCTCGTGCAGCCCGATCACCTCGCCGGTCGACTGCATGCCGGGACCGACCGATGGGTCGACACCACGCAGCTTCGCGGTCGAGAACGCTGGTGCCTTGACGGCCACGAACGGCGGGGTCGGCAGCAGCCCGCCATCCCAGCCGAGATCCGGGAGCCTCGCCCCGAGCGCGATCCGGACGGCCAGCTCGACCATCGGGACGCCTGTCACCTTCGACATGAAGGGCACTGTGCGCGACGCCCGCGGGTTGACCTCGATCAGGTAGACACCGTCGTCGCGGACGATGAACTGGGCGTTGACGAGCCCCTTCGCGCCGAGAGCGAGCACGACCCGTTCCATCGTCGAGACGATGAGGTCCTGGTCGCCGTCGCTGACGAACTGCGGTGGGAAGACGCCGACGCTGTCGCCGGAGTGCACGCCCGCCCGCTCGACATGCTCGAGCAATCCGGGGATCAGCACCCGCTCGCCGTCGCTGATGGCATCGACATCGACCTCGACGCCCTCGAGATAGCGATCGATGCGGACGGGCCGATCCGGGTCGACGATCGTGGCGAGCGCGAGCTGGCGCTCGAGGTCTTCGGTGGAGTAGCAGAAGTCGATCGCCAGCCCGCCGATCACGAACGATGGCCGGACGATGACCGGGAAGCCGATCCGCTCCGCCAGGGTCAGCGCTTCCTCGATGCTGTGCGCCATCCCGCCCTCGGGCTGGGGGATGCCGAGGCGATCGAGCAGCGCCGCGAAGCGCACGCGTTCCTCGGCCTGGTCGATCGCCTCGAGATCGGAGCCGAGCAGCGCCACACCGCCTGCCGCGAGCGGGGCGGCGAGGTTGAGCGGGGTCTGGCCGCCGAACGCGACCATGGCCGGGATCCCGCCCTCGACGTCGATGACGCTTCGCACGCTCTCCGGGTCGAGCGGCTCGAAATAAAGGCGCGACGACGCGTCGAAGTCGGTCGACACGGTCTCCGGGTTCGAGTTGATCATCACCGCCTGCCAGCCGATGCGTCGGAGCGTGTCGGCGGCCTGGACCGCGCAGTAGTCGAACTCGATCCCCTGCCCGATCCGGACCGGGCCGCTGCCGATCACGAGCGCCGCCGGCCGATCGACCGGTGGCGCCTCCGGCGTCGATCCCGACGCTGCGTAGGTCGAGTAGAAGTACGGGGTCTCGGCAGCGAACTCGGCGGCGCACGTGTCGACCATGGCGTAGCCCGGCACGATTCCGAGGGCGAGCCGGGCGTCCCGCAGCGCCCCCGCGCTCGTGCCGGCCAGTCCGGCCAGCTCCTTGTCACCGAACCCGGCGCGCTTCGCGGTGGCGAGGAGCTCGGCGGCGCCGACGTCCGCGGGGTCGGCCAGGCGCGATCCCGCGATGGTGACCTCCCGTTCGAGCGCGACGTTGCGGCCCATCTCGGCGAGGAACCACGCCGAGATCCCCGTCGCCTCGCCCACCACGGCTTCCGGGACACCTCGTCGGAGCAGCCCGAGCAGGCGCCAGAGCCGCGAGTCGGACGGCTCGAGGAAGCGCCGCAACACGATCGGAGCGGCGGTCCTTTGCGCGTGGCGGGTCGATTCGCACGCCTGTCCCGTCTCGTCGATCCAGCGGATCGGCTGGTCCTCGACGTCGTCGGCGGCGTCGGCGTCGTCGTCGGCGTACACGGCCGCGAGGTAGTCGAATGCGGGCGTCCACGACGGATCCTCGGCCAGCGGGCCAGCCCCCGCCTGCTCCAGGCCGCGGAGCGCCTTGTTAAGCGCCGAGCCGAACGTGCGGTCGATCGCCATGACCTCGCCCGTGGCCTTCATCTGGCTACCGAGGGTGCGGTCGGCGGTCGGGAACTTGTCGAACGGGAACCGCGGCAGCTTGACGACCAGGTAGTCGAGCGCCGGCTCGAACGCGGCCACCGTTGTGCCGGTCACGACATTCGGGATCTCGGCCAGCCGTCGCCCGACCGCGATCTGCGCAGCGACCCGGGCGATCGGGTAGCCCGTGGCCTTGCTCGCAAGCGCGCTGGAGCGCGAGACGCGCGGGTTGACCTCGATGACCGCGTACTCGGTGGAGTCGGGCGAGAGCGCGAACTGGACGTTGCAGCCACCCTCGACGCCAAGCGCCCGGATGATCGCGAGCGCCGCGCTGCGAAGTCGCTGGTGGACGGCGTCGGTCAGCGTCTGGACCGGCGCGACGACGATCGAATCGCCCGTGTGGACGCCTAGCGGGTCGACGTTCTCCATCGAGCACACGGCGATACAGGTGTCGTCGGCGTCGCGCATGACCTCGTACTCGATCTCCTGCCAGCCGACGAGGCATCTCTCGACCATCACCTGGCCGATCGGGCTAGCGCGCAGGCCGGCCCGGACGCGCTCGCGGTAGGCCGCCTCGGTCTCGACGATGCCGCCACCGGTCCCGCCGAGCGTGAACGCCGGTCGGACGATCGCCGGGAGCCCGATCTCCCGCAGGGCCGTTTCGACGTCCTCGGGCGTCTCGACGATCCACGACGGGGCATACGGCTGGCCGATCCGCTCGAGCAGGTCGCGGAACGCCTCGCGGTCCTCGGCCATCCGGATGGCCTCGAGCGGCGTCCCGAGGAGCCGGACGTCGTAGCGCTCGAAGACGCCAGCCTCCGCCAGCGCCATGGCCAGGTTGAGAGCGGTCTGTCCGCCCAGACCGGCGAGCACGCCATCGGGTCGCTCGCGGGCGATGACCGCTTCGACCGCCTCGACCGTCAGCGGCTCGAGGTAGATGACGTCGGCGACCTGGGGGTCGGTCATGATCGTGGCGGGATTGCTGTTGACGAGGATCGTCCGCACGTCTTCGGCGCGCAGTGCTCGACACGCCTGGGTGCCGGCATAGTCGAATTCGGCGGCCTGTCCGATGACGACCGGCCCGCTGCCGAGGATCAGGACCGAGGCCGGCTTCGGGCCCGGAGCCGTGGCGGTCACGCAGATACGTCCGTGCGACGACTGCGTCCGGATGGCCTGCTACCGCCGGGCCGCCGGCCCCATTTCGTGCCATATCGCCACCGGGTGACGCGTGCGCGGGGATTCGGCGCGCCGAAAGCTCGATTCGGGCCGCCCGAGGCCATGCGAGCGGACGATCCACGCACAAACCGGCCGCGAGTTGAGGCGTTCGGTCTCTGGAGAGCCCCGCACCCTCGCCTAAGCGTCATGGCACGACGATCTGGCATGAAAGCAACGACGCCGGCACGGAGCAATCTCAACGCCCCACCCTCGAGCCGCCTCAAGCCCCGCCTCGCACAGCGGCCACGAACCGATCGAACACGGCCAGCGCGTCGAGCGGTCCGGGGGCACCCTCAGGGTGGTATTGGACGGTCTCGATCGGCTTCTCGCGGTGGCGAAGGCCCTCGACCGAGCGGTCATTGAGGTTGACCTGGCTCACGTGGAAGCCCGACGTCGCCGGGAGTGAGTCGCCGACCACCTGGACCTCGTGGTTCTGCGCCGTCACCTGGACGAGCCCCAGGTCGGTGTCCTGGACCGGATGGTTCGCCCCGTGATGCCCGAACCGCAGGCGCCGGGTGTCCGCGCCCGCAGCCCGCCCCACGATCTGGTGTCCGAGACAGATCCCGAGCAGCGGCCGCCCATCGTCGATGACTGCGCGAGCCAGCGCCACCTGAGCTGCGAGCCGCGCCGGATCCCCCGGGCCGGGCGACAGGATGATCCCGTCGACATCGGACGAGAGCACGTCCGACGCATCGGCCGTATGCGGGAATACCCGGGCGCGCGCCCCCCGATGACGCATCGCGCGAACGATGTTCGACTTGAGGCCGAGATCGACGATGCCGATGAGTGGACCGCCGTCGTCCGCCGAGCCGTACTCGGTGACGGCGGCCGGCGAGACCTGGCCCACGAAATCCTGGTCCTCCCAGCGCGGCACAGCCCGCGCAGCGCGCACAGCGGCTCCCGCGCCCACCTGGCCTGGCACGGTGACGATCCCGCGCAGGCTGCCGTTGGCACGCAGGTGGCGGGCCAGGGCCCGCGTGTCGACACCCGCGATGGCCGGGATGCCGTCGTCACGGAGGAGAGCCGCGAGCTGACGGGCGTCCTCCAACACGGCCGCGGTGGCATTGGCGACGACGAGCGCCCGCAGCCACGGCTTCGTGGACTGGTCGTCATCGGCCAACCGACCGTAGTTGCCGATGAGCGGATAGGTCATCACCACGACCTGGCCTGCGTACGACGGGTCGGTGCAGACTTCTTGGTAGCCGGTCTGGCTCGTGTTGACGACGAGATCGCCGCCGGCCGCGACCGGCGCCCCGAACGCCACGCCAGGGAACACCGTTCCGTCCTCCAGTGCCAGGACGGCCGGCCCGAGGTCACCGATCCTCGGATCCACGACCGAGCTGGCCCGGGGCGGCGGTGGAGAGATCACTCGACGGCGACCCGGATAACAAACGACCCACCCGCCGGATCGGCGTGGTGGGCGAGGGCGTGCGCGGACATCGGTGCCTCCTTCGCCGGCCTCACGGGACCGGTACGCCGGCCTCACAGGACCGGCCATCCAAGGACGGCGTCAGGGTAGCATCCCGACCCTTCCTACGTCGGCGCGGCGAGACCCCGGCGGTCAGGCGGTCGCGGGCTCCCCGGACAGCACGCGACCGAGAGCGTCGAGCAGCTCCCGGGTGCCGTGCTCGCGCTCCTCCGGCGTGTCGGCGCCGTCGAGGTACGCACCGTGATCGGTGTAGGTCAGCTTCGTGCCGTCGCCGGCGGCCGCCAACTCGACCGTCCCGAGCGAGACCGAGATCCGGATCTCGTCGCTGAACATGTCGTACGCGTAGACAAACCGCTCACCCGGGACGATGTCGCGGTATGTGGCGTCGTACGTGAAGACGGGGCCGCCGGGTGGGCCGCCGCGACTGATCTCGCGCCCTCCGACCCGGAAATCGAGCTCGAACTCGTCGGGTCCCCATTCCTCGGGACCGGAGAACCACACGGCCTTCTCGGAGGGGTCGGACCACGCGCGCCAGACCTTCGATGGGGGTGCGTCGTACGTCTTCTCGATCGTGAATGCGGCGTGCCTGACGGATCGGGTCATCGTCGGTCCTCCCGGGCTGGTCGTCATCGCTCAGGGCCCAAGGTAGACCCGTTCGGTCGTTGTCATCGGATCCGGGCACCACGGGACGTCGCCGTCGACGTTGAAGTCGGCATCGCCGCCGTGGATCAGCACGCTGCCATCGGGCAGGAGCAGGGCGTGCCCGTCCTTGCGCGGCTCGAGCAGGTTGGGGCCTGCGATCCACGAATCGGCGGCGGGATCGTAGATCTCGGTCGTGGCGAGCGCGCGAGCCTCCGGCTCGATCTCGATGGTGGTCGCGCCACCGGCCACGAGGACCTGGCCGTCGGCGAGCGTCGCGATCAGCGCGCCCTCACGGGGCATCGACATCGGCGCAACCTCGGACCACGTGTTCGTCGAGGCGTCCAGGCGCTCGACCCGGACCGACGGGCTCCGCCCGATCGCGAGATCCTCGTACCCGAATGCCAGCACATCGCCGCCCTCGAGCGGCACGATGCGCGCCTGGCGGACGACCGTCGGCGGGTCGATCGACTGCCATGACCGGTCGCCGGCCGGGTCGAACAGGACGACGGCCAGGTCCAATTCGAAGCCGTCGCCGATCCCCATCACGCGACCGTCCGCGAGAGGGATCAGGGTCCGGATCGCGAGACCCTGGATCGGTCGCAGATTCGCCCAGGCGTCCGCACCCGGTTCGAGCATCTCGGCGGTCGAGGTGGTGTCCGTCTCCCCGAAGAACGTGGCGCTCGTCAAGACGACTTCACCCTCGGTGAGGGTCGCAGCCGCCGGATCGTCGCGCGCGACATCGAGCAGCGGGCCGTCCGTCCATGAGCCTGTCGCAGGATCGAAGAGCTTCGTGCTCGAATAGCTGGCTTCCTCGGGATCGAGGCCGCCGATGACGAGGGCACGACCATCGGCGAGGCGGACCATCGCAAAGGTCTTCCTGGGCTTGTTCAGGCTCTCGGCCTCGGTCCACGTGTCAGTCTCCGGATCGTAGCGCTCGGCGCGCTCGCTGCCTTCTAGGGCCGGTCCCGGGAAGCAGGCGAAGTCGTCGCCGACCGCCAGCACGGACCCGTCGCCGAGGACGACCGAATCGAAACCGGTCCGCGCCCGAAGCATCGGTGCGGCGCGCTCGACACGGATCGCCGGCAGCGACGACGGCGAAACCGATGGCTGGAGCGTCGCCGACGCTGTCGGACCGACGGTCGTGGGCGGGACGGCACTCGCCGGCGGGCTCGAGGGGGTCGGGCTGGCGCAGGCGGCCACGAGGGCCGCGACGAGCAGGAGGGTCGGTCGTGGAAGTCGGTTGGGCGTTTCCATGGCTGGCAAGACGTGCGACCGCGGCGGTTGTGTCGTCAGTGTGCGCCGGTGTCGGTCAACTGACAGGCGGGTTGCGGGCGAACGTCTCGAGGAGCAATGAGACGAATCTCCGTTCGTCGGCGTCGAGAGCGACGTGGACGTTCGGCTCCTGCCGGCTGCGGAAGTTCGTGTCGACGACGGTCTCGCCGACGGTTAGCTCGCCCTTGGTCTCGACGTCGACATGCAGATGGTGGGTCGTGATCACGGCCCCGTCGACGATCGCCGCGACCGCGAGCGCGTCGTGGACTGGGGCCGCATGAGGACGCTTCATCGGCTGGGTCGTGTCGTACCCCTGGATCCGACGCTCGGTGAACGTGGCAGCCGCGTCGCCGGCGGGCGTGCCGAGGGCCCGGAGCGCGGCGCAGTCGTCGAGCGAGATGAGGGCCTGGTGGGTCGCATCGAGCGGCACGAGCGTGATCATGCGGATGCCGCTGGTGATGACGGTCCGGGCAGCTTCCGGGTCGGCCCAGACGTTGAACTCCGCGCGCGGGGTCACGTTCCCGTAGCTGTTCGCCCCGCCCATGATCACCAGAGCGGGGATGCGGTCCTTCAAGCGTGGCTCGCGTCGGAGGGCCGTGGCGACGTTGGACAGCGGCCCGACCGGGACGAGGATGATCTCGTCGGTCGCCGCACGATATGTCTCGATCAGGAAGTCGACCGCCCCGGTCGGTTGCTTCGTGGAGGTCGACGGTGGGATGTCGAGGTAACCGCCGTGCACGGCGTTCGAGCTTTGGATGTCCCCGCGCGGGATGGGGAAATCTGCCCGCTCGATCGGCCGGCTCACCCCCTCGTAGACCGGCACCGGCACCCCGATGTGGTCGAACACCCGGAGCGAGTTTTCCGTGCAGTATTCGACAGGCACATTCCCGTTGACCGTCGTTGCTGCCACCAACTCCAGGTCCGGGTGAAGCGCGGCGAACATGAGGGCGACGGCGTCGTCCGTGCCCGTATCGACGTCCAGGA
Organism: Candidatus Limnocylindrales bacterium; assembly: GCA_035717785.1. GTDB lineage: Bacteria > Chloroflexota > Limnocylindria > Limnocylindrales > CSP1-4 > SPCO01. The sequence goes on from DASTIG010000109.1 coordinate 12,904, forward strand.
TCACCTTCTGTGTCATGGCGCCGAGTGTACGGAACGTGGGACGGCCGGGTGCCCCTGTGGGCGACCCGGCCGTCGTGTGCGGGGGTGTCGCGTGAGGGTCAGTCGCGGCGGATGTTGCCGCGGATCTCGCCGCTCGCCCACGCATCGCTGTGGACGTTGACGTACGTCGCGCCGTTGCGCATCGCCCGGACCAGCTCGGCGAACTCGCCCGCCAGGATGCCCTTGTCGGTCGGGCCGATGACATCGGCCGCCACGATCGTTCCCGTCACCGTCCCGGCCGTGGTCGGACATGCCGGCTTCCCGCCGCCACCGCACAGGAAGGCGGAGACCCCGCCGTTCACGTCGGGCCGGGCGAAGTGGATGTGCGAGAACAGCGACGGCGTCGAAAGGTCACGGAAGACGAGTCGATACGTGATGGTCGACCCGACGACCTCGGCCCGGAACGAGCCACGTGCCGTGGTCGAGATCGACGGCACCTCCAGATAGCCATTGAGGGAGGCTGTGAACGCCTGGTCGGAATCGCCGACCACGACCGGCGCCGCCAGAGCCAGGGCCAGCCCGCCTCCGGCGATGACGAAGAGCAGCTTGCGCATCCGTCTCCTCCTTCCGTCTCGGGCGTGGGGTCCGAGCTCTACGGGGAGGTACGGTCATATCCGGTCGGCGGTTCTGGATCAGGGGTGTAGGCTCGTGTCGATGGTAGCCGAGCGTCGCATCCCGCCGCCGGTCCGAATCGGCATCGCCGGCCTCCTCGTCCTGTCGGGTCTTCTGCCCCTGAGCGCGCGACCCGTCTCAGCCGCTGTGCCGGACCCGGCCGACGACCCGAGCCGCGTCTCCCTCACGACACTGCAGCCACGGACCTCCGCCGCGCCATACGACCTGGGCCGTGTCTATCGGGACGGCTGCCACGTCGCTCGCGCGACCACCAGCCCGACCCATTGCACGTACGGCCGGCGTGACGGCACGAAGGTCGTGGTGGTGATCGGCGACTCGGTCATCGCCCAATGGTGGGCGGCGATCGACGGCGCTGCGCGGCGGGGTGGCTGGCGTGTCGTCTGGATGAGCAAGACGGCGTGCCCGGCCGCCGATGTCACGATCAGCAGCGGCTCATCCCGATATGCGGCCTGCGACACGTGGCGACGGAACGTCCTGACCAAGGTACGCAACCTGCCTCGGGTCGACCTCCTCGTGATGAGCGGTTCGTCGCGATCGACGCTGCTCCGGCGCGCGAACTGGGCCGTTATCACCGATCCGGACGCGGAGCGCATGGAATGGGAAGCCGGCTATCGACGCACGGTCGATCGCGTCGCCGGACAGGTGCGCCGGGTCGTGATCCTGCGGGACACACCGAGCTTCAGGTTCCTCGTCCCGTCCTGCCTGGTTGCGAAGGCTGGCTGGACCCAGCCCTGTTCGGGGCTGCGTTCGACTTCGCTCGAGGCGCTGCACTGGCAGGCGGAGACGGCGGTCGACGCACGCTACGCATGGGTACGGGCGACCGACATGGCCGATTGGATCTGCCAGCCGACACGCTGCTGGCCGGTGACGTCGAACCGGATCCTTCGCTATCGCGACGCGCATCACCTGACCAACACCTACTCGGCGGCCTTGGCGCCCGCCATGTACTCGCGGTTGCGGTGGTTGATGCGCTGATACGCATCGGATGGGTTCCTGCAATGACCTCGAGGGAAGCGCGTCATAGAGCTGAACCGCTGACCGAGCTCCTCGGGGCCCCGTGCTGTCAGCCGTCACGAGGATCCGAGCATGTCTGTCGATATCGCACTCTCGCGGAGTCGCCGTAGCCTCCTCACCGCAGCCGCCGGGGCCGCGGCCGCCACTGTCGTGTCGGCGATCGATCGGGCAGCACCCGTGCGGGCCGGGACCGACGGCGATGTCGTCCTTGGGGAAGTCAACACGGCATTCGCCGAGACGGTCATCCAGGCCGAGTGGTTGACCACGGACAACGTGCTGAGGTTGGTCGCCGACGAGGGTCGGACCGCACTCGTGGTGCGGGGCAAGGTCAAGTTCAACCGCAGCGGCCGCGCGACGATCCTAGCCGGCAGGAGCTCCGTCGACATCGACTTCCGGCTCGGACCGGACTCGCCGTGGTACGGCCTCGAGGGCACGCCGCTGTGCTTCGCCAACCTCATGAGCTACCGGCCCGGCGTGTTCGTCACGACCGTCCGACCCAACTACCCGATCGCAGGAAAGATGCGGATCTACCTCAACCGGACGGTCAACTCGAGGACGTTCGTGGCCTGGGTCGTGCTCAACTAGCCATCCCGAGGGGCGTGCCTTGGGGGGCGCTCGCCCCGAATCGATGACCCCCGACGGACACCCGTCGGGGGTCATTTCGTGCGTGGATGCTCGTGAGCCACCAGGTTCGGCTAGGCGGGGTTCCCTCCGAGCGCATGGCAGATCACGTCGGCGAAGTCCGGGTTGAGGTTGGGCGTGAACTTGATCAGGCCGGTCTCGTCAAAGCGGAGTTGCCCAGCCTGGACGACGACCATCTTTCCGTTCGGGTCACGCAGATGCCAGAAGATCCCGACATCCTTCTCCGAGTCAGTCTTGAACGTGAAGAAAAGCGTGTCGTTCTCCGTCAACGTGTAGTTCGAGCCGACATTCGTGTGCGCGACCGAAAGGGTCTCGTGCACTTGAACGCGGCCGTCACCGAAGATCGTGACTTCGTCCGTCCCTGAAAAGGTCTGCGAGTAGTCGAAATCGCAGATCTCACCCGCCGGGAAGAACCTCGTGCCTTCGAAGGACTCAGTGAATCGCTCCGGCGCACCCGCCGCTGCGACCGGCGCGAGGACCCAGGTCGCCAGCGCTCCCATCGTGAGCGCAAGCAGCAGTCTGCGGACCATTGTCGGCCTCCTGCGTTCCCCCAGCATCGCTCCCCGGCCTGGCGGACACTACGCTTGAGGCGTCACGACGGCGTTTTCGCATGGACGCGGCTCGCCGCACCGTCGGTGAAGGTGGACTCGACTTGACTCTCGGCCACTCCTTACAGACCGAATCCGGCCGGCGGGCGGAGCGGCTGATCCGGGGAGTCGACGCCGACGCGACCGACGCTCGGGAGCAACAGGGCGAGCACCAGCAACGCGGCTAGCAGGACGGCGATCGCGGCCGCCGAGGGACCGCTGTGCGGTGCCGACTGGGATGACTTCGGGAACATCGGGTGAATGAGTCGATCATCCATGGCTGCCACCTCCAGGCGCTGAGGCGACGCTACTCTTGAACCCGAGGCGGGTCGACCTCACCGACGACGAGGTTCCTGTCGTTCAAGCGACACGCGATGGTCTGCCGCCGAATGCCGTCACCGGCCGCCTGACCTGCGGCGATCAGAAAGAACGACCCCCACCGCGCGAGGAGATGGGGGCCGTTGTGCGCTGACCGAGGGCTACGGCTGCGCCGCCTGCCAGACCGTGGCCATGTCAGGCCAGTGCCGCAACTGCCGGAGAGCGGCTAAGTGAGCGGCGCCCCGAGTTAGGGGCGGAGGGGGGATTCCGCCGTGCGTCCCCGAGGCGCCGCACCCAGCCTACGGCCAGTGTCGATCCGACTGTCGTTGCAAGGCCGCCCGTAAGGTCCGTCAGGGATACTGAACGCCTCAGAGCCTCGGGTGGGGGGCCATCCTCAGGGATGGATCGACCCGAGGTTC
>DASTIG010000110.1:0-16007 GCA_035717785.1 Candidatus Limnocylindrales bacterium
TGCCGGAGTCCATCCGCAAGGGCGTCGAGGACGCGAAGAAGAACGTCATCAAGATCCCGATGGTCGGCACGACGATCCCTCACGAGGTGAGAGTCGAGTTCGGCGCCAGTCGCGTCATGCTCAAGCCGGCGTCGCAAGGCACCGGCGTCATCGCCGGTGGCTCCGTGCGCGCGATCCTCGAGGCGGCCGGCGTCCGGGACATCCTCTCCAAGATCTATGGATCGACCAACCCGGTGAATGTGACCCGCGCGACGATCAAGGCGCTGAGTGAGCTGCATTCCGCCGAGGAGCTGTCGGCGCGTCGGGGCGTGAGGCTCGTCAGCCACATCTCAGGCCAGCCGGCGCCCGTCATGGAGGGGGTCGATGGGCGGTAAGTTGCGCATCACCCAGACCAGGTCGACGATCAGCCACATCGCACGCAACCGGGCCACCATCAAGGCCCTTGGCCTGCACGGCATCGGCAGCACGAGCGAAGTCCCGGACAACGACGCGATCCGGGGCATGGTTCGGCAGGTCCGTTTCCTCGTCTCGGTTGACGAGATCGCCGATGGCACCGGCACGTCCGGCTCGCGCAGCCGCGCGGGCGGCCGCTCCGAGTCCCGAGGCTCCGCAGGACGCCGCTCCGAGTCCCGAGGCGACACCCCCGCGAGCCATCGGTCCGAGGAGTCCGAGGATTCCGAGGAGAAGGAATGAAGCTTCACGATCTGCGCCCCGCCGAGGGTGCGCGCAAGGAGCGCACCCGGGTCGGCCGCGGCATCGCGGCAGGCAAGGGCAAGACCGCGGGCCGCGGAACCAAGGGTCAGAAGGCGCGCGCCGGCGGCTCGATCCCGCCCTGGTTCGAAGGCGGCCAGACGCCTCTGCACGTGCGCATCCCCAAGCTGCGCGGCTTCAAGAACCCGTTCAAGCTCCAGTACGAGGTCGTGAACGTCGGCGACATCGCGGCAGCGGTCGAGCGCGGCGCTCTCGAGGCCGAAGATCCGCCCAAGGCGAAGGGCCAGGCGAAGGCCGGCGGCCAGATCACGGTCAACCAGGACATCCTGCGGGCCGTCGGGCTCGTGCGGAGTCTGAACAAGCCACTCAAGATCCTCGGTTCCGGCGAGCTCGGTGCGCCGCTGTTCGTCGTGGCCGACGCGTTCACGGCGTCGGCACGCTCGAAGATCGAAGCGGCGGGGGGCACGGTCTCCGTCCTCGAGGTCCCCACCAAGCCGCTCAAGGCGATCGGGGTCGACACGACCGACGACGCGCCGCCGCCGGCCGACGAGGCGAAGCCCGCCCGACGCCCGAAGTCGAAGGCGGCCGCGGAGACCGTCGTCGAGCCCGAGTCTAGGCCCGCGGCCGAGGCCGCCGAGTCCAAGCCCGCGGCCGTGGCCGCCGAGTCGGAGCCCGCGGCCGATGAGGCCCAATCCGATCCCACAGCCGATGCGGGGACTGAGGCGAACGACGCGGCCAGCGGCGAGACCGCTGACGCAACCACCGACGATGGCGAGTCATCGCCCAGCGACGACGCCTAGCCTCCCGTGTTCGAATCCCTGCTGAACGCCTTCCGGGCGCCGGATATTCGGCGCCGGATCCTGGTCGTCCTCGGCCTGCTCATCGTGTTCCGGTTCCTGGCTGCTGTGCCGGTGCCCGGGATCGACCGCGGGCAGCTCGCGACCTTCCTGGAGGGCAACCCGATCTTCGGGCTGCTGAACTTGTTCTCGGGCGGCGGGTTGTCGAACTTCTCGGTCGTGGCCTTGGGCATGAACCCCTACATCAACGCGTCGATCATCATGCAGTTGATGCAGGGCGTCGTGCCCTCGCTCCAGGCGCTCAGCCGCGAGGGTGAATACGGGCGCAACAAGATCACCCAGTACACGCGCTACCTGTCGGTGCCGATGGCGCTGCTGCAGTCATACGGGTTCCTGGCCTTGCTCAACAACAGCAACGTGCTGGTCGGCGGATTCGACCTCGGCAGCTTCGACACCCTCACCCAGATCGCCACGCTGACCGCCGGCTCGGTCACGCTGATGTGGATCGGCGAGCTCATCACCGAGCGCGGCATCGGCAACGGCATCAGCTTCATCATCTTCGCCGGCATCGTGAGCCAGGCCCCCGCGGCCATCGGCGCGTTCACTGTTAACCCGAACATCGCCGCGCTCATCGCCTTCGCAGTGGTGGCGATCGCTGCGGTAGCCGTGATCATCTATATCCAGGAGGGCCAGCGCCGCATCCCGGTCCAGTACGCCAGCCGCGTCCGCGGCCGGCGCATGTACCAGGGTGGCCAGACGTTCCTGCCGCTCCGCGTCAACCAGGCGGGCGTCATCCCGATCATCTTCGCCGTCAGCATCCTGCTCTTCCCGGTGCAGCTCGCGTCGTACTTCACGGCGTCCGAGATCCCGATCGTCAAGAGCATCGCCGAGGGAATCGTCTTCCTGCTCAACCCGACGTCCGCCTTGTACATCATCCTGTACTTCCTGCTCACAGTCGGCTTCACGTACTTCTACACGGCGTTCACGTTCAAGCCCGATGAGACGGCCGAGCAGCTGCGCAAGAACGGCGGGTTCATCCCGGGCATCCGGCCAGGGCGCCCGACGCAGGACTACCTTGCCCGCGTCGTGTCGCGCATCACGTTTGCGGGGGCGATGTTCCTGGCCGTCGTCGCGGTGTCGCCGACCATCGTCGGCGCGGCTTTCCCGGACCTCGGAGCGATCGGCCTCGGCGGGACGAGTTTGCTGATCGTCGTGTCGGTCGTGGTCGAGACGATGAAACAGATCGAAGCGCAGTTGATGATGCGCAACTACGAAGGCTTCATAAGATGACCGCGCCGGGCCTGGTGCGTCCAGGCCAAGGCGCCGCTGAGCACGTGAGCGAGCGCACTCCGACGTGCGTGAGCGAACGCGCGCAAACGGCAACGCCGGCATGGGCCGCCAGGTTCGACGCATGACGGTCGTCGTCGTGCTGGGGGCTCCCGGTGCCGGGAAGGGCACCCAGGCCGAGCTGCTCGCCGAGCGGCTCGCCATCCCGCACGTCGCGACCGGAGACCTCTTCCGGGCCGCGGTACGTGACGGGTCGCCGATCGGGCTCGAGGCCCGCCGCTTCATGGAACGCGGCCAACTCGTGCCCGACGACATCACGATCCGCATGCTGCTCGATCGACTCAGCCAGCCTGACGCCGCCGGCGGCGCGATCCTCGACGGCTTCCCGCGGAACGGAGCCCAGGCGCAGGTGCTCGACGACGCCCTCGCCGAACGCGGGGACCGGGTCGACCTGGCGATCGATATCGAGGTCCCGACCGACGAGCTCATCCGCCGGATGAGCGGGCGGTGGGTCTGCCGGGATGCCGGGCATGTCTACAACGAGTCGACCAATCCGCCCCGGGAGCCAGGTCGTTGCGACATCGACGGCTCGCCGTTGCTCCAACGTGAGGACGACAAGCCCGAGACGATCCGTGCGCGCATGGACGTCCAACTCACCAGCCTCCGCGAGGTGCTGGACCACTATCGAAGGACGGGGATCCTGCGCAGCGTGGACGGCCTCCAGCCGATCGATGCGGTCGCCCAGGACGTCTCGGCGGTGGCCTCCGCGGCTGGGCCGAAGGAGCAGGCCTGAGGTGGTCACGCGCAAATCGCGCGCCGAGATCGCCCGGATGCGTCAGGCCGGTCGGATCGTTGCCGAGGTCCTCGCGCTCGTCGAGAGCGAGCTCAAGCCAGGCATCACGACCGCCCACCTCGACCGGCTGGCGGAGGCGCATATCCGTGCGGCCGGGGCGGTCCCGTCCTTCAAGGGCTACCCGGGGATCAACCCGCGCCGGCCGTTCCCGGCCAGCCTGTGCATCTCGCTCGATGACGAGATCGTCCACGGGATCCCCGGGGAGCGGATGATCCGCGACGGCCAGATCGTGTCGGTCGATGCCGGGGCGATCATCGATGGCTGGCACGGCGACGCCGCCCGGACGTTCTTCGTCGGCGTCCCACCGGAGCCTGTCCGGCGCCTGATCGAAGCGACCCAGGAGGCGATGATGGCCGGTATCGCGGCAGCGGTCCCGGGCAACCATATCGAGGACATCTCGGCGGCCGTCGAGGAGGTTGCCACGCCGCACGGGTTCGGGATCATCCGCCAGTTCGTCGGTCACGGGATCGGTACCGAGATGCACGAGGAGCCGCAGGTCCCCAACTACCGGACAGGCCGTCGCGGGCGCAAGCTCGAGCCCGGCCTGTGCCTCGCCATCGAGCCGATGTTCACGCTCGGCGACTATCGGGCCCACGTCCTCGACGACGACTGGACGGTCTCGACCGTCGATGGCTCACTGGCCGCCCACTTCGAGCACTCGATCGCCATCACGGAAGGGGGTCCCGAGATCCTCACGACGGTCTGAGGAAGCGGTGAAGGAAAACACGTTCCAGCGGATGACCCACCGAGGGCCCGAGGCGGAGCTCCGCGACGCCATCGGTCCGAGGTCTCCACGGATCTTGACGAGTGTCTGAGGCCCAAGCGGTTGCCTCGAACGGTGATTTTTGATACGCTACGCGTTCGTGTGTCGGTCCGTCCGGGCCGGCACTCCCCATGAGAAAGGGAAGCACACCAGCCTGTGGCCAAGAAGGATGCGATCGAAGTGGAGGGAACGGTGATCGAGCCGCTGCCCAACACGATGTTCGCTGTGGAGCTCGAGAATGGCCACCGGGTGCTCGCCCATATCAGCGGCAAGCTTCGGATGAACTTCATCCGCATCCTGCCGGGTGACCGAGTCCGCGTCGAATTGTCGCCGTACGACCTCACCCGCGGCCGCATCACCTACCGACTCAAGTAACAAGACACGCACGAAACACGATCGAGGATCCGTTGAAGGTCAGAGCTTCCGTCAAGCCGCGCTGCGATAACTGCAAGGTCATCAGGCGCCATGGCACCGTGATGGTCATCTGCAGTAATCCCAAGCACAAGCAGCGGCAGGGGTAACCGATGGCACGTATCGCCGGTGTCGATATCCCGCGCGAGAAGCGCGTCGAAGTCGCGCTCACGTACGTCTATGGGATCGGCCTGCCCACGAGCCAGAAGATCCTCACCCAGACGAACATCAACCCGGACACGCGTGTCCGCGACCTCACCGAGGAGCAGGTCAACCGCCTGCGAGAGCTGATCGATCGCCGCTACAAGGTGGAGGGTGACCTCCGCCGCGAGACGGCGCTCAACATCAAGCGCCTCATCGAGATCGGCTCGTACCGCGGCGTCCGCCACCGGCGCAACCTGCCGGTCCGCGGCCAGCGCACCAAGACCAACGCTCGCCAGCGACGCGGACCCAAGAAGACGGTCGGCATCCGGCGCAAGAAGTGACGAGGGACTGACCAGGCATGGCGGAGCGCAAGAAAGCGGTCAAGCAGCGTCGGCGGGAGAAGAAGAACGTCCCCCAGGGGCACGTCCACATCCAGGCCACGTTCAACAACACGATCATCACGATCACCGACCTCAACGGCGCGGTCATCAGCTGGGGCTCGGCTGGCGTGGCCGGTTTCAAGGGTTCCCGCAAGAGCACGCCCTATGCGGCAGCGCTTTCGGCTGACGGCGCGGCGAAGCGTGCGATGGAGCACGGCATGCGCCAGGTCGAGGTCTACGTGAAGGGCCCGGGCGCCGGCCGCGAGCAGGCGATCCGCTCGCTGCAGGCCGCCGGCCTCGAGGTCAGCGCCATCACAGACGTCACTCCAATCCCGCATAACGGTTGCCGCCCCCCCAAGCGGCGCCGCGTCTAACCCGGAGTTCCATGGCTCGTTACACCGATTCCGTTTGCCGGATCTGCCGGCGCGAGGGCGCCAAGCTCTTCCTGAAGGGCTCGCGCTGCTATACCAAGAAATGCGCATTCGAGCGGCGACCGTCGCCTCCCGGCCAGCACGGCGTCCGCCGTCGCAAGGTCGGTGAGTACGGCCTGCAGCTGCGCGAGAAGCAAAAGGTCCGCAAGACCTACGGCGTTCTCGAGCGGCAGTTCCGCAACTACTTCATCGCCGCCGAGAACCGACCTGGCGTGACCGGCGAGAACCTGCTCCGATCGCTCGAGATGCGCCTGGACAACGTCGTGTATCGGGCTGGCTTCGCTCCGTCCCGCGCGGCCGCCCGCCAGCTCGTCACGCACGGCCATTTCGCGGTGAACGGCGTCCCGACCGACATCCCGTCGTACCAGGTCAAGCCGGGCGAAAAGATCGAGGTTCGAGAGACCCGTCGCGCCCGTGAGCCGTTCAAGGTGGTCAAGGAGACGCTCCGCAACCACCAGGCCCCGCAATGGCTGTCCATCGATGCCGGGACGCTGTCCGGCTCCGTCGTCACGCCGCCCAGCCGCGACCAGATGCCGCTCGATCTCAACGAGCAGCTCGTGGTCGAGTACTACTCGAGGTAACTGGCCCCATATGATCGAACTCGAGAACCCGCAGATCGAGCCCGTCGAGGAAGTCGGCACGTACGCGAAGTACGAGGCCGGTCCTCTGCAGGCCGGGTACGGAGTGACCCTCGGCAACGCGCTGCGGCGCGTCCTCCTGTCGTCCCTCGAAGGCGCGGCGGTCACCAGCATCCAGATCCGCGACGTCTACCAGGAGTTCTCGACGATCCCAGGCGTCAAGGAAGACGTCACCCAGATCGTCCTGAACGTCAAGAAACTCCGCCTCAAGAGCTTCGCGGCGCACCCCGTCCAGCTCCGGCTCATCAAGAGCGGTGCCGGTGCCGTGACGGCAGCCGACATCGCCGAGTCCGCCGACGTCGAGATCATCAACCAGGACCTCGTCCTCATGACGATCGACACCGACGACGTGACCATCGAGATGGACCTGACCGTGGAGCGCGGCGTCGGCTACCTCGGTGCCGAGCGCGCAGAGGCGCTACCGATCGGCGTCATCGCGGTCGACGCGATCTTCACGCCGGTCCGCAAGGTCAACTACTGGGTCGAGAGCATGCGTGTCGGTCAGATGACCAACTTCGACAAGCTCACGATCGAGATCGAGACCGATGGCACGATCGGGCCCGAGGAGGCGCTGAGCCGCTCAGCCGAGATCCTCGTCAACCAGTTCCGTCCGTTCGTGACGGTCGGCATCGCCGCCGTTCCGGCGGCGGCGGTGACCGGTGTCGCCGCACTGCCGCCGAACATGCTCGACATGCCGATCGAGGAGCTCGACCTCCCGATGCGAGCCTACAACTCGCTCAAGCGCAACAACATCGTCAAGGTGGGGCAGCTGCTCCAGCTCAAGGACGACGACCTCCTGCGCATGCGCAACTTCGGCAAGAAGTCACTCGACGAGATGAAGGAGCGCCTGCGCATGCGCGGCTTCATCGTCCCGGAGACAGAGGGTGACGAGCTCGACGATCTCGACGGTGAGGAGCCGTTCGAGGACGAGCCTGAGGCCTGATCCATGGCCCATCGGATCGGCGGTCGCAAGCTCAGTCGCAAGACGGGACCGCGCATGAGCCTGTTCAAGAACCTGACCGTGTCGGTCCTGCGCTATGAGCGCGTCAAGACGACCGAGGCCAAGGCCAAGGAGATCAGCGGGCGCGTCGAGAAGGTAATCACGCTGGCGAAGCGCGGTGACCTGTCGGCACGTCGCGCGGTCGTCGCCCAGTTCCCGAACGAGCCGCTCGTCGTGACCAAGCTGTTCGACGAGATCGCGCCCAAGTACGCCGACCGGACGTCGGGCTTCACCCGCATCGTCCGCATCGGACAACGCCGCGGTGACGCGGCCGAAATCGTCCAGATCGAATTGGTCTAACTGAAGATCGAACTGCGAATCGGCGGTTGGCCGAGCTCAGTCGAAGGCGGAGGCGAGCACCGGAGCGAGCGCACCCCAAGGTGCGTGAGCGAGGGCGCGGAGGCTCCGACGCACGAATGAGCCGGCCGGGCGCCGACCAGGCTGGTGGCCGAGAGGCTGCCCCGACGCGCTATCGCGCGACGGTTGAATATGACGGGACGGAGTTTGCCGGGTTCCAGGCGAATCCTGGGAAGCGGACCGTCCAGGGGGTCCTGGAAGACGCGCTGGCGCGCCTCGGCGACGGGGTTGTCCGGCGGGTCGACGGGGCCGGTCGAACCGATGCCGGTGTCCACGCCACGGGACAGGTGATCGCCTTCTCGTACGGCGGACGACTCTCGGCGACCGAGCTCGGTGCGGCGCTCGAGGCGATCCTGCCACGGGACGTCGCCATCCGAGACGTGCGCCGAACGCCGGACGGGTTCAACCCCCGCTACGCGGCGCGGTACCGGGAGTACCGCTACACCGTCTGGAACGGGCCGCCAAGCCCGCTTCGCGAGCGCACGTCGCTCGGGCTGCGGGACCCACTCGACACCGCCGCGATGGCGCGGGCCGGGTCGGCCTTCATCGGCCGGCACGACTTCCGGGCCTTCGGGGCGGGGGACCGATCCCCGGTCCGGACAGTCACCGCGGTCCGGGTCCGACGATCGGGTCGGTACGTGACGATCGACGTCCGGGCCGACTCGTTCCTGCGGGGCCAGGTCCGACGGATGATCGGCCTCCTCCTGGAGGTCGGTCTGGCAAAGACGGATATCGACGCGGTCCGGGCGGCGCTTGCCGATCCGGGATCCGCGGCCAAGGGGCCGGTAGCCCCGGCCAAAGGCCTGTGCCTCCGGCACGTCGCCATCGGGCGAACGACCGGCAGCAAGACGAACGGAGAACACGAGGAACGATGAACGCGAAGACCATCTCGGTCCGTGAGAGCGAGATCGAGCGACGTTGGTACGTCGTCGACGCGACGGACGAGACGCTCGGCCGTCTTGCGTCGCGCATCGCCCGCGTCCTCGTGGGCAAGCACAAGCCGACCTACCAGCCGAACCTCGACTCGGGCGACCACGTGATCGTGCTCAACGCCGGGCGCATCGCGGTCACCAGTGACAAGCTCGAGAGCAAGGTCTACGCCCGCCACAGCGGCTACCCGCAGGGCTTCAAGGAGGAGACCCTCGGTCATCTTCTGGAGCGCCGGCCGGAGGAAGTCATCCGCCGTGCCGTCAAGGGCATGGTGCCGCACACGCGACTCGGCGCCCAGCAGCTGCGCAAGTTGAAGATCTACGCCGGATCCGACCACCCCCATCAGGCTCAGCAGCCTGAGCCGCTCGCCTGACGAGGAGCGAAATCCGTATGTCCATCCCCGCTTTCTACTCTGGGACCGGCCGCCGCAAGACGGCCATCGCACGCGTCCGCCTCCTGCCGGGCGAGGGCGAGATCGTCGTCAACGGCCGATCGCTCGATGAACACTTCGGCAATGCCGTGAACGAGGCCGAGGTCCGGATGCCCTTCCGGGTCACCGGCACCGAGGGTCGTTTCAACGCGATGATCAAGGTCGAGGGTGGCGGCGTGCACGGCCAGGCCGGCGCCATCCGCCACGGCATCGCGCGCGCCCTCCTCGAAGTGGACGAGGACGCGAACCGCCTTCCCCTCCGGCAGGCCGGACTCCTCACGCGCGATCCGCGCATGAAGGAGCGCAAGAAGTACGGTCTGAAGCGTGCCCGGAAGGCCCCGCAGTACACGAAGCGTTAGCGTGCACGCCTCCGCCTGAGCGGCCCATGCGTGCGTTGCCGGACTCCGCGCGCTCGCTCACGCACCTTGGGGTGCGCTCGCTCACGTGCTCGCCGGCGCCTTCGCCTGTCCCGTCGTCCGGACGCGAACCACGATCCATCGCACAGCCGGAACCACTGGCTCCCGGGCGATGACGACAACGACCTCGACGCTGGTCGGGCGGGACCTGCTCAGTGCGGCCGATCTGTCCGCGGCCGAGGTCGATCGGGTCTTCGAGACAGCGGCCCGTTTGAAGGCCGAGTTCCGGGCACGCCGCCGGCATGAGCTGCCGCAGCTGGCCGGGCGGACGCTGGCGATGCTCTTCCAGAAGCCGAGCCTGCGAACACGCGTGACGTTCGAGGCCGGGATGACCCAGCTCGGCGGCGCGGCCATCTACCTGCCGGAGGACGCCGTCATGGGTGCACGTGAGGCCGTGCGCGACGTCGCCCGCAACCTCGAACGATTCGTCGACGCGATCGTGGCGCGCACCGGTCCGCACGAGGTCGTCCTCGAGCTTGCCGCCCAGGCATCGGTGCCCGTCATCAACGGGTTGACCCTGCGCGAGCACCCGTGCCAGGCGCTCGCGGACATCTTCACGATCCGCGAGCACCTCGGCCGCCTCGAGGGCGCGGTCGTCACGTTCGTCGGCGATGGCAACAACGTCTACCACTCGCTCGCGCTCGTCGGCGCCGCGTTCGGCATGGAGGTGCGGCTCGCCCATCCGAACGGCTATGCGCCAGACCCACGCATCGTCGCGATCGCCGAGGAGCGCGCGACGGAGTCGGGCGGCCGGCTCGTCTTCGGTCATGATCCGGTCGAGCTGGTCCGCGGCGCCGATGTCGTCTACACCGACGCCTGGACCTCGATGGGTCAGGAGGTCGAGACGGAGGCGCGCCGTGACGCGTTCGCGGCGTATCGCATCGACGACGCGCTGATGTCGGCGGCCGGCCCGAATGCGGTCGCGATGCATTGCCTTCCAGCGCATCGAGGCGAGGAGATCACCTCGTCGGTCATGGATGGCCCGCGAAGCCTCATCTTCGAGCAGTCCGAGAATCGGTTGCATGTCCAGAAGGGGCTCCTTGTGGAGCTGATCGTGGGGGTCGCATGAGCGAGGCCCTCTACGAGCGCTACAAGGAGGCGCTGCGCCGCGGCCATGTCGCCAGCCAGCGCGCCCGCTTCGACGAGGCGCTCGACGCCTACGGCGAGGCGGCCAGGGTCGCCCCGGACCGGGCACTGCCGCTCGTCGGGATCGGTCTGGTCCTGACCCGGCTCGGCAAGACCGCTGAGGCGCTGTCGGCCTTCGACCTGGCACTGGATCGCGCCCCGACCGACGAGACGGCCCTGCGCGGCCGAGTCGATGCCCTGCTCGCGCTCGGCGATCGGGTCCGCGCGGCCGAGACCCTCGACCGGCTCGTCGGGATCCTGGAGACCACCGACCGGCAGTCGGAGGCCCTCGACGCCGCCGGCCGAGCGCTCGATCTCGCGGAGGCGCGGAGTCGACGTGAGGGGCTGCGCGCGATGGTCGATCGGATCGAGGCCGATCCGGCTGCCGTGTCAGCGGTCGGCGACGCGCTCGTCCGCGCGGTCGCCCTCCTCGAGGGACCGATCGGCCCGGAACCCGAGCCTGCGCCACCGCCGTTCGATCCCGCCGCTGCGATGGCCGCCGTCGAGGACGCCGCCGCGACCGGCGATGCCGAGGCGACGCGGACCGCCGCCCTGGCGGCCGCCCGAGGCCATCGGGCAGCGGGCCAGCTCCACGCCGCGATCGATGCGTGCTACCAGGCGCTCGCCACCAACCCGGCCGATCCCACTCTGCACCTCACCCTCGCCGAGCTCTATGTCGACCGCGGCTGGCGCACCGCCGCCGCCGACAAGCTCGTCCTGCTGGCCCGGCTCGTCGATCTCGGCGATGACCCGGCGACACGGGAACGCCTGTGCGGCTTGGCGACACGCCTCCCGGACGACCCGCGGCTGGTGGCGATCTGCGCCTGACCCGACGGGTCCGTCGAACGTGGTCGGAAGGGGGAGCGATGCTACACTCGACGAACGATGTCGGAGCTCCTCGGATCGATCCTCGAACAGGTCCGCTTGACGACCATCCTCGACATCGCGATCACCTCCCTGCTGATCTATTGGCTGTTCAGCCTCATCCGCGGCACGCGTGCGGTCCGGCTGGTCATCGGTGTGAGCGTGTTGATCGTGGTCTACCTGCTGGCGGTCGCGCTCGGGCTCGAGCTGCTGACCCGCATCCTGCAGGGCGGAGCGGTCGTCGGGCTGTTCGCGCTGGTGGTCATCTTCCAGCCGGAGATCCGCCGCGCACTCGAGCGGATCGGGCGGGTCGGCTCGTTCGGCTGGATGCTGTCGGGCGCAGACTCGCGCGCGGTGGACCACGTCGCGAAAGAGGTCGCACGGGCCGCCGCCGAACTGTCGGCGGAGGGCCATGGCGCCCTGATGGTGCTCGAGCGGGAGACAGGTCTGGAGGACACCGCTGAGACCGGCGTCATGATCCACGGCGACGTCTCCGCCGACCTCATCCGCACCATATTCGCGCCACGCACGGCGCTCCACGATGGGGCCGTCATCATCCGCGGCGAGACGATCCTCGCGGCCGGTGTCCTGCTGCCCCTGGCCGAGACGACGGTGCAGGTCGAGCGGTTCGGCACGCGACATCGCGCCGCGCTGGGCATCGCCGAGCAGACCGATGCCATCGTCATCGTGGTGTCCGAGGAGAACGGGCAGATCAGCCTCGTGGAGCGGTCGCGGATCGTGCGCAACCTGAACGAGGCACAGCTCGCCCGGACCATCCGCCAGCTGCTCGATCCGACCCATGGCGGGCGCCGTCGCCCCCTCGGCAGCTGGCGATCGTCACCGGAGCCAGCATCCACGTCGGCCGTACGAGCCCCGCGGTGACCCGAGCCCTCGGGGTCCTCATCCACAACTGGCCCCTCAAACTCGCGGCAGTCGGACTGGCCACGCTCCTGTACGGCGGTCTCGTTCTGTCACAGAGCTCGGCGACTCTGACCGATGTCGTTCCCGTCGATGTGGTCGGCCAGCCGGCCGACACTTTCCTGCTCCAGACGATCCGGCCGGTGACCGAGATCCGCTACTTCACGCCCTCGAACGTGCGGCCGATCGCATCCGACTTCGAGGCGTCGGTCGACCTGACGAACGTCGTCCCGGGGAGCGGACCGCAGAGCGTGCCGATCCAGCTCCGTTCTGTCGATCCGCGGGTGCGCGTGCTCGGATTCGAGCCGCAGTCGGCGACGATCGATCTCGATGTCGTCGCCCGTAAGACGGTCCCCGTCCAGGTCGAGCGGGGTGACGTCCCGTCCGATCTCACGGTTGGCGCGGTGACCGTCCAACCGACGGAGGTCGATGTCGTCGGACCCAGGTCTGTGCTCGATCGCGTCGTCGCGGCCCGAGCGGACGTGATCGTGCAGCCGTCGGGCATCGACATCGACCAGGATGTCGAGCTCGTTCCGATCGACAACGTCGGCGATGCGGTCGCTCAAGTACGGCTCGATCCTCCGACCGCACGCGTCACGATCCCGATCTTCTCCGATCGCCAGACGCGCACCCTCCCCGTCAGCCCGCAGATCACCGGCTCGCCGGCTGCCGGATTCGAGCTCAGCGCGGCGACCGTCTCGCCGCCGTTCGTCACCGTCCTGGGCGACATCGACGACCTGGAGGTGATGACCAGCGTCGACACCCAGCCGATCCCGGTCACTGGTTTCTCGACCTCGCGCACCGTCGAGGTCGCGCTCGCGCTGCCGACCGGGGTCGTGGCGACCGGCGCCCAGGAGGTGAGCGTGACGATCGGCGTCCGCGCCGTGACCGGGACGCGCTCGTTCGAGGTCGGTGTCCGGACGATCGGCGTCCGGCCGGACATGTCGTACAAGGTGGCGGTCGATCGCGTCCTCATCACGGTCGGCGGCAGCACCGCCGAACTGGATCGGCTCATCGGCGCCACGTTGGCTGTGGACCTCGACGTGTCGACGCTCGGCCCAGGGACGAGCAACGTCACCGTCACGGCAGCGCTGCCCGCAGGCGTCACCCTCGTGGCGGCCAGTCCGCCGCAGGTCCAGGTGACGGTCACGGCCCGCTCGACTCCCGCGCCCTCCTGAGCGTGGGACGCCTCTTCGGGACCGATGGGATCCGCGGTGTCGCCAACGTCGACCTGAAGCCGACCGTGGCGTACGGGCTGGGGCGGGCGACCGCCAAACGTCTGGCGGAGCCCGGTAGCGCGATCGTCGTCGGGCAGGACACGCGCCGATCGGGCGACATGTTCGTGGCCGCCATCGTCGCCGGCGCGACCAGCCTCGGTGTCGATGTCCATGTCGTCGGCGTCGTGCCGACGCCAGCGCTCGCCTACCTCGCAGGGTCCGGGGAGTACAGAGCCGGGATCATGGTCTCGGCATCGCACAACCCGGCCGACGACAACGGCCTCAAGGTGCTCGACGCCAACGGTTTGAAGCTGGACGACGCCATCGAGGACGAGCTCGAGGCGCTGATCTGGCGGGAAGGGGAGCTTCCCGGCGTCGGGAACGCGACGCTCGGCCGCCGGATCGACGCGACCGCTTCGATCGAGCGCTATCTCGAGCACCGGCGCGGTCTCGCCGGCTCGATCGACGCGAGCGGCCTGTACATCGTGCTCGATGGAGCGAACGGGTCCGGCGGGGCGGCGGGTGTCGAGATCCTGTCCGCGACCGGCGCCCGCGTCGAGGCGATCCACGTCGAGCCGGACGGGGTCAACATCAACGTCGAGTCGGGCGCCACCTCGCCGGGTTCCCTAGCGAAGGCCGTCCAGGGGCGCGGGGCCGACGTCGGCTTCGCGCTGGACGGTGATGCCGACCGCCTGATCGCGGTCGATGGGCAGGGTCGCATCGTCGATGGTGACCAGGTCCTCGGCATCCTCGCCCTCGAGCGGCTCGAGCGCGATGTGCTACCCGGCGGCCTTGTGGTCTCCATCCTGTCCAACGGCGGGCTGCAAGCTGCGGTGGAGGCGGCGGGCGGCGAGGTCGTCCGGACGCCGGTCGGGGACAAGTACATCCTCGAGGGGATGCAGGTGTCGGGCGCGATGCTCGGCGGCGAGAAGTCCGGGCACGTGATCGTTCTCGAGCACACCACGTCGGGCGACGGGATCGTCACAGCGCTCGAGGTCCTGCGCGTCATGACCGGCCGGCGCAAGTCGCTCGCGGATCTGGCCGAGGCGATCCCGCTATTGCCGCAGCAACAGCGCGCCGTCAAGGCCCGTCACAAGGATCAATGGGAGGGCGATCCGACGCTCCGGCGCGCCATCGCCGCTGCCAGCGCACGGCTTGGCAGCGCCGGGCGGGTGCTGGTCCGGCCGTCGGGGACCGAGCCCGCGCTGCGGGTGATGGTCGAAGGACCCGACGAGGCGCTCGTGACGGAGCTGGCCGACACGCTCGCGGCCCTCGCTGGGGAGCGTCTAAACTAGCGCCGCCTAGCGGCAGGGGACTCTCCGAGGACGGAGGCGACGCTCCTGTGAGCCATCCGCGCGAGGATGGCGACCGCTCCTGCGAGCCATCCGCCGAAGGATTCGAACCCTCCGCGAGACAGACAGAACGGAGACCAACGCTGATGTGCGGCATCGTGGGCTATACGGGGCCTCGGGAAGCGGGTCCGATCCTCATCGAGGGACTGGCACGCCTCGAGTACCGCGGATACGACTCGGCCGGTATCGCGCTCGTCGACGACGGTGGGGACCTGTTCGTCGAGAAGAAGGCCGGCAAGCTCGCCAACCTGCGCGCGGCGATCGCCGACCGGACCCCCCACGCGGCCATCGGCCTGGCGCATACGCGCTGGGCGACGCACGGCCGTCCGAACGACCTGAACGCACATCCGCACCAGGACTGCACGGGTGACATCACGGTCATCCACAACGGGATCATCGAGAACTTCCGTGAGCTCCGCGACGGGCTCGAGGCGCGCGGCCATCGCTTGACCTCCGAGACCGACACGGAGGCGCTGGCGCACCTCGTCGAGGAGGCCTACCAGGGCGATCTCGCCGAGGCCGTCCGCGCGACGCTCCGCCAGGTCGAGGGCGCGTATGCCATCGCGGTCATGCACCGCGGGGAAGGGGACCGCCTCATCGGCGCCCGCAAGGACGTGCCGCTCGTCGTCGGTCTTGCCGATGGCGAGTCGTTCCTCGCCAGCGATGTCGCGGCCATCCTCGCTCACACCGACCAGGTCCAGTTTCTCGAGGACGGCGACGTCGCCGACCTGCGCCCGAGCGGCGTCACGATCACCGACCTCGACGGCACCCTCCAGGAGCGATCGATCACGACCATCGACTGGACGACCGAGGCCGCCGAGAAAGGCGGATACGAGCATTTCATGCTCAAGGAGATCCACGAGCAGCCCGAGTCGCTCCGCCAGGCCATCGCGGGTCGCGTCACGCGCGAAGATCACATCTGGCTCGAGGAGCTCGAAGGCTTCGGAGACACGCTCGCCCAGATCGACCGGGTCGAGCTGATC
>DASTIG010000111.1:0-42777 GCA_035717785.1 Candidatus Limnocylindrales bacterium
GTCCCTGGCGGGACGACGCAACGGCCCTGTAAGGAGCCTGCCGCGGCTGAGCGGAGCCTCGGTGATGCCCGTGATGCAAGGGTCATCTCCTAACCGGAGGTAACACCATGGCCACCCTCGACACCAAGGATCGCGACAAGCTGCGATCGAGCCAGTTCGCATATGTCGACAGCGACGGTGGCGAACATCTGCCGATCAACGACGAGTCCCATGTGCGGAACGCGATCGCGCGGTTCAACCAGACCGAGTTCGAGACCAAAGCAGCCAAGGAGCGCGCGCGCAAGAAGGTCTTGAGCGCCGCCAAGCGCTACGGCATCGACGTCGACAAGGATTCGACCGTCGCCAAGCCGACTCGTTCGCTGCGAGCGACGTCGACGAAGGCGGGCCCCCGAGGCGGTCGCAAGAAGGACTGACCGCGGTCGAGCGCGCTGGGCTGAGAGGGGGACTAACTCCCCAGCGCACTCCCTCGTGATGGGCTGGACGAATGGACGAATACGGATTCGCGGCGGGCGGCGCACACGCATCCGCATGCGCCCGGTGAATGACGAGGGAGTGGTCTGACGCGAAGCCCGCCGCCCTGGCGCGAACGCGCGCCCACGCTGCGGGACGGACTACCGGCTCGGGGCTAGGATGACGACACTTTCGGACTCGACCCGTCACCTCCCAGGAGGCCTCCCGTGACCGAGACGCTCGAACGAGCCAAGACCTACCAGCAGTTCATCGGCGGCGACTTTGTCGATGCTGCCGACGGCAAGACGGCCGAGGTCATCAACCCCGCCAACGACCAGGTGATCGCCAACGTCCCGGCGAGCTCGCAGCAGGACGTCGACAGAGCTGTCGATGCCGCGGCCACAGCATTCGAGGAATGGAAGAACACGACACCGCAGGACCGCTCGCTGCTGCTGCTCAAGATCGCCGACGCGCTCGAGGCTAAGGCCGACGAGCTCGGGCGGCTCGAAAGCGCCAACGCCGGCAAGCCGGTCGGCGCGGCCATCGACGAGATGTCCACCAGCGTCGACCTGTTCCGCTTCTTCGCCGGGGCGGCGCGCGTGATGGACGGACTCGCGGCGAATGAGTTCGTGGCGGGCCATACGTCATTCATCCGGCGCGATCCGATCGGCGTCGTGGCGTCGATCGCGCCGTGGAACTACCCGCTCTATATGGCGACCTGGAAGCTCGGCCCGGCGCTCGCGACGGGCAACACGGTCGTGCTGAAGCCGTCGGCGCGGACGCCGCTGAGCGCGCTCGCGTTCGCTGAGATCCTCGGCGGGATCCTGCCGCCTGGCGTGGTCAACGTGCTGTCGGGCTCTGGCGCCGATATCGGTGACGCGCTGGTCGGTCACCCGAAGGTCCGCATGGTGTCGATCACCGGAGATACCGCGACCGGCAAGCGGATCGCGAAGATCGCGGCGGACACCGTCAAGCGGCTCCACCTCGAGCTCGGTGGCAAGGCGCCGATCATCATCTTCGACGACGCCGACGTCGAGCTCGCCGCAGAAACCCTCCGCTCGGCGGGCTACTGGAATTCCGGCCAGGACTGCACGGCGGCGACGCGTGTGATCGCCGGACCAAAGGTGTACGACAAATTCGTGTCGGCGCTGGCCGACCAGGTCCGCACCATCAAATGGGGCGACCCGGCGGAGGGCGACGACATCGAGATGGGCCCGCTCATCGCGACCGCCCAGGCGGACAAGGTCGCCGGCATGGTCGAGCGGGCGCGGGGCGGCGCCGAGGTCGTAGTCGGTGGCAACCGGCCAGATCGGCCGGGCGCCTACTACGAGCCCACGATCATCGCCGGCGCCGATCAGAAGTCCGAGATCATCCAGGACGAGGTCTTCGGACCGGTCGTCACCGTCCAGAAGTTCAGCGACGAAGAGACCGCGATCAAGTGGGCCAACGACACCCCTTACGGGCTGGCCTCGTCGGTCTTCACGAGCGATATCGGCAGGGCGATGCGCGTGGCCAAGGCCCTCGAGTTCGGCCACGTCTGGATCAACGAGCACTTCACGCTGACGTCGGAGACCCCGCACGGTGGCGTGAAGCAGTCGGGCTACGGCAAGGACGGCTCGAAGTACGCACTCGAGGATTACACGTTCATCAAGCACGTGATGATCAACTCGGGGACCTGAGGGTCGCCGCTCCCGGTCGCGTCGATGTCGAAGCCGCCGTCGCGGCGCTCGACTTCGATGCCGTCGGCGAGGCACGCTGGTTCGGCGCGAAAGGCCGGACGATCGTGGGCGCGACACTTGATGAGGCGTTCGTCCTCGATCCCGAGGCGCCGCACGTCCTCGCGATCGTCTCGTTAGCGCTGGACGACAAGCGCCGTCAGGCGTATAGCCTCGCCCTGACCGGCGAACCGTTGCGGCCGGCTGAGCCCGGCGATCGCGCGTGGCGGGCGCTCGGCGTTGCGATGGCCGAGGGCCGGACGATCGCGGCGTTGCCGTCGGGTGACGACCCGACGGCCACTCCGACCGCGGTGCTCGTCGCACGCCCGGCGAGCGCGCTGCCGGACCTGGCCTCCGACGCGATCGGTCCTGAACGGGACCTCGGAGCGGACCAGTCGAACACCTCTGTCGTGCTAGGGGAGGCGCTCCTGCTCAAGGCGTATCGCCGCCTCCAGCCCGGGCTCAACCCCGACCTCGAGATGACGGCATTCCTGAGCGAGGAAGCGGCGTTTCCCGCCGTCCCGCGCCTGGCCGGCTTCGCCGAGGTCATCAGCCAGCGCGACGGCGCGACCACGGTCGCCATGCTCCAGGAGTTCGTCGACGACGGAGCGGACGCCTTCGAGACGATCGCCGAAACGCTGGCCGGCTGGCTTCTGGCGCCCGGCGAGGTCGGCCTCGAGTACGCGACGGATATCGCTGCCGATCTCGGGACGTTGACCGCTGGACTCCACGCTGCGGTCAGCGACGGTCACGGTCTGCCCGAGATGGCGCCACGCGAGGCGGCTCGCGACGACGTGCGTGGCTGGGCGACCCGTGCCCACGAGCATCTGACGACCGCCCTCGACGTCGCATCCGGCGAGGCCGGCCGGGTCGTGCGCGACCTCGCGCCGCGCATCGCCGAGTCGATCACGGTGATCGACGCGCTGCCGACCGCGCCCGAGATCGTGCGTGCCCACGGCGACTATCACCTCGGTCAGGTACTGATCGCGCCGGACGGCCTGCGGATCATCGATTTCGAAGGCGAGCCGCTGAGCTCGCCCGCTGAGCGCCGGGCGCATCGGCCGGCGTTGCGCGACGTCGCGTCGATGCTGCGCTCGCTCGATCACGTGGCCCGGAGCGCGCGACGACGAGCGGAGGCGCGCAACGGCAGACCGCTCGAGCGGCCGGGACTCGACATCGATGCGTGGCTGCGCCGGGCACGCGATCGATTTCTTGAGGCCTACCGGGCGGGCCTTCTCGAGCGACGGGTGTGGGTGGACATCGATCCCGATCTGCTCCACGCATTCGAAGTCGACAAGGAGCTGTACGAGTTCGCGTATGCGGCGACCTACCTCCCGGCCTGGCTGTATGCGCCGACGGAGGGCATGAGTGCCCTGTTCGAGGAGGGTCGATGACCGTCGATCGCGTGGCGGCGCTCGAGGCGGACATCCGTGGCGGACCGCACGCGCTCGCCGACCTGGTGGACGCCTATGCCGCTCTCGACGGACCGCTCGCGGCCGTAGGCGACCGCCCGACGAGGGTCGTGTTGACCGGTCTCGGCAGCTCGCTGTACGCGGCGTCGACCGCGGCGGCTCACCTGCGCGGTGCGGGGCTGCCCGCGTGGGCGGAGTACGCGTCGACGGGTCTCCCGACCGCCGCCGCGGAGCACCTGACGCTCGTCGCCATCTCCGCGTCGGGTGGCACGCGCGAGGTCGTCGAGGCGGCTCGGCGCCACCGCGGTCGGGGACGCGTCATCGCCATCACCAACGACCCCGGGTCAGGACTCGCCGCCGAGGCCGATCACGTCCTGCCGTTGCTCGCCGGTCGGGAGGGCGCAGGGATCGCCACGCGGACGTTCCGGGCCACGATCGCCGTCCTGGGGCTGCTCGCCGGGCGGTGGCTCGGCGGCAGCCCCACGGCGGAGACATTGCGGCCGACGGTCGGGGCACTCCGGACCGCGCTGGACAGGCGCGACGAATGGCTGGCCGCCGCCGCGGATCGCCTCGACGGCGCGGCCGCGATCGACGTGGTGGGTGACGCGGGGGATGCGGCCCTCGTTCGGCAGGCCGCGTTGATGTTGCGCGAGGCGCCGCGACTATCGGCCACTGCCCACGACACCGGGGACTGGCTTCATACCGCGGTCTACCTCGCCCTCCCGGGTCATCGCGCGGTCCTGTTCAGCGGGGCCGCGACGGACGAACAAGTCGTCTCGACGATCGCCCGCCGCGGCGGCGAGACGATCGTCGTCGGCGAGCCGGTCGCGGGTGCGGCGCAGGTCATCCCGCTCCCGAGCGCGCCGGAGGCCGGCCGCCTCGAGCGGGCGATCGTGGGCTCGGTGGTCGCCGAGCTGCTCGCGGTCGAACTGTGGCGCCGGACGACGGCCGAGGAAGTCGGCTAGGCCGCCGCATCTCCCAGCGCCTGCCCGACCTCGCCGACCCGCTCGATACTCTCGAGGTCGAAGGGGTGTCGGAAGACGAAGATCACCTCACCCACGCCTGTTCGACGGTACCCATCAAGGTGCGCGGCCACCTCGGCCGGAGAACCACCCACGGTCAAATCGCGATCCGTCCCATCGGCGCCGACCCGGTCGACCAGCCCGTGGCGTTCCGCGATCGGCGTCCAGGCCTCGAGCGCGAGGGCCGCAGTGTCGCGCACGACCGCGTGGACCGTCACGGTCCGTTCGATCCCTTCGAACGGGCGGCCGATCTCATCGCAGCGCGTGCGAAGCACGTCAGACACCTCCGCGATCCGGTCCGGATTCCCGTAGCCGTTCCACAGGTCGGCATATCGAGCGGTCGTCCGCAGGGTCTTGGTGGGGCCTGATCCACCGATCAGGATCGGCAATCGTGCCTGCACCGGGCGCGGCTCGCACAGCGCGTCCCGGAGTCTGTAGAAGGGGCCGTCGTGCGTCACGCGCTCCCCGTCGAGCAGGCGCCGGATGACACCCGTCGCCTCGTCCAGCCGGTCCAGCCGCTCGCCGAAGCCCGCCCCGAAGTCGATGCCGAACGCATCGTGCTCGCGCTCGAACCAGCCGCCACCGAGCCCGAGCACAACGCGACCGCCTGACTGGTGGTCGAGCGTGGTCGCCAGCTTGGCGATCAGCCCCGGGTTGCGGAACGTCGTCGACGACACGAGCAGGCCGAGGCGGACGCGCGTCGTGATCGACGAGACGGCCGCAAGCGACGCCCAGCCCTCGAGCTTCGGGTCGGTCCAGTCGGCCTCGTCCGACAAGAGGTGGTCGTCGAGCCAGAGCGAGTCCCAGCCGGCGCGTTCGACGGCCAGGCAGGCGTCGCGGAGGTCGGGCCAGTCGGTGCGCTGGATCCAGAAAGCAGCCCCGAACCGCACGCCTGCGTTAGCCGTCGAGTGACGACAGGAACCGGAACACCGGCGTCGCGCGCCCGTACGCGGTCGCCAGGATGTCGGGCAGCTCGGGAGAGTAGACCTCGTCGTCCGACAACCGCCGCCCGAACACGATGTCCTTGTAGCGGAACAGGTCGGCCATCGGGTGGTCCGGCGGATAGCCGGGCGGGACCCGCTTGAGGGTCTCGTGGCTCTCGACGGGACCGAACTCGGCCATGAACGCGGGATCCTCGAGGGCGTCGCGAATCCGGCCCTCGTCGTCGAGGATTGCCTGCCGGAACGCCTCCAACAGTGGCCTGGAGGCATGCCACATCCCGCCGCCTGCGTAGTTGTTGCCGGGCTGAAGATGGAAATAAGCGCCGTTGCCGTGCTCGGTGTGCGACATCGAGGCATCCAGATCCGACCCTTCGAGCCACGGGAAGCTCGCACCGATGTGGGTCTTGTACGGCGACTTGTCCTTGGCGAACCTGGTGTCGCGGTAGATCCGGAAGATCGACCGCTTCGGGTCCGCCACGAACGGCAGCCTGCGGGCAGCGAAGGCATCGGCGAGTGCGACGACGAAGTCCTCCATCGGGTCTTTGAGGAGTCGTTCGTACTCAGCCTTGCGGGCCTGGAACCAGGCCCGCTCGTTGTTCTGGGCGAGGTCGGCAAGGAAGTCGATGGCTTCGGGACGAAAACCGGTAAAGCGATGAGTGTCGACAACCACGGACGGTTCCTCCAAGGCGGCAACCGCAATCGTACGCGTTGCCGCTCACCAGGCGATCAACGGGGCCTGCACCACCGCTATCCTGCGGCCAGTGCACGACGTCCCGACCATCTCCGTCGAGGTGCGCGAACCTCTGACCCGCCGCACGTTCAACTCCCGGCTCTTCCGCTGGCACGCGCATACGCGTCGCCCTCTTCTGATCCGCGACGCCGCGACGCCGTGGGAGGTCCTCGTCGCCGAGGTCATGAGCCAGCAGACCGGGGTGGATCGCGTTGGTCCGGCATGGCGGCGCTTCGTCGACCGCTGGCCGACGGCCGATGACCTCGCCGTCGCGAGCACGCACGACCTGCTCGCGGCTTGGGCAGGGCTCGGCTACAACCGGCGGGCGTTGAGCCTGCGCGAGACCGCCCGGTCGATCGTCGCTAACCACGGCGGCCGCGTGCCCAAGACCGTAAACGCACTGCAGCGACTCCCGGGCATCGGCCCCTACACCGCCCGCGCAGTCGCCGCGGCGGCGTACGGCGTGCCAGTGGCGCCCCTCGACGTCAACGTTCGGCGCGTCGTCTCGCGCGTTTTGGGAGAGGCACCGACCCCGATCGGCTTCCAGGCCACCGCCGACGGCCTCGTGGCCCGCGGCCAGCCGGGCCGCTGGCTCGACGCGGTGATGGATCTGGCGTCAGCGACCTGCACTCCCCGGGCCCCGCGCTGCGACGCCTGCCCGCTCGCCTCCATGTGCGCGTCGCGCGGCGCGAACGTCGTCGCCCGGCCGAGATCCCCGAGCGTGCCCTTCCCGACGACGACCCGCTGGCTTCGCGGCCGCCTGGTTGCGCTACTGACCGAGGCCCCGGCGGGGGCATGGGTGGAGCTGCCACAGAGCCTCGGCGAGCACGACACGGCTGCGATCGCCACGGCGGCGCTCGGCCTCGAGCGCGATGGGATATTCGAGCTCAACGAGCGATCGGCCCGCATCCGGGCCTGACCGAGTGGCGACCGGCCGACCACGGTGGGCTACGCTTGGCCGGCCATGCAGTCAACCCCCGTGACCGGCGCGGCCGCGTCACGACTCCCTACCGACGATCTCGAGATCTTCGAGCTCGACTTGCGCGGCCTTCGGCGGCGCTGGGCGGATCGCGCTGCCCTGTCGCCGATCGGCGCGGAGGCGATGCGTGGTGCGGATCGCTTGGCCCAGGCCCTCGGCGTAAGCGAAGAGCGCCTCATGGAGCAGGCCGGGACCGCGGTGGCCGCGGCCGTTCGCGCCCTGGCGGTCGACACCGAGCGCTGGGGCAAGGGTCCGATCGTGATCCTGTGCGGTCCCGGCAACAACGGTGGAGACGGCTACGTGGCTGCCCGACGACTGGCGCTGACCGGCGCCCAGGTGGTGGTCGCCGTCATCGCCTCCGAGGCACGACCGACGGGCGCCGCCTCGTCAAAGAACTGGGACCGGATCGCGCGCGACGCCGGCATCGTCAAGGTCCACGCGCCCGTCGCCCGCGACGTCGCCGTCTTCGCACAAGGCATCGAGAAGGCGGCAGTCATCGTGGACGCCCTGCTCGGAACGGGGGTCCGCGGTCCGCTTCGGGAGCCGATCCGGACGGCGGTCGAGGTCATCGATCGCGCGCAGCGTGCCGGTATCCCGGTTGTCGCGGTCGATACGCCGACTGCAGTCGACCTGTCGAGCGGCGAGCCGTCCGATCCCGCGGTCCGAGCCGATCTCACCGTCACCTTCCACCGGCCCAAAACCGGTCTCACTACGCGGCGTGGCGCCGCTCATGCGGGCAAGGTGCTTGTGGCGCCGATCGGCATCCCGCCCGACGCGGACCGTGGCTGAGCCGAACGAGACCAGGCGCCAACCCGGCTGGCCCCAGGTGGCTCTCGTGGCGGCCGGCGTGGTCGCGGTCGTGATCGGCGCCGCGTTGTTGACCGGCCTGCTGCCGACGCCGATCCAACGGGCGATCTTTCACGGACCAGTGCTGATCGGCGTGCTGATCGTCGGGACGGCCTGGCTGCTGTGGCGCGTCGCGCACGGACGACCCATCGACCGCGAGCCATGACCGATCCGGCATCGACGCCGGCGTTTGTATCGGCCCCGCTCGAGCGCCGAGCGGCCGATGTCGCCCGGCTCGCCGCCACGACGTGGGACGTGGTGATCGTGGGCGGCGGGATCGTCGGTGCCGGCGCCCTGCTGGATGCCGTCTCCCGCGGGTTGACAGCCGCGCTTGTCGAGCAGGACGACATCGCCGTCGGCACCTCGTCGCGGTCATCCCGGCTCATCCATGGCGGCCTGCGGTATCTCGAGCAGTTCCACATCCCTCTCGTGCGCGAGGCGCTCGCCGAACGGCGCCGCCTACTGCGTAACGCGCCCCATCTCGTCTCGCTCGAGCCGCAGCTGTTCCCGGTCTACGGGATCCCGTTCCTTCACAAGGCGTTCTACGACGCCGGACTGACCCTATACGACCTCCTCGGGGCGAGGCATGACGGTGGCTGGCACCGGCGGCTCGACCGGGCGGAGACCCTCGAGATCGCACCGCCGCTGCGCCGGGAGGGCCTTCGCGGAGGCCTGCTGTACCACGACGGGATGGAGGACGACGCTCGATTCACGCTGACTGTCCTGAGGACCGCGCTTGCCGCCCAGGCGGGAGCCCTCGCTGTGACGCGTGTCCGTGCGACGGCGGTCGACAGCGATCCGACGACCGGCGTGTTGCGAAGCCTCCGCGTGCACGACCTGCTCGGGGGCGACGAGGTCGATGTCAGGACGCGCGCGGTGGTCGATGCGACGGGCGTCTGGGCGGCCGAATCGAGCCATCCGCTCGCTAGCCCGATGCGGCTGCGGCCCAGTCGGGGTGCCCACATCGTCGTGCCGCGGGGACGGATCCGGGCGACGGCCGGGTTGACGATCCGGGTGCCCGGCAAGGTGGTCTTCCTCGTCCCGTGGCCGGATCACTGGCTGATCGGGACGACGGACGCACCATATGACGGACCCGCCGACCGACCGTCGGCGAGTCGCCAGGAGATCGACGAGTTGCTGGCGACCGTCAACGACACGCTCGATGTGGGGCTCGGACGGGACGACGTGGTCGGCACGTTCGCAGGTCTCCGGCCTCTCATCGCGCCGTCCGGCGGGTCGACCGTAAAGGCGTCGCGCGAGCACCGGGTGACGGTCGAATCGAACGGCGTGGTCCGCATCGCCGGCGGCAAATACACGACGTACCGGGTCATGGCGCGCGACGTCATCGATGCCGTCCTGGGCGGTGAAGGAGCCCGGCGCCGACCGAGCGATACGGCAGATCGGCGGCTCATAGGCGCGGCCGACCTGCCCGATCGCGAACGTCTCGCCGCCGAGGTGGGCAGCATCTCGGCCGTTGCCAACGCGCATCCGGACGCGGCGGCTCGGCTCGTCGCCCGGCACGGTACCGAGGCGCCGGGCGTCGCCGCGCTCGGCGCCGACCTCGATCTCCTTCAGCCGCTCGTGCCGGAACGACCGTTCCTCGAGGCAGAGGTGGCCTGGGCGGTCCGCCACGAGCTCGCCTTGTCGGTCGACGACGTGTTGTCTCGACGGTTCCGGCTCAGCCCCGAGCTCGGGGACGCGCGCGCCGCGGTCGCGGCGAGGGTCGCAGAGATCATGGCCCGGGAGCTCGGCTGGAGCGTCGAGCGCTGCGAGCGGGAACGCGACACCTACCTCGCCAGCGCGGCTCGCGAGTACGCGGCGGCTCCCACCGACTGAGGGCGCGGCCGGCGCCCGGGCGAACGGCCGGACGTGCGACCGTCATCGGGGCGTCACGCGAGCCGGTCACCCTCTGGCGCATGGACGCGATCGGCGACGTCGGACGATCGTTCTTCAACGCCCTCTACGACTACCGCCTGCCGATCGCGGCCGTGTCGGCGGTGGTCGCTGCGTCGATCGTCCTCATCGCCTGGCGGCGCGGATGGTTCGCCGCCGCGCGCCGGCACCCGGGTCGGTCGGCGATCGCCCTCGCCGTCGCTCTCGCGGTGGGCATACCGATGACGTGGTATCTCGCCTCGCCGATCTGGATCCGGACTTCGCTCGTCGAGGCCGGTCCGGCGGCCGCTCCCGCCATCGTCTCGACCCCGGCGCCGTCGGTCGCCGCATCGGCAGCGACGGCGCGTCCGACCTCCGCCGCGACCGCCGCCCCCACGCCCGAGCCCACGCCGTTCCCACCGACGACCGTCGCGACGGGCCGGTTTTCCGGCACCGACGAGTTCCATTTCGGACACGGGACCGCGTCGATCATCGAGGTGGAGCCCGGCCGTTTCCACCTGCGGCTGCAGGACTTCAGTGTGCGAAACGGCCCGGACCTCTATGTCTACCTGTCGACCGCCGCGGACGAATACGCGAACGATGCCCTCGAGGTGGGCCTGCTCAAGGCGACCGACGGGTCGTTCGGCTACGACCTTCCCGCCGGCACGGACCCGAGCCGATTCCGGAGCGCGATCATCTGGTGCAAACAGTTCAGCCACCTGTTCGCCGTGGCCCCTTTCTGAGCCGAAAGTCAGGGCTGTACAAGCACGGTTCGAGCGCGGTACCATCCCGCTGGCAAACGCCACGGAAGCGTCCGTGGCCAGAACGTAGCTCGACGCAACTCGGACTCCTCACGGCTGACGCGAGAAACCCGATGGGATCGCGCCGGCTACCGAGAGGAGTCTGTTCTTTGTACAGCGATAAGAATCTGACCTGCGCGGACTGTGGACAGGAATTCGTGTTCACGGCGTCCGAGCAGGACTTCTATGCGCAGCGTGGCTTCACCGAGCCGCGCCGTTGCGCTTCGTGTCGGGCAAGCCGCAAGGCCGCCCGCAACGCGGACGGCGGCGGCAGCAGCTCGTATGGCAGCTACGGCGCCGGCGGCGGCTACTCCGCCGGCGGTAGCGCTGGCGGCGGCGGTGGTGGGTACGGTGGTGGCGGTGGATACCGCGACCGCGGCCCGCGCGAGATGTTCGCAGCCACCTGCTCGAACTGCGGCCGCGAGGCGCAGGTCCCATTCCGACCGACGAGCGGCAAGCCCGTCTATTGCAGCGACTGCTTCCGGAGCATGCGCGGCGCCTAGTCCCATCCTCTCGGCGCGGGCCGACTCACGGCCCGCCGAACCAGCGTGATCCCCGACCCGGGCCGTCAGCCGACCCGGGTCGATCGATTCCAGGAGCACGGCGTGCCACGGCGCGCCACCGACTAGCATCGCCGGCATGAAGATCGGTCTGATGCTGCCCATCGGGCAACAGGAGCTGTTGCGCGGACCCGACCGGTGGTCCCTATTCAAGGACATGGCACTGACCGCGGAGGAAAGCGGTCTCGACTCGGTCTGGTGCGCCGACCATCTCGTGTTCCGCCACGACGACTCCGAGGAGACCGATGGGATCCACGAGGCCTGGACGATCCTGTCGGCGGTCGCCGCTCTCACGAGCCGCGTCGAGATCGGACCGCTCGTGCTGTGCGTGCCGTTCCGCAATCCAGCGCTCACCGCCAAGATGGCGACGACGATCGACGAGGTGAGCCACGGCCGCTTCGTGCTCGGTCTCGGGTGCGGCTGGCACCAGCCGGAGTTCGATGCCTACGGCTACGAGTTCGACCACCGGGTCAGCCAGTTCGAGGAGGCACTCGAGATCATCCGGCCGATGCTGCGGACCGGCCGAGCGACCTTCCAGGGCAGGTGGCACCACGCCGCCGACGCGCCGCTCGTCCCGCCCGGACCGCGGCCCGAGGGTCCACCGATCCTGATCGCAGGCAAGGGTCCGCGCATGCTCGATCTCGTAGCCCGCCATGCCGATGCCTGGAACGCGGCGTGGTACGGGCTCCCGACCGAGGCGCACGAGCTGCGCGAGCGCATCTCCCGACTGCACGATGCCATGGACAAGGTGGGCCGCCCGCGTGACGCCATCGAGCTCAGCGCGGGCATCTTCGTCGCGATGTCACCTGCCGACGACGACCGCCCGGCCGAGGCGATCGGCGGTAGCGCCGAGACGATCGGGGAGGCGCTCGCGGGCTACGTGGCCCTCGGGATCTCGCACCTCATCGTTCACCTCTGGCCGCGCACACCCGAGGCCGTCCGGGAGCTTGGAGCGGCGGCCGCGATAGCCCGCGAACGCCTCTCGGCCTAGCGGGCGGCGGTTCGGGGCGACGAGTCAGCCGCCGCTCGACCGTTTCCCGGCCAGCAAGCCCAGGTCGAACTTTCGCTCGGTGCCGTGCAACAGCCGGTCGATGTTGTCGGCGTGGGCGAGCCAGATGAACGCCGTTCCGACCGCCGTGTAGATGACGTACGGCAGCGGTGTATCCGGCACGAGCAGCAGGACGAGCAGCATCACCGGGATCATCGCCGCCGACCCGAGCAGCGAACCCAGGGACACGTAGCGAGTCAGCAGGATAGCGACGACGAAGACCGGCGTCGCGAGCAGCACAGCGATCGGCTGGATCACGAGCATCGTCCCCACACCGGTGCCCACCCCACGGCCGCTGCGGAACCCGACGAACACGCTCCAGATCGCGCCGGCGACGGCGGCTCCGCCGCACAGCACCTCGACGAGCGGATCACCGGTCACGATCCGTGCCAGCAGGACGGGCAGCGCGCCCTTCAGCAGGTCGCCGATGACGACGACGACGGCCCATTTCCGGCCCAGCGCACGGAGAGCGTTCGTGCCGCCCGTCCGACCCGATCCGATCGAGCGGAGGTCGGGTCCGCCGACCAGCTGCGCCACGATCGAGCCGACCGGGATCGAACCTGCCAGGTACGCGATGAGCATGAGGCCGACCGTCCGCGCGAAGTCCGGTCCCATCGATGCTCCTGTTCGAAGGTGGTTCGAGGAGCCCGAGTCTAGCACCGGCCGACCGGGCGGCCGGACATCCGTCGGTTGCGCCCGTCGCAACGGCACGCGTACCATCGAACGCGATGATCCACCCGCCCGCGCAGACCCTCGACGCCTGTTCGACGGCTTCCGCGCCGAGGCTCCCAGAGGCTCCCTGACCCATGGCCGTCGGCTCGTCCAACGACTTCGACGTCGTCGTGCTCGGCGCCGGCACGGGCGGCTACACGGCCGCCTTCCGCGCCGCGCAGCTCGGCCTCAAGGTGGCACTCGTCGACGAAGACAAGATCGGTGGGACGTGCCTCCACCGAGGCTGCATCCCGACCAAGGCTCTGCTCGAGTCGGCCGCCTTCGCCGACAGAGTCCGCCACGCGAAGGACTTCGGCGTGACGCTGCCGGGCGAACCCGCCGTCGACTACGCGGCGTTCGCCGCTCGGCGTGACGCGGTCGTGAAGCGGATGTGGACCGGACTCAAGACGCTCGTGACGAAGAACAAGGTCACCTGGGTCGACGGGCGCGGCCGTCTCGACGGCCCGAACAAGATCCGCGTCAGCCAGCCCGGCGAGGACGGGACACCGGGCAAGGGCGGCGAGCGCGTCCTGCAGGCAACGGACGTGATCCTGGCGACGGGCTCTCGAGTCAAGTCGCTGCCGGGTCTGACCCCGGACGGCAAGCGCATCGTGACGAGCGACGACGTACTCACTATGTCCACTCTGCCGAAGGACATCGTGATCGTCGGCGCGGGAGCGGTCGGCGTCGAGTTCGCCAGCATGTTCGCGGACGTCGGGGTGAAGGTGACGCTGCTCGAATACGCGCCGCAGATCGTCCCGCTTGAGGACCTCGAGGTCAGCAAGACACTCCATCGCTCGTTCGAGCGTCGCGGCATGACCGTGATGACCGACGCCCGCTTCGACCCCGCCAAGGTGTCGGTGGAGAAGGGCGGGATCTGCCTGATGGTCGGCCCGGACGGCAAGGAGCAGGCCGAACTGCGTGCCGAGATGATGCTTGTGGCGACGGGTCGGGCCGCCAACATCGAGGAGATCGGTCTCGAGTCGACCAAGGTCGAGACCGACAAGGGCGTGATCAAGGTCAACGGCCGGATGCGTACGAAGGAGCCGCACGTCTACGCGATCGGCGACAGCATCGGCGGGCTGTGGCTAGCCCACACGGCCGCGCACGAGGGCCTCATCGCAGCGCACGTGATCGCCGGGGAGGCCGACGTCCATGAGATGGACTACAACGCCCAGCCGCGGGCGACCTATTGCCGGCCGGAGATCGCCTCGATCGGCCTGACCGAGGAGCAGGTCAAGGCGGCGGGCACGCCGTACAAGGTCGGGAAGGTGCCGTTCCAGGCGATCGCCAAGGCGATCATCGGCGGCGAGTACGAGGGCTTCGCCAAGGTGATCTCGAACAGCGAGAACCAGGACACGCTGGGCGTCCACATCATCGGCCCCCACGCGACCGACCTGATCGCGGAGGCATCCCTCGCCTTCGAGCTCGACGCGACGGCCTGGGAGATGGGCGGGGCGACGCACGCCCATCCGACGTTGTCGGAGGTCATCGGGGAGGCCGCGATGGCCGTCGACGGACGCTCGATCAACTTCTGATCGTCCGATGGCCGTGACGAAGGGGAGCGACACGAGCCTTGCCGCGAGCGTCGGACTGACCGACGCGGACCTCGTCGCGATGTACCGCCTCGTCGCGCTGTCCCGGGCACTCGACGAGCGGATGTGGATCCTCAACCGCGCAGGCCGCATCCCGTTCGTGATCTCCGGCCAGGGCCACGAAGGTGCCCAGGTCGGCATCGCCTGGCCGCTCCAGAAGGGCCACGACTGGATCGCGCCGTTCTATCGATCGATCGCCACGTGCCTGACGTTCGGCATGAGCCCTCGCGACATCCTGACCGCCCAGTACGCGACGGCCAACGATCCGTCCTCGGGCGGCCGTCAGATGCCCGGCCATTACGGCTCCCACGAGCACAACCTCGTGTCGGTCTCGTCGCCGGTCGCGACGCAGCTCCTCCACGCCGTCGGGATCGCCTTGGCCGCCAAGATCCGCAAGACCGGCCAGGTCGCGATGACGTCCATGGGGGAGGGGAGCAGCAACCAGGGCGACGTCCACGAGGGCCTGAACTTCGCTGCGATCCACAAGCTGCCGTTCGTCTTCGTGGTCGAGAACAACGGCTACGCGATCAGCGTGCCGATGGCCCGCCAGGTGTCGGTGCCGAACGTCGCCGAGCGGGCCGCCGGGTACGGCATCCCGGGGATCGTCGTCGACGGCAACGACGTTCTGGCCTGTTACGCCGCCTCTCGCGACGCGGTCGCTCGCGCCCGGGCTGGCGAGGGCCCGACGCTCATCGAGGCGAAGGTCACGCGTCTCACGGGGCACTCGTCGGATGACCAGCAGACGAAGTATCGCTCCGAGGAGGAGCTCGCGGAAGAGCGCAAGCGCGACCCGCTGCCGGCATTCCGCGCTCAGCTGCGGGACGCCGGTGTCCTCACTGACGAGATCGAGGCCAAGCTGGTGGCCGAGATCAAGGACATCGTCGACGAGGCGACCGAATACGCCGAATCGCAGCCCGACCCCGACCCGGCGACCGCGATGCGCTACGTTTTCGTCGAGGACGTCGACTGATGCCGGCCAGGACCTTCATCGACGCCATCCGCGAGACGCTGGCCGACGAGATGCGCCGCGACGAGTCGGTGATCATCCTCGGCGAGGACGTAGGCAAGAAGGGCGGCGTGTTCCTGGCGACCGACGGGTTGTGGGCCGAGTTCGGCGACGACCGGGTGATCGACACCCCCCTGACCGAATCGATGATCGTCGGCGCGTCGATCGGCGCCGCGGTCAACGGCCTGCGACCGATCGCCGAGATCCAGTTCGCCGACTTCATCTTCCCGGCGTTCAACCAGATCGTGTCCGAGGCCGCCCGGATGCGCTATCGATCGAACAATGGCTACGGCGTGCCGATGGTCATTCGCGCGCCGTACGGCGGAGGCGTCCACGGCGCGCTATACCACTCGCAGAGTGTGGAGGCGTTCTTCACCCACGTCCCGGGCCTGAAGGTGGTCGTCCCATCGACGCCGTACGACGCCCGCGGCCTGCTGCGCTCCTCGATCCGCAACGATGACCCGGTGCTGTTCTTCGAGCACAAGAAGATGTACCGCTCGGTCCGGGGCGACGTGCCCGACACCGACTACACGATCCCGCTCGGCAAGGCGGCCGTGACCCACCCGGGGACCCAGATCTCGGTGTTCGCGTACGGGCTGATGGCCCATTACGCGCTCGAGGCCGCCGATCGCGTCGCCGAGGAGGACATCAGCGTCGAGGTCGTCGACCTGCGCACACTGCGACCGCTCGACACGGAAACGGTCCTCGAGTCGGTCCGCAAGACCGGCAAATGCTTGATCGTCTACGAGGACAACCGGTTCGGCGGGTACGGCGCCGAGGTCGCGGCGCTCGTGGCCGAGGAGGCGTTCGACTACCTCGACGGACCGGTCACGCGCATCGCGGGGCCGGACGTTCCCGGCGTTCCCTACAACCACGTCCTCGAGGACTGGTTCATGGTCAGCCCCGAGAAGATCGCCGACGCGATCCGCAAGCTGGCGGCGTACTGAGGGAGGGTGGCGTGCCCGACGACGAGTTCGGTCGACTGTTCGAGCGCTTCAAGTCGATGCTCGCACCCTATGCAGGGAAGATGTACGTATCTGCCGACTCGTCGCAGTGGTTCGGCGTCGACATGGCCCCCGAGGCTGAGCGCGATCCGTCGACATGGTTCGGCGCGACGCGCGTCGGCAAGAGGTACGTCAGCTATTACCTGATGCCTGTGTACGTGCAGCCATCGCTGCTCGACGACGTCTCACCGGCGCTCAGGAAGCGGATGCAGGGGAAGTCCTGCTTCAACTTCGCCAAGGTCGATGAGCCGCTGCTCGCCGAGCTCGAGGCGCTCACGAAGCGCGGCTATGAAGCCACGGCGGGCGACCCGCGCTGGGGTGCCGCGCGCCGGCGCGAGGAAGGGCTCCGGGTCAGGTCCTAGGAGGGTCGCGCCACGGGCTGCGGCGAGGCGATCCTGCGCGGCGATCCTGCCAAATCTGCACCTGGTGAACGCTAGGCAGCATCTCGAGCCCATCTCGCGCCCGGAGCTGTATGTCCATCCAGCGCGCTGGCTGACATCGCCTCGTGGCCTTACCCGCATGGCTGCATGACTATGCACCACCGGAGGCGTTCGAGCTCACATCGCTCGCCTGAGGTTCACCACATGATGATATGGCAGGAAACCGCGTCGGCGGGACGCTACTGCCGGTAGCGCCAGGTCCGTTCGTCGGGCTCAGGATCGGCGCGGTAGATCCGGATCATCCAGCTCAGGCCGAATAGGTAGCCGGCCACACCCACCCACGGCAGGGCGATCTCGTACCACGGATGCTCGTAGATCATTCCGTGGAACCCACCGGGCTGCAGGAACCACAGGATGACGACAACGGCCGGCATAGCGATCGCCGCGATCAGCATCGCGCGCGCCATCCGACGTGCGGCCGGGAGATCGACCTGGGGCGACCCCGGCCAATCCGAAGAATGACGCCCCTCAAGTCGTGGTGGAACGAGCGCGGGATCTGAGGCGAGATCTCGATACCGCCATCGAGCGACAGGGTCGCCCTCAGCGCGTGTCGACCGATGGAACAGGGCCAAGCCGAGGAGGAGTCCAACGAACCCCGCCATCGGAACCAGGATCCGGAGGTTCGACCAGATCGTCTCGAGCAGATCGACGAGCATGGACCAAGCATAGGACTGCCGTTGGCTAGCGCAAGATGGAACCTTTCCGACGAACTGACGGACATACACGTCGACCGCGGAAGATGTCCGCGTCAGGTCAGGCGGCACGATGGATCGAGAACTCGTGATCTTGGCGAGGGAGGGCGATCATGACGCCTTCGCGCGCCTCGTCGCGTCCTCGATCGGCCGACTCAACGCGATCGCTCGGCTGATCCTTCGCGACTACGGCCTGGCCGAAGACGCCGTCCAGGACGCCTTCGTCGACGCGTGGCGAAGCCTTCCGGGACTGCGCGATCCAGATCGATTCGATGCCTGGATGACCACGTTGCTCGTTCGCACCTGCCAGGACGCGCGCCGTCGGGCCCGTCGGCGGGCCGTCGAGCTTCCGCTCCTGGCCAACGACGATCCGGAGATCGCCGACCACCACGCCGCTTTCGCCGTGACCGACCAGCTCGAACGAGGCCTTCGTGACCTGACCGTCGATCAACGGACGGTGATCGTGCTGTCGTTCTATCTCGATCTGCCTATCGCCGAGGCGGCTTCCGTCCTCGGTATTCCAGCCGGGACCATGAAGTCCCGCCTCCATCGGGCGCTCACGGCCCTCCGCGCCACTGTCGATGCGGACGACCGACCGATCGCTCGGACCGCGGAGCGAACGACATGACCGCCCAACGCGACGTCGAACTGTTTCTCCGCGCCCACTTCGAGGCGACCGCCGATCGTACCGTCGCTGACGGTCAGGTCGACGCGATCCTTGCCACGACCGTCGGCCGCCGGCAGCAACCGGCATGGCTGGCGTCCTTGAGGAGCCTCCCGATGTCCAACACAGCCCGCACGCTTGGACGCCCGATGTCGGCGCCCGCATGGGTGCTGCTACTCATCCTCGCCTTGCTCATCGCGGTCGCCGCCGTCGGTCTCACGGTCGGTGGCTTTCGGCTCGCGCCGGCACCGATCGTCAACGGACCGATCGTGTTCGGTCGATTCGATGCCTCTGTCGACGACACCGTGATCCATATCGCCCGACCCGACGGCTCCGACACGCATATCTTCCTGCCCGGCGCCAACGAATGTCCGCAGTTCTCACCGGATGGCCGACAGATCGCGGTCGCAATGAAAGTGGTGAACGTGGATGGGACCGATCCACGGCTGCTCGACAATACCGTCGGGGATGTGACCCTCGGCTGTTCGACATGGTCGCCCGATGGTCAACGTCTCGCCGCCGAGGGTTGGAACGAGAATGACCCGACCGACAACGGCATCTACCTGGTGAACGCGTCCGATGGCCGCGATGCCATCCGCCTCACGACGAACGGTAAGGGCAACAACGACATCCCGGGCGACTTCTCGCCGGACGGCCGCCAGCTCGGGTACCTCCATCATGTCTCCGATAGCGTGGCCACGCTCTGGGTCGTCGACGTCGCGACCGGCAACGGGCGTCAGGTCGTCTCGACCCAGGTCGACTCCACGCCGACCTGGTCGCCCGATGGCCAGTGGCTCCTCGTCGACGCGGGTGATCATTTCCTCGTCATGCACCCCGATGGCACAGACCCCCGCACCCTGAACGTCCCGGCCTCTGTCGGGTGGTTGGGGGACCCGCAATACTCGCCCGACGGGACGCGGATCCTGTTCCATATGGCCCTGGACGGCTCCGACAAGAACGACATCTACACGATGCGCGTCGACGGGACGGACCTCGTCCAGATCACCGACACCCCGGAGGTCACCGAGTACTTCACCGACTGGGGGATCGATCCGCGGTAGGCGTCTCGCCGACGGATCGCGACGCGACGTCCTCACCGAGGGCGTCGCGTTCGTGTGTCAGGTGCTCCGCTCAGCCGTAGCTTGGCCGGCGCCCCACGTCTCGTCCTGGATGCGGACGATGAGCGCGACCACCTGCTCCAGGGTCATCTGGCGTCCCGTCGCGAAGGCGGCTTCGTAGCCCTCCTCGCCGAGCGCCTCCAGCACGTGTCCGCGTGGATCGCTCACTCCGAGCAACTCGCGCAGGCCGAGAGGCGCCTTCACGCCATACAGCTCACCCAGATGGTCCGAGGCCCCTAACAGCATCCCGGCGTCTTCCGGACGACCGGCCTGGAGCGCCAGCAGCGCTGCGACCGGGATCCCGATGGTGGTCCCTGTGACGTCCCGGAGCGAGCTCGAGCCGACGATGGCGCGGATGTACCAGAGGCTGGCTGTCGCAACGTCCCCAGCCATGTAGTGCACCCACGCGATGCTCATGTACGTCTGGAACGTGTACCAGGGGTCCCCGAGCCGCTCGAACTCCTCGCTCAAAGTCTCCAGGGTCGCCAGCTCGATCGTGGAGGGATGGTCGCTTCCCAGCACCGTCACGCGTGACCATTCGACCCTGGCCGCACCGCGCTCGTCGCCGATCTGCTCGTACAGGCGACCTGCCGCCTCCAGCATCCCGGCCGTGCCGGAGGTGTCCTCGGCGATATACCGCTCGAACGACAGGTTCCAGGTCGCGTCGGCCTCGTACGCGACGTCCCCCAACTCGCGAGCCAACACCAGTTCCTCGTGGTAGTGGCGGAAGGAGTCCTCGCGGCGTCCGTGCCAGTAGGCGATCCCCCCGGCAGCGGACAGCGCAGCAAGCCGGGCTGGCGTCGGGCTTTCCGAGCCGGGCATGGCCAGCGCGCTCTCGGCGAACTCCGTGCCCTCGACGAGCCGGCCGTCCTGCTGCCAGTACCGCCACATCGCGGCCACGAATCGGAGCGCAAGCTCGGCCTCGCCCGCGTCGATCGACCAACGGATCGCTGCGCGGAGATTGGGATAGTCGATGGTCAGCCGATCGAGCCAGCGCGGCTGGTCCGGCCCCGGCAGGTTGGGTGCCGCGGTCTCCGCAAGGGCCAGGTAGACGATCGCGTGGCGCCGATGCACTGGATCCTCGCGACCGTCGTCCCGGAGTCGCTCGAGCGCGAAGGCTCGGATCGTCTCGAGCATCTCGAACCGGATGCCCGTCCCAGCCGCGTCGCGCTTGATCAGGCTCTGATCGACCAGGGTCGCCAGCTGATCCAGCACATCGCCGCCGTCGGCCGACGATTCGACGACCTGGGCCGCCTGCTCGTAGTCGAAGCCGCCATCGAACACCGCGAGGTCGTGCAGGACACGTTGGAGCTCGGGTCCGAGGAGGTCGTGGCTCCAGGCGATCGCGCCCGCCAGGGTCCGCTGTCGATCGGGCACGTTACGCGGACCCGGGCCTGGCAGCGGTAGGTGCGCAAGGAGGCGGTCGCGGATCGCCGCCAGCGGCAGGTGCGCGACGCGTGCCGCTGCGAGCTCCACGCCGAGCGGCAGCCGGTCGAGGAGCTCGCAAACCTCGTCGACGACGACGCTGTCGGCTCCGGCGTCCCAACCCGGTCGGACCGAGCGCGCACGTTCCGCGAACAGCCGTGGACAGTCCGCACCCAGGCTCTGGAGCGGGTACTCCTGTTCACCAGCGATCCGCAGCGGTGCGCGGCTGGTCACGATGATCCGCGATGCCTCGGATGCATCGAGGAGATCGGCGACGTCACCGGACGCGTGGAGCAGTCGCTCGAAGTTGTCGAGCACGATCAACATCGACCGGTCGGCGAGATACGGTCGAAGGCCCTCGGCGGCGGGGCGTCCCGGACCGTCGTGCAGACCGATCGTTCGGGCG
Organism: Candidatus Limnocylindrales bacterium; assembly: GCA_035717785.1. Lineage (GTDB taxonomy): Bacteria > Chloroflexota > Limnocylindria > Limnocylindrales > CSP1-4 > SPCO01. The sequence continues at coordinate 21,437 of DASTIG010000111.1, forward strand.
ATCGTCGCCCTGACGTCCCCGGGGTCCTCGAGATCGGCCAGCGGCACGAACCACGCCCCGTCGCCGAAGCGGTCCGCCGCCCGGCGTGCGGCCTCCACCGCGAGGCTGGTCTTGCCGATGCCGCCCGGCCCCGTGAGAGTGATAAGTCGTCGTTCGGCGAGGAGGTCGTCGAGCTCGTCGAGCTCTGCGTCGCGCCCGATGAAGCTCGTAAGTCTCGACGGCAGGTCACCGACCGTCGCGTCACCCGACCGAAGGGCGGGGAACTCCGATAGGAGGCCCGGAACGTCGAGCTGGAACAGGTGCTCGGGACGCGGCACGTCACGGAGGGCATGGCGCCCGAGATCGCGGATCCCCACGCCGTCGGGCAGAGCGTCCGCCACGAGCGCCCGGGTCGTCTCGGACAGCACGATCTGGCCGCCGTGGCCGGCCGCCGCGATTCGCGCCGCCCGGTTCACCTCGAACCCACCGTAGTCGTCGCCCGCCAGGTAGGCCTCGCCCGAATGCAGTCCCATCCGGACCCGCAGAAGGGCCCCGTCGGGCCACGGATGGGCGACGAGAGCTCGTTGCGCGCCGATCGCCGCGGAGACGGCCGCGCGCGCCTCGGGGAAGACGGCGAAGACGGCGTCGCCCTCGGTGCGCACGGAGATGCCGCCGTGCTCGTCGATCTCGCGCCGGATGATGCCCATGTGCGACGCGCTCACCGCGTCCCAGGCCGGTCCGAGCTCGCGCACCAGCCGCATCGATCCCTCGACATCGGTGCGCAGGAATGTGACGGTGCCGGTGGGCAGGGTGCCGCGAGTCGTGTCGACGCTCATCGCGTTCGGCCTAGTGCCGGCTGATGCGCTCTGCCAGCGTGGCGAGCATCGCCATCGCGGCATCGGGCCGCTCGCGCAGGATCGCCCGAAGCCCGTCGCCACCCAGGACGAACCCACGGACGCCACCCTCCTCGGCGATGACTGTGGCCGCTCGAGGTCCCTCGCGCAGGATCGCCAGCTCACCGATGTGGTCGCCCGCCTCGTAGGTGCGGATGAACTCTTCGGTGCCGTCCGCAGCGCGATGGACGACGCGGACCGCGCCCTCGGCGATGATGAACATCTCATCGGCGACGTCGCCCTCGCCCATGAGCACCTCGCCCGCTTCGTAGTCACGCTCGGTCGCCACCATCGCGATCCGTTGGAGGTCTTCGGGCTCGAGGTCGGCGAAGAGCGAGACGCGCCGCAACAGCAGCATCGTGTCCAGCTCGGTCACGGCGTTATCGGGTCGTGTCATCGGTTCCTCGCCGTCGACCACGGCACCGGTCGGCGCGCGGGTCCGCTGGGTGCTCGCCTCCAGAACACGGCTGCTCAGCATCGCGATCCACGGGTCCTCATCATGGCTCAGCCGCTCCAGCATCGTGGCACCGTCTCGTCGCGACCCGTCGCCCGTGGCCTCGAGGCAGGCCGCGAGCGCCCGCCCGAGCCGCCGGTCGCCCAGCGAGTCGAGCGCCTCGATCGCCTGTGCCCGCGCCTCTGGATCGGTCGACCGAAGCGATCGACGCATCAGCCCACTGGCCGACGGTGCGCCGACCGCGACGAGGGCCGCGATCGCCTGGTCCTCGTTGCGTCGCGCGCGCTGCCCGATGACGACGTCGAGATATCCGCGGATCGATGTCGATGAGTCGTCGACATCGATCGAGGAGCGTGCGCGATGGAGCGTCGCAGCGCGCGCGATGCGTTCCTCCGCCCAATGGAGCAGATCCTCGCGCACGGCTTCGACGTGACTCGTCATCGCGGCGAGGGCCGCATCCTGCGCCCGGGGCGATCCGGTGCGCAGCACGTGTGTGAGCGCCGGTCCTGCGCCCGGCCGCTCCCGCAGCGCTCTGGATGCGGCCGCACGAACACTCGTCGCGTCGTCCCCGAGCGCGGCGATCAGGGCCGCGATCGACGCGCATGCCTCGGCCTCGGGATGTGCGGCCGCCGCCTCGATGGCCGCAGCGCGGACTACTGCCGATCCATCGCCGAGCAGCGGCGCGATGGCGCTCGACGGGATACGCTCCGGCACGCGTGCGGCCGCTTCGAGGCCTGCGACGCGATCCACGCCCGCTGAGGACCTCAGCAATCCCATGACGATCTGCGCCGGACGCTCGTCGCTCGGGTCGCCCGCCAGTGCGACGGCGACTGCGCCGCGGACTGCCGGCGACGGGTCGTCGACCAGCGGCGCGAGGCGAGCTCGATCGTCCGGCCGCAGCGTCGCCGATCGACCGAGCAATTCGACCGCCAGGCGCCTGGTTCGCGCCTCAGGCGCCTCCAGCGCGGCCAGCAGGACCGCTCTGACATCCGGGCGCTCGACCATGACCGGAAGGCCAGGACCGCCTTCGAGGATCTGTTCGGCGAGGCCCGATCTCAACGCGGTCATGAGGCTCGCGGCATAGCGGTGGCGGATCCCGAGCGCCACGACCGTCCCGATCGCGGCCGTGACGGCGCCGAGGAGGAACACAGCCGTGAGGCCTGGCAGCGCGGCGGCAGCGAGCAACAACAGCCCCGAGACGATGGTTCCGAGCTGCCCGGGTACGCCGTCGTTGAAGGCCATCGCCTGTGCTCGCCGCTCCGCGGGGACCACGTTGTAGAAGGCGCTCCAGGCGGCGTTCGACACACCCCGCTGGGTGACCTGCTGCGAGAACCGGAATGCGGCGGCCGTTGCAAACGAGAACTGGAGCAGCCACACGCCGAATCCGACCAGGTACACGAGGGGCAGGGCCAGCGCACCGGCCGACACGCCGAACCGCGCGTACAGCCGGTTCGCGACGAACAAGGACAGTAGGAACGACGCGCCGGTGACGGCCGCCGAGAGGAGACCCAGCGCGGTCGCCAGCACGGCGGGTTGGCCAGCGAACTCATCGGCAGCAGCGATGTAGAACGGATACGAGACCGAGAACGACAGCACAGCGAGAAGGACGTACGCGAGGGCGACCAGGCGCAGCAACGACGACGCGCGCACGGTATCGAAGCCGACGCGCAGACCTTCCACGACCGACGCGCTGGCCGTGGTCGGCGAGCGCCGGCGCGTCCTGGGCAATCGGTCGAGCACGACGGCGCCAGCGATCAGCAGGGCGGCCTGCACCGTCAGGAGCTCTTCGACGCCGAACAGCCCGGCCACGGGGCCCGCCAGAAGCGTCCCGACGAAACTGCCCACGATGGCCGCACCGATCAGCACAGGAAAGAGGCGCTTGGCCTGGCGGGCATCGAATGAGGCGCCGGCCACCGTCCAACCGATCGTCAGGTTGATCGCACTCGCGAGCTGCACCGTCAGCCAGACGATGGGGATGACGACGATCATCCCGGCGGCGAGGGCGAGACGTTCGAAGACAAGCAGCGCCGCGGCAACCACGAGGATCGCGACGAACAGGCGTGGCCGCGCAAATCGTGCCAGACCCACCGCGTATGCCAGGGAGACCACGAGCCCGGAGATGCCAAGCGCGATGAATAGGAATGGCAAAGCGCCCGGTAGTCCCTCGGTGCCGTAGCGGGCGACGAGTTGAGCATCGGCACCGACCTCCCCGAACCCGCGCGCCGCCTCGAGCACCGCGAACATGAGCGCGACGCGCGCGACGAGTTGCCCCTCACCGGGTCGTATGGCCACGAGGCGTTCGAACCGGGCCGTATCCATGTCCGTGCATGATGCGTGTTCCGCGCCCGTCCAGGCGAGGCTACGGCCTTGCCCGTTCCGCCGCCCACGGCGGCACTCGACCGCGATCGCCCGGATGGGCGACACTAGGCCTGTCGCGAGACGACGACCCGCGAAGGAGCAGCGAACGTGGCGAAGGTGACGATGCCCCAGCTCGGCGAAAGCGTCGCCGAGGGGACGATCGGTAAGTGGCTCAAGCAGCCGGGCGACCATGTCGACAAGTACGAGCCGCTGCTCGAGGTCATCACGGACAAGGTCAATGCCGAAGTCCCGTCGCCGTTCGAGGGGGTCCTGAAGGAGATCCTCGCCGAGGAAGGCGCGACGGTCGCGAACAATGCCGAGATCGCCGTGATCGAGACCGCCGACGAGGGTGCCTCGACCGGCGGCGCCTCGACCGGCGGCACCTCGACCGACGGCGCCTCGACCGACGGCAACGGCACGTCCGCGTCGGCTCCCGCATCCGCCGCAGCTTCTCAGCCCACCGACGCGAAGTCGCCGGGCGATGCGCCAAAGGCAGCGTCCGACGACCCGGTCCCCGTGGAGACGATAGGCCCCGCCGGATCCGACGAGTCGGCGGCGAAGGCGCCCGCTCCCGCCGCCGCAGCCACCACGCCGCCACCCACGGCAACCCAGGCTCCCGGCGCGCAGGGCGATCCCGACGCCCGCATGACCCCTGCCGTCCGGCGCCTACTGCGCGAACACGCCCTCAGCCCCGAGCAGATCGTCGGGACCGGCGGCGGTGGTCGGATCACGCGGGATGACGTCCTGGCTGTGGTCGAAGCCATCCGCACGGGTGGCGCCGTGCCCGTCCCCGTCATGGCCAAGGGCGCCCCGCCGACGGCGGCCAGTCAGGGCGCGACCCCCGCCCCGGCAGAGGCCCAGGCCCCGGCCACGCCACCGGCGTCCAGGCCCACAGGCGCGCCCGTCGAGTTCCCGGAGGGAGCCGACGAGGTCCTCCTGCCGATGACCCAGATGCGCAAAGGCATCGCCGCGCAGATGACCCGCGCGTTGCAGGCGCCCCACGCGTACGTCCAGATGGAGGTCGACGCCACACGGCTGGTCGCGGCGCGGGAGGGAGCGAAGAGGACGTATCAGGCGAAGGAGGGCATCTCGCTGAGCTATGTGCCCTTCGTCGTCAAGGCCGCGGCGGAATCGCTCAAGCGGAACCCGACCTTCAACGCGAACTGGACCGACCAGGGCCTGCTCGCGAAGCGGAGGATCAACATCGGGGTCGCCGTCGCGGTCGACGACGGGCTGCTCGTGCCGGTCATCCGCGATGCGGACACGCTCTCGATCCACGGCCTCAATGTCGCGATCACCGACGTCGCGAACCGTGCCCGCGCCAACAAGCTGCGGCTGGACGATTTCGGGGGTGGCACATTCACCGTCGACAACACCGGCTACCTCGGTACCAACCTCGTGATGCCGATCCTCAACGTCCCCGAGGTCGGGATCGTGACGATGGAGGCGATCACCAAGCGTCCGGTCGTCCGGTCGACCCCCGACGGCGACGTGATCGCGATCCGGCCCGTGATGAACATGGTGCTCGGCGTCGACCACCGCGCCAACGATGGCGCAGGCGGGGCGGCGCTGCTCCGCGACATCAAGGCATGGCTCGAGGCGGTCGGGCCGGAGACACCGATCTACTGACCGCCTCCGGGCGGTCGGCCCGCACCGGCCCTGTGACCTGATGCGCGTCCTCGTAACAGGCGGGGCCGGGTTCATCGGCCGGGCGGTCGCCCGCCGGCTCGCCGCGCGAGGCGATCAAGTCACGGCCGTCGTCCGCGACCCCGATCAGGCCACTGAGCTGGCCGAGCTCGGTGTCGTTCTGCGCCAGGGCGACCTCTCGCGGACAGCCGCGATCGTCGACGCGATGCGCGGCACCGATTCGGCGATCCATCTGGCCGGCATGTACCGGGTCGGGATCCCGGCGAGCGAGCGGCCCGCGATGCATGACGCCAACGTCGGGACGACCCACCGGGTGCTCGACGCGTTCGCGACGGCCGGCCTCGACCGGATGGTCGCGACCTCGACGCTCAACGTCGTCGGCAACACCCACGGCCGGATCGTCGACGAGCGCTATCGACGCGACCTCACGGATGGCTTCCTCAGCTACTACGACGAGACGAAGTTCCTGTCGCATCGCGCAGTCCAGGAGCGGATCGGATCCGGGGCGAGGATCGTGATCACGATGCCCGGGACGACGTATGGCCCGAACGATCACTCGCAGATCGGCCAGCAGTTGAAGGGCGCCCACGACGGCACCCTGCGCTACCTCGCGCTCGTCGACCTCGGGATCTCGCCCGTTTACGTCGACGACGTGGCGGCTGGCATCGTGGCAGCGCTCGATCGCGGCCGGATCGGCGAGTCGTACTTCCTGGGCGGCCAGAACATGCGTCTGCGCGACGCGATGGTGATGGCCGCGCGGCTCGGTGGCAGGACGCTGCCCCGCCTCGAGATCCCGACGTTCTTCCTGCGTGTCGGCGCGCGGGTTCCCGCGGCCGTAGCGCGCGCCGCACGCCTCCCGGACGATCGAGGCGAGGTCCTGCGGTCGACGCTCGGCGTGACCTTCTGGGGCTCGTCGGCCAAGGCTGCCACGGAGCTCGGGTACGTGCCGCGGGACCTCGCGAGCGGTCTGCGAGCGACATTCGACGACCGATGAGCGGCGGCTGGGGTCGAACGCGGTCTGTCGCCACGTGAGGCGCCCGATCGGTTCGCACTACACTCCGGCCATGACTCGCGAGCTGCCGATGTTCGAGCCGCCGCAGACCGCCGCGTCATCGCCACACCACGGCCGGTCTGACCTGCCGATCTCGATCGGTGGTGGCGGCCTGGCCGGGCTGCCAGCGGCGGATGGATCGGTCGCGCCGCGACGCCACCCGGACTGGATCCGTGCCCGGCTGCCGTCCGGCGACAACTACCACGAACTCAAGCGCCTGCTACGTGGGCTGGAGCTCAACACGGTCTGCGAGGAGGCCCACTGCCCGAACATCGGGGAGTGTTGGGACCAGCGCACGGCCACGATCATGATCCTCGGCGACACGTGCACCCGGGCCTGCGGCTTCTGCGCCGTCAAGACCGGCCGCCCGACATGGTTCGACGACGACGAGCCCCGTCGCGTCGCGGAGGCCGTCGCCACCATGGGACTCGAGCACGTCGTGGTCACCAGCGTCGCACGTGACGACCTCCCCGACGGCGGATCGCGCATCTTTGCCGAGACGATCCTCGCCATGCGCGAGACGAGCCCGGGGATGGGCATCGAGGTGCTGATCCCCGACTTCGACGGATCGGATGACCGGCTACAGACGGTCATGGACGCCCGACCGGACATCCTCAACCACAATCTGGAGACGGTCCGGCGCCTCCAGAAGCCGGTACGCAAGCGTGCGCGATGGGATCGCAGCCTATATGTCCTGCGCCGCGCCAAGGAGATGGCGCGACAGATCGGCTATCCGGTGCATACCAAGTCGAGCCTGATGGTCGGCCTGGGCGAGACACGCGACGAGCTTCAGGAAGCGTTCGAGGCCCTCCGCGAGAACGACGTCGATATCCTGACGATCGGCCAGTACCTGCGCCCTTCGATGCAGCACCTGCCGCTGGAGCGTTACTACCACCCCGACGAGTTCGCGGAGATGAAGACCGCTGCGCTCGCCCTCGGCTTCAGGCATGTCGAGTCCGCGCCGCTGGTCCGCTCGAGCTACCACGCCCGCGACCAGGTTCCAGACGCTGAGCTCAAGCGTCGGCGCCGCCAGGCCACCATCGACGCCGACGGCCGCATCGTCCCGCTCGCTGGCTGAGGCGGGTCAGGGAGGAACCGCGCGTCTCCATCACGGCAGCGTCGCTGAGCGCGACATCGTCGCTGTGAGCGACACGATCGGCGCCGGAACCGTCGGGCTGGCCGGGACGTCCGGGCGGCATGCTTCGGGCATCGATCGTGCTTGCGCTTGTCGTTGCCGCGTTCGTCGCGAGCGGATGCGCCGGGGCGGGAGCACCGCGGGGGACGGTGTCGCCGGCATCGACGTCGGGCGCGAGTCCATCGCAAGCGGGATCGACGGAGCCGACGCCGCCGGGTTCAGCGGAACCGACCGGCTCCGACCTGACCACCGTCCCGACCGCCTGCATCGGGCTCGGCGCCGACGACTGCCGCAGGGTCGTCGCCCAGGTGGCGACGATCGTGCCGCCGGGTTCAGCGGTGACCTACATCCAGGTCGGGCCGTTCGGCTGCGCCGCGGGCGCTGGCTGCGCCCCGTCCCTGGCCGAGCGGCCGCAGGGTGACATCACGCTGGAGGCTGGGGTGGGCGCGCTGTCGTACCACGTGACCGTGTCGAGCGGATCCGAGCTCGCCATCGAGCGTCAGGACGCGTTCGGCGTACTGCTCGGGCCAGAGTCGCAGCCGCCGGTCACGTCCGGGGCGCGGCCGTTCTCGCTGGGGCACTGCGGCCTGTGGAGCGGGATCGATTCGGGCGGCAGCTGGTGGGATCCCGTCGGCTCCGTGGACGGCGATCATCCGGACGCGATCAATGCAGCAGACGGCTCCCTGACCATCCAGGATCCGGACCACGCGACGTTCACGTCGAGGGGTGGCCTGACGGTCCAGCTGGTCCGTCACGAGGGCGCCAAGTACCTCCCACTGTGCCAGTAGGAGGCCTGCGGGCGGCCGCTGGCTGACGCTATCCTTCGGGCATGGCCCGGCAGCTCTCTCGCAAGGTCCCCCTCGCGGAGCTGCACTGTCACCTCGGTGGCGCGGTCACCCCGGCGATCATGTGGGGCATCGCCCACGCGCAGGGCATCAAGCTCCCGACGAAGGACTACTGGAAATTCCGGGACATGATCACGGTCTCGAAGCGCACCCAGGGCTTCGACGGCTACCTGCAGCTGTTCCACTGGACCGAGCTCATCCAGAGCTCACCCATCGCGGTCGAGCGCGCCGTCTACGAGGTCGTCGGCGGCGCATACCGCAAGAACAACGTCACGACGATGGAGCTGCGCTTCAACCCGATGAAGCGGAACAGGGGCGGCGAGCAGGACCTCGATCACATCATCGCGGCGGCCCTGCGCGGGATGGACAAGGCGACGCTCGAATACCCGGTCAAGCCCGGACTGATCTTCTGCCTCGACCGTGCGTTCCCCTTCGAGCTCAACGAGATCATCGCGGAGAAGGCGATCGGCTGGCGTGATAGGGGCGTCGTCGGCGTCGATATCGCCGGCCCTGAATCATCGACCTTCCGCGTCGCCGACTACCGCCGGATCTTCCGCCGCGTCCGCCAGTTCGGTCTCGGGATCACGGTGCACACGGGCGAGGCCGGCCCGGTCGACGAGATCGCCCGCGTCGTCGAGCTGCTGGAGCCCGATCGCATCGGGCATGGCGTGAAGGCCGCCTACGACCCGCGCGCGATGGAGATGATCCGCGAGCGGGGCATCGTCCTCGAGATCTGCCCGACCTCCAACCTGAACACACGGGTCGTGTCGGGCTGGGACGAATTCCGCTGGATCTTCGACACGTTCCGGCGCAACGGCATCCGGTTCACGATCAACACCGACGGACCCGAGATGCTCAAGACCTACATCCGCGACGAGATGGCGACCCTCGGCCGGCTTGGCATCCTGTCAGTCGACGACCAGGAGCAGGCCGCGGCGACGTCGCTCGCCGCGGCGTTCGTGCCGAATGTCTCGGACGTCCCGGCGCCCCGCCTCGAACCGGCGTCGCGTGGGGTGGTGGAGCGCGAGGAGGCCTAACGCCTCAGGCGCGAGCCCCGCTTGTGGTCGAGCGTGCCTACTCTCTGATGAGATAGGTGCAACAGCGGTCGCCGGACATGATGTGCGTCTCGCGTTCCACGTCGGCCCCGAGGACCTCGCGAAACAGGTCCAGCTCGGCACGACAGGCCGCTGTGGCGTCGGCCGCGATGTGATGGATGGCGCAATTGCGCTCGACCAGGCGGATGACGCCGTCGGCGCCGATGACCGCGTCCGCGAGATAGCCCTGCTCATCCTGGATGACCGCCAGCTCGCGGGCGCGATCGGCGAGCGGTGCATCGGCCGGGAGGCGGTCGGAGAGCCGCTGGCGGACTCGCTCGCTCGTGCGTCGTCGGCGCTCCTCGAACACGTCGTCGACCAGCCCCTCGCCGCCGATCGCCCGGATCGCCGCCAGCAGGCTATCGGCCAGGCCGTCGTAGTTGGTCGGGAACAGATCCTGAGCGGCGTCGGTGACGTCGTAGACGTGCCGGGGCCGGCCGACACCGTGACGCACCGCTCGGCGGCTGACCAGGCCGCCCGCCTCGAGCGCATGGAGCTGTTGGAGCACCCCGGTCCGGCTCGCGCCGAGGCCGGCCGCCAGATCCTCGGGTGCCGACGGTCCGTCCTGGCGGAGGAGCAGCAGCAGGTTGCGACGAAGAGCCGAGGACCCGGCCATGCCGTCGATGTGGGCGAGCGACCCACGTTCCCCCGCAAGACTCGGTGACTGCGGGGCGTCTGGCGCCCTCGAAGCGCTGCGCGGCTCGGGCATGGTCCGGGAAGGCTAGCACCGGGACCCGGGTCATGCTGCGGTGATAGGCTCGGGCCGATGGACCTCGACCTCGCCCCGGAGCACGCGCTGCTGCGTGACACCATCCGGGACTTCATGCAGACCGAGGTCGCGCCGGTCGTCGAGGAGCACGAGCGCGAGCGACGCTTCCCCACCGACATCGTGCGGCGGATCGGCGAGCTCGGCTGGCTGGGCATCCCGATCCCCGAGGACGAGGGCGGGGCCGGCCTCGACACCCTGGCCTACGCGATCGCGATCGAGGAGATCGGCCGCGTGTGGGGTTCGCTCGGGCTGATCGTCGCAGCCCACACGAGCCTCGGTTGTGGGCCCATCCACCTGGTCGGCACCCACGACCAGAAGCAGCGCTACCTCGTTCCGATGGCGAGCGGCCGGGTCCTGGGCGCATACGGGCTGACCGAGCCCGGCGCGGGCTCCGACGCCGGCGGGACGAGGACCACCGCGCGGCTCGATGGCGATTCCTGGGTGCTCGACGGCGCAAAGCGCTTTATCACGAATGCCGGGCACGCCGGCACTTACGTGATCACAGCCAAGACCGGCACGACCGACAAGGGCGACGCGGAGATCAGCGCGTTCATCGTCCCGGCCGACACGCCGGGTTTCAGCGTCGGGCGTCTGGAGGACAAGCTCGGCCTGCACGCTTCGGCGACCGGCGAGCTGCGCTTCGAGGGCGCACGGATCCCTGCCGCGAACATGCTCGGTCCGCAGGGCGACGGCTTCAAGACGTTCCTCAAGATCCTCGACGGCGGGCGGATCTCGATCGGTGCGCTGGCCGTCGGCCTGGCCCAGGCCGCCCTCGACGCGAGCATCCCCTACGCGCAGACGCGCGAGCAGTTCGGCCGGCCGATCGGCACGTTCCAGGGCGTCGCCTTCATGGTCGCCGACATGGCGACCGAGATCGACGCGGCACGGTCTCTCATCTGGAAGGCAGCCTGGCTCAAGGATCAGGGCCGTGACTACGGCCTGGTCGCCGCGGAGGGCAAGCTGTTCGCCTCGGAGGTGAGTGCCCGCGCCACGAACGCCGCCATCCAGATCCATGGCGGCTACGGCTACACGACCGACTATCCGGTCGAGCGCTACATGCGCGACGCGAAGCTGACCGAGATCGGGGAGGGGACGAGCCAGGTGCAGCGCCTGGTGATCGCCCGCAAGATCCTCGGCCTTCGAGTCGTGTAGGAGCCCTCCGAGCGCTGAGGAATGCTCCTGCGTTCACTCAGCGCCAGGATCCGACCTTGGCGAGCCGGACGATCAGGCGGTACTGGCTCTTCGCTCCGACGCACGTCTGCAGCGTGAGGCTCGGGTGCTCCTGCCCCGCGTACGCCCAGGTGCCCCTCTCCGGGGTCGTCACCTTCCACCACGACACCGCGTAGGTGCCGACCTTCCCGTCCGCGCCCGCGTAATACACCTTCATGCCCTTCTTGAGCTTTCCCCGGACATACGCGTCGTGGAGCGCCTTGAACACGCTGTGGGCGTGCCCGAAGAGATAGATGTTGTTCGTGCCGGCGCAGCCCCAGCGGTACACGCGGTTACCCGGGTAGAACGACGACGAGCACGCATACCACGACACCGAACGGTCGATCCCGAGGGCCGGGATCCAGACATGGTTGCGGCCCTTGAACGATCCGACAGTGGCCGGCCCGGCGGAGGTGTGTTGCTTTGAGACGGCCGTCGGCCGCGGATCCGGAACGTCCGGTTTGGCACGGCTGATCCAGTCGGTGAGCGCCGGCACCGCGCGCATCGTGGACGGCCGCGCCCCTGCGGCGACGGTGGCTACCCGTTCGTGTCGATCCGCGGGCTGCGGCGACCAGGGCGGAACGGCGGGGATCGTCGGCGACGGGGGCGGGACGATCGCCTGGCGCTGAGTACCCGAGACGGTCGCCGGAGCACTGGCCGCGAGGAGGTTGACGAGCAGCGCGAGGGCGAGCAGCGACCGGGCGGGTCGCGCGGCGGTGGGCATGACCGCAGCATCCCCACCGGGACCGCACCGGACCGTGGCTCGGACGTCCCATCATCGATGGGAAGGAGGACCCCCTGACCTTAGTCCCCGGTCCCAGCCGCGACCTCGAGTGCATCGCGGATCGCGGCCTCGAACATCGGCGCCCACGGGCCCTGTCCGGCCACGACGTAGGGCGACTGTTCGACCGTCTCGTAGGTCTCGGCGTCGGTGACGAACGAGCGCGCGCAGAAGTCGACACTTGTCCGCAGCTTCTCGAAGGACGCTCGGTTGCGGAAGACATACAGATAGATGCGCACCGGCTCGGCCTGGTCGAGACCCTTCGCATCGAACGCGATCGCCGTCGGGATCAGCTCTCGATCGTCGCAGCCCGCGTCGCCCGACACGATGTCGTCGATGACCACCGATCGCTTCACGATCTCTGACGCGATGCCCTGGAAGTCGGCCGGCGTGGGCGCCGGGGGTGAGGTCGAGATCGAGCCGCACGCCGAGACCAGCAGCGCGACCGCCACGGTCGCGGCGATCGATCGGATGGTCGGCACGGGCGGCAGGCTAGCACCGGGTAGGGAAACGCGGGCCCGGGGGTACGATGGCCGCCCGAGTGAGGCGCACGTGACCGCTGCGAACCGAGGGCGACGTAACGCGTTAGGAGGCGCCGGCCTCGTGGCGGCCCTCCTGGCCGGGCTGGCCACGACCGCCACCGCGGCTGAGACGGCGCCGCTGAGCCGGCTCGACACGCCGATGGCCGACCTCGTCGTGCTCGAACCGCTCATCCCGTCCGACACCGACCCCGCGACGCCGATGCTGCTCGTGCTCGATTCGTCCGCACCTGCGCCGAACCTCGCACACCTGTCCATCCTCGAGCGAACGCACGAATGGATCCCCGCGTTCGGGGCCGACGTCGACGTCGAGCGGGACGACCTGTCCGCGCGCTGGTTCGTCGCGCTGAGCGCCCGACATTTCGCATTGATCGCAACGACCCCGACAGACGCCCCGGGAACGGGACACGCCGTCGTAATCGGGTTCGATGTCCAGGACCAGGCCGGTTCCCCGACGATCGTGGAGACGGCTCGAACCCGCTTCGATCACGCGATCGAGATGGCCGGCGCGGCCGACGTCGATGGTTTCGGGACGGCCGAACTGGTCGTCGGCCCACGGCCTGTCATCGACGCGTCGGGCGCGTGCGGGACGACGTCGCTGCGCGTGCTCGATGGGGTGACCCTGGACGTTCGGCGATCGATCGACCTGCCCGGTCGCCTCGGTGGCGGCGTGCTCGGCGACTGGGACGAGACGCCGGGCGATGACCTTCTTGTCTACGCCTCACTCGACTGTCCGCCTGGTGGTCCGGGCGGCGTGCGTCTGTTGGCCGTGCGACTACGGGACGGGACGAGATCGACCTTGTCCGCTGCGGACACGGGGTTGGAGGTCGATGTCTATCCGCCGCCCCTCCGCGTCCACCTGGAGGGCATGGCCCATGACCACGCCGTGGTCTCGCTGGCCGCAGGCATCGCGATCGTCGATGCCGTGGGAGGCGACCCGGTCAAGCTCGGCATGGAATCTGGGACCCCGCTGGTGGCGGGACCGGACCCGGACGCCCAGGGCCCGGCGACGCGGATCGCCTGGATCGATGGGTCGGGCCTGCACGCGGAGCGGGTCCGCGTTGGCCCCAGCGGACTGATCGTCAGATCCGCACGGACGGACGTCATCGCGCAGGACTCGATCGAGGTCAGCCGGTGGCACCTGCTGTCGCGAGCGACCGTCGAGGACGTCCTCGCCCACGGGTCGTCGAGTGCATGGCTCGGCGACGTCGTCGACGAAGGCTGTCCGGACCTGATCCTGCCGGGTGCCCTCCTGCCGTGCGGCTCGGCCGACCTGCGGCCGGGCGCCGGATGGCTCGCCACGCGTCCGATCGCGGCCATGCCCATCGAGGGACGGCGTAGCCTGCTGATCGCCGCAGGACTCGGCTGGGATCCGGACATGGGGCTTCCCGCGTCGCCATCACCGTGGGCCGCCGGAGTGGCCGGCTGGTGGCGGCGGGGACCCTCGACGCCCTTCGCCGTCTCGGAGGTCCGAGCCGACAACGTCACCTACTTCCAGGATTTCCCGAGCCCGGCGGCGACGATCGAGAAGATGACGGCGGCCGATGGAACGACGCTGCTCCCCGGTTTCACGGGCACGCGGTTGTTCGTCACGGTGGTCCCCCTGGCCGATGAGGAATCTGGTCCGGACGTTGCCCCGAGCCGGCTGGAAGGGCTCACAGCCGGCGCAGGCCCGAACGGGATCGCGACGGTCGTCCGGGTGCCGATCCCACCGGGCAACGAGTCCGGCCGGGATGGCTCCTACGCAACGCTGGCGCTGGGGGACGTGCGTCTGGCTGGCGCCGACCGGACAACGCGTTGGGCAATCCAGGCCGTGCCGATCAACGATTGGGGCGAAGTCGGCTTCCCGGTCGTCCGCACGATCATGCGTGACGCGGTCGGCCCGACCCTCAACATGGAGGAACCCTTCACGAGTCCGGTCTGGCCGTTCCAGGCACGGCTCCCCGGACGGTCCGAGCCCGGTTCGTCGGTCAGCATCGACGGCGGCGGGGAGATCCCGGTCGACGAGCGCGGACGGTTCACGGTCGTGACCCACCTCGCTCCGTGGCCCCAGACGATCCGGCTCACCGCGACCGACTCATCGGGCAATGCCTCGACCGCGGAGTTCTCGATCATCGGTGGTGTCGACTATCGGCGGTTCCCGTGGGCGCTGATCGCGGCGCTGGCGCTCCTCGGCGTCGTCGCCGCGAGGGGCCTTGTGACCGCCGGCCGCACCCGGTCCGGCGCAGTCGAGGCGACTCCGTGGTCGACCGGGACGCTTGACGAAGGGTCGATGCCGGAGATCGAGGACCTTCCGCCGGGCAGCGGACTCGCGCCCGCTGACGGAGGCCCGCGGCGGGACTAGCGCTCGCGGGCGCGCCGTTTCGCGTCGCGGAGCCGCGTCATCGTGTCGGGCGCCGCTGGCTCCGGGGAGGGCGCCGCCGGCTGCGCTGCGGGTGCGGGCGGTGCCGTCGGACCGGAGCTCGCCGGGGGCGTGGCCGGTGCCGAGGTCACGGGGGGCGTCGCGCTGGCAATAGCTGGTCCAGGCGATGCGGCCGCGGGCGGAGCCCCGCTCACGGGGGTCGCCTCGGGCGCGCGCAGCAGCGCCGCCCGGGTCTCGGCCGAGGTCGCGCGCCCACGCGTCGCGAGCATGCTTTCGCCCGTAGCCGTCCTCGCGGCCGTCACTCGCCGGCGTCGCGGCAGCTCTCGGACCCAGGCCCCGGCTGCGGCGAACTCACGTCGGCCGATGGACACGCGCCGCAACGCGATGTCGAGCGGCCACAAGAGGAGTGCGATCACCAACAGCAACGGCCACAGGTCAGTCGAGCGCGACGTCGTGCGCAGGTCGTGCACCCACGGGTCGAGCGGCGTGACGACCTCGGCTCCGCCGGTCGCAGTCCGCAGGGCGGTCAGGAACGGCTCGTTCGCTCCGAGCAGCCGATACTCGGCGGCGGTCTGTGCGACCAGGCCGACCGTCCTGCCGAGCGGGGTCGAGCCCGGTCTCGTTTGCGTGATGCGCAGGCCATACGCGCCCGACTCGATCTCGCCCAGCGGCACCTCGTAGACGCCCGGCGCGATCTGCACGAGGTCGACCTCGGTCGAGCTGAAATCGGGGCCGACGACGACCGCCGAGGTCGAGTAGAAGTCGCGCGGTGAGCCGTCCGCATCGACGCTCTCGACGTGGAGCGTCGTCTGTCCGCCGCGGACGTCAAAGGCGGCCTCGATACCGCCGGTCTCCTCGCCTGGGAACGTCCACGACACGAGCTGGCTGAAGAACCGCGAGAACCCGTCCCAACCCAGCCAGTCGCGCGCCCAGCGACCGGTCGAGTCCGACGTCCACGCCACGGACCGGCCCAGCCCGTACTGCCACTGCGCCAGGAGCGGATCGTCGCGTGCTGTGACCAGCACGGTCTGGGCGGCGGGCTTGGCCGTCGTGCCGTTGTAGCCGCGCAGCCGCGGCAGCCCGTCCTCGAGGCCGCGCAGGATCGGCGAGGACGAGGTGAGGATCGGGAAGAACGGCTCCTCGATGATCTGCTGGCCGGAGACCTGCTGAGTCTCCTTCAGGAAGATGTCGGGGATGCTTGCCGGGTTCGCGGCATCGTAGAAGCGACCGCCGCCCTGCTGGGCGAGGCCCTGCAGGAACGGGTTGGAGCCGCCGCCGGCACCGACGGTCGAGAGCGTGATCCCGGCGGCCTTCATGCGCTCGATGATCGCGTCGTACTGACCGCTGCTCGACCAGCCGTCGGTGAGGAGGATGATGTGGCGGCGGGTCGCCGTCGCATCCTCGAGCGACTCGACGGCCTGCTCGAGCCCCGCGAAGATGTTGGTCTGGCCGATGGGCTGAAGGCCAGCGATCTTGCCCTGCAGGTCCTCGACCCCACCGAGCGGCTGGGTCCGCACGACCCAATGGGCCTGCTCGTTGAAGGAGACGACGCCGAGCTCGTCCCGCTCCGTCAGCGCCGCCGCGGCGCGCAGGATCGCCTCCTTGCCGATGTCTACCTTGCGGACGCCGCCCATGCCGACGCCGCCGCCGCCCTGGCCGCCGTTGAACGTGTTGCAGTGGCATGCGTCCATCGAGCCGGATTGGTCGATCACGACGACGAGCGCCACATCGGGCTGCTTCTGACGATCGCGGACGCCCATATCGACCGGCAAGGACTCCTCGAGAGGGGTCTTCTGGTAGCCGCCGGCGCCGTATGAATCGGGGCCCCCGATCATCACCAGACCCCGGCCGATGTCCCGCACGTAGACCTGCAATGCGGCGAGCTGGCGGTCCGACAGCCGGGTTCGGGGGACATCGACCAGCACCACGCTGTCGTACGTCGCCAGCGCACCGAAGTCGGTCGGGAGGGCCTCAGGGACCATGATGTCGACCTTCTGGCGCTGCGTGATAAGTGCCTCCACGAGCTCGTCGGCGACGACCTCGTCCCCGGCCAGCACGAGCGTGCGCGGCTCGCCCTTCACGATCGTGATCGAGTCCGCCCTGTCGTTCTGGCTGAAGGTGTCCTGTGCGGCTTCGACGACGACGCGGAACGTGTGCAGCCGGGCCTCTTCCGGCGTCACGTCGAAGGTGACGCGGGTCACCCCTTCCTCGAGGGTCACTCGTTCCGTGGCGACGTTCTCGCCGCTCGCGAACAGCCGCACCGTGGCCGGCTGCCGCACCGACGAGCGGATGTCGGCGGCGACCTCGATGGACTCGCCGAGGTTCGCGGTCGGCGGGGTCGTGACCCGCTCGACGAAGACCTCATCCCCGCCGCCGAGCCCGATCGTGCGGGTTTCGATACGGATGTCGCGCGACGCCGCGAGGGCTGCCTCGGCCTGCCCGCCGCCGGTGGTGTCGTTGCCGTCGGACAGCAGGACGATGCGCTTCTGGGCGTCGTCGGGGAACAGTGCGGTGGCCAGGCGCAGGGCACCCCCGATGTCGGTCGCGCCGCGGACGGGCGTCGAGGCCAGCCGGTCGATCTCCGCGAGCTCGGACGGCAGCCGCTCAACGAGAGCCTCCTTGCCGAAGGCGACGATGCCGGCCAGGTCGCCTTCCGGGATCTCGGCGAGCGTCTCGCGCAGGAAGGTCAGGGCCTCATCGCCTCCCTCGGCCCCGACCGAATCGGACATGTCGACGACGAACACCGTCGCAAGGCGATCGACCGGCAGGACGAGCCGGAACCCGGCCAGCGCGAGGACCAGCGCCGACAGCAGGATGGTGCGGACGAGCAGTGCGACGCGGCGGCGGCCGACCCCCACGCGCCGGCGCGCGCTGAGGTACAGGCCGATGGTCAGCGCCATGACCGGGATCAGCAAGAGAAGGGCGAGCGGAGCGTCGAAGCTGATGCCCATCAGGCGGTCGTCCCGGCGCCGCGACCGAGGCGCGTCGCCAGGGAGCGGCGTACCCGGACCAGGCCATCACGGTGGTAGAGCGCCCACTCGACGCACAGAACGACGAGGATCAGCAGCACGATCGGGACCCACATCTCGTCGCGGGTCGTGGGTCGCTCGGTGACGGGGCCGGCGCCCGGCTGCCCGCTCGGACCCGGAGCGGGCGAGGCGACTGCCGTCGTGCCGAGCGCTTCGATGGTCGCCGCGGAGCCCGGGGCGATCGTCGATTCGTCGACGTCGAACAGGTCGACCACGAAGCGCACCGGAGCGAATGGGTCAACGACCACGGGCGGTCCCGAGGCGCCCGGTGAGGTGCTGGGCTGCGCGGTCGGCGATGCAGAGGGAGCCGTGCTCGGGCCGGCACTCGTCGTCGGCGGCGCCGAGGCCTGCGGGCCGACGATCGGGCTCACCGTGTAGACCCCCGGCAGGTCCGTTTCGGCGTACGTGACTACCGAGGCGCCGGCGGCCGTGCTGCTCGGCACGAGGTCGGTCCTCGCGCCATCGGGGCGTGTCACCGTCAGACCCATCGCCCCGACCGGGATGTGCAGCTCGACGGGCGTGCCCGGATCGACCGCCTCTGTCGGTGCCGTCGACGAGCCCAACAGTTCGCCGGTCAGGTTCGCGAGGAGGATCGGAAAGGCGACCTGCAGGGGGAGGTCGGAGCGGCGCGGTTCGAAGGCAAGCACTGCGGCACCGATCCCGTCGCGGTTGCCCGCATACAGAAGCGGAGCGCCACGTGGCCCCGGCACGATCGTCCGGGCCCAGGTCGGCGTCGAGAGTTTCACCGCCTCGGAGATGTGGGTGGTCGACAGGTCGACATAGCGGAGCACCGGCTCGTCCGGATCGAGCGTCCCGATGCCCGGGTTCGTCAGCTTGCCGGCCACGTCGCCGAGCGGGCTGGTGCGCGGCGGGGCGATGGCCAGGATAGGCGTCCGCGGCAATGTCGCCGGGAGATAGCCCTCGAAGATGACGAGGTCCCACGGCCGTCCGTCGGTCCGTTCGGACTTCGGGCCGTACTCGGCCGGACTCACGCCGAACAGCTCGACGTCGGGAAGGAACGACAGCGCAGTCTCGAGGTACGGATCACCCTCGCCGACGATCAGGATCAGGCGCGTGCGGTCTGGCGGGATGACGGCCCAGGCGCGGTCGTCGACGGCGAGCTGGTCCGGCGCGCTGGTGATCGCAGGATCGGCTCCGACCAGGCGGACCTCGACCGTGCGAACGTCGCGTGGCAGGTCGTCGACGATGACGTCCGAGCGGGCCTGGGCGTCGAGACGCACGTCGCGCACCTCGATGAGCCTGTCGTCGCCCCACAGCTCGAGCCGGCGGGACGCGACATCGAGATCGAGGTTGGCGACGCTGACGAACACCGACCGGGTGACAGCGGATGGCGAAGTCCGGACGGCGAGGGCGACGATGGCCTGGTTCTTACGGTCGCGGCCCACTGAGAGGACCTTGATCCGCGCTGACACAGGGGCGGTCGGCTTCGTGGCCAGCGCCGCGTCCGTCGCGACCAGGACTTGGGCGTCACCCGAGCGCGCGGCGAGCTTCGAGGCAAGCTCCAGAGCGTCGCCGAGATCGCCCCGCGTTCGCGTGACGGGGATGGATTCGATGGCCTGCCGGACACGTGCCAGATCGCCCGACTCGTTGACGACGATGCGTGCGCTCCGGTCGGCGGCGATCACGCTGACCTTGCCGCCGGTCGGGAGGTCCTTGAGCGCCTCGATGGCGACCTGCTTGGCGGCGGTCAGCCGGTCGGGCACGACATCGGTCGCGGCCATGCTGGCCGACGTGTCCATCACCAGGACGATGTCGCGGGCGAGGCCAGCCGGGCGCTCGAGGAACGGCCGCGCGGCAAGCAACGCGAGGGCGATGACCAGGAGCAGCTGGAGGAGGAGCAGCAGGCTGCGCCGCAGCTTCTGCCACGGAGCGTTGGCCTCGACATCGGCTACCAGTCGCGTCCACAGCAGCGTCGACGGCACGACCGCCTCGTCCCGCCGCAGCTTGAGCAGGTACATCGCGATGACGGCCGGCACGAACAGCAGGCCGAGCAGGGCGAGGGGAGTCGTGAACGGCATCGGCCTAGCCGAGCACCCGCCGGCGTCGCAGCTCGGCGAACATCAGGTCGGCGAGGTTGACGTCGGAGGCGAGGTCGACATAGCTCGCCCGGCGTCGGGCCGCGAGGTCGGCGAATGTCGCCTTCCATGCGGCCAGGCGCGCCTTGTATGCATCGATCGTGGCGAGATCTGCGGTGATGTCGACCCGCTCGTCGGTCTCCGTGTCAACGAGCCGGAGGTCGCCCTCGAGGGGCGGATCGAGCTCGTCGGGCGACAGCACGTGGAGGACGATCAGCTCCGAGCCCGTCGCGGCGAGCTCGCGGATCACCCGATCGGCTCCGTGATCGAGCAGGTCGCTTAGCAGCACGATCACGCCTCGTCCGTGGAGCTGGGCGGCGGCGTGGCGAGCGGCGGCCACCAGGTCGGTCGGACCCGTGGCCGGCTCGATCGCCGAGAGGTCCGCGAGGAGGCGGAACACGCGGCCTGAGCCGCGCAGCGCCGCCCGCCGGCGGGCCGTCCTGCCGGTCAAGGCGCTGACGGAGATGCGATCCTCGCTGGCGAGCCCGATGTAACCGAGCGCCGCCGCGGCGCGCTTCGCGAAGACGAGCTTCGACGGGCTGCCCGTTGCCATCGACGCAGACGCATCGATGAGCAGCGTCACGGTGACATCCTCTTCCTCGACGAAGAGCTTCACGAACAGGCGCTCGAGCCTCGCGTAGACGTTCCAGTCGAGCTGGCGGAGATCGTCACCGAGGGTGTACTCGCGGTAGTCCGCGAACTCGACCGACTGACCCCGCTTGACGCTGCGCCGACCACCCTTGAGACCGCCGCGGACCGGCGAGCGCATCAGCAGCAGGAGCCGCTCGAGCTGGCGCAGGAACGCCTCGTCGAAGACGGTCGGATCGACCTCGCTGGGCAGGAACACCTGGCGCGTGCCGGCCGTCGCCGGCCCCGACGAAGAAGCGCCCGCGGTAGGCGAGGCCCCGGCGTCGAGGCTCGTTCGCTCGGTCATGACCGCGCGGCTATTCGACGGTGGGGACGGCGACGGCGTCGAGGACGGCGCGGATGGTCGATTCGCTCGTGATGCCCTCGGCCTCACCCTCGAAGTTAAGGATGATCCGGTGGCGGAGCGACGGCAGGGCCGCTGCCCGGACGTCGTCGACCGAGACGTTGAACCG
>DASTIG010000112.1:0-6726 GCA_035717785.1 Candidatus Limnocylindrales bacterium
GGCCGTTCAGTTGTGCGAAGTATACACCCGGACGCGTGGACGAGTCGATGCAGGGCCTGCTCGTGCTAGCCTACCGCTCCGTCCGAGCGAGCCGCGTGGACATGAGGGGAGTCGACCGTTGCCCGAGCCGACCGCGCCCACGCTGCCCCTGATCCAGCGCACCGAAATCGACGGCGTCCCGCTGCTGTGGGCCGACGCACCCGGCCAGCCGATCCTGGCCCTACATTTCCGCGTGGGTCGAGCCGACGAACGCGCCTGGGAAGGCGGCCTGACCCACCTCGTCGAACACCTCGCGATGGGCACCATCGGGCAGCCGCGCTACGAGCACAACGCGTGGGTCGATACGACGCGGACCGTGTTCTACGCCAACGGGTCGAAGGTGGATGTCGCCTCATTCGGGCAGGCGATCACAACGGCGCTGGCCGCGCTGCCCACCGACCGGTTGGAGCACGAGCGCTCCATCCTGAAGCGGGAAGCCGCCGGCGAGAGCCCGGGAATCAGCGACAGCCACCTGAATTTCAGGTTCGGGATGGCGGGTTTCGGGCTGTCGGGTCAGCCGGAATTCGGGCTCGGGGCGGTAACCGCGGAGCGGGTCGCGGAGTGGGCGCGTGAGCGGTTCGGACGCGGGAATGTCATGGCATTCATGACCGGCGCCCCGCCGGCCGATCTCCGTCTGCAGCTGAACGAGGGCGCCGCCTTCCCGAGCCCGCGACCGATCCCGGAACCGACGGCCCCCCTGCCGTCGCACGTCAGGACACCGAGCGGCGGTGTTGCGATCGGCTTCCTGCTCGAGCGCACGATCGGCGCCGGGACGTTCCTCGCGCTCTATCACCGGATGCTGCGCCAGCGCCTTCGATTGGAGCGTGGGCTGATCTACGACGTACTGGCCGACTACCAGCCGCTCGACGCGACGTGGGCGGCCGCGCTCGTCGGCGGGGAGTGCGATCCCAAGCACGCCCAGGAGGTCGCGGACGTCGCGTTGGACGAGCTCAGCCGTCTGATGAACGGGGAGGTCGACCAGGCCGAGGTCGACGCGGAGACCGACGACTTCCGCCAGTCCATCGAGGATCCGACGCAGGTCGCCGGCCTCCTCGACTCGATGGTCCGTGACGAGCTCGCCGGCATGCCGTTCCGGACCGCCGAGGATCGCTATCGCGAGCAGCAGGCGACGACAGCCGAGCACATCGCCGGCCACGCCGCCCAGGCACGTCGCTCGCTTATCCTGCTCGCCGACGTCGAGCAGCACACCAGCGACATCGTCGCCTACCCCATGTCCTCGACCGACATGGTGGCCGGCCGTGAGGTCAAGCCGCTGCTGTCGGTCCTCGGCTTGGGACCGAAGGTCCGGCTGACCATCGGCCCGGACGGCGTGTCGCTGCGCGCGAAGGACGGCTTGCTGGCGACCGTGCGCTACGCCGACTGCGTGGTGCTGGAGCGGCCCAAGGACGACGAGTTGGTCATGTGGGGCCGCGACCTGTCGCGGGTCTACGTGCCGGCGGCCTTCTGGCGGGGCGGCGAGGGGGTCCTGGCCGAGATCGCGGCCGCCGTCCCGCCCGAGATGGTCGTCCGCGACACGTTCAGCCACGACTACATCGAGGACTGAGGGCCTCTCTCCGGCCGGCGATGCGTCGGCGAGGGGTCAGCGCGCGGCCGGGACCGCGGGTGCCGGGAACCGCTGCGCGACATAGTCCTCGAGGATGACGATGAACTCGTCGACCAGGCCCTCGCCACGGAGCGTGCGATCGAGGCGGCCGTCGATGAAGACAGGCGCGACCGGCTCCTCGAAGGTGCCGGGCAGGCTGATGCCGATGTCGGCGTGCTTTGATTCGCCCGGGCCGTTCACCACGCAGCCCATCACCGCCACGCGCAGGTCTTCGGCCCCCGGATGGGTCTCCGTCCATTCCGGCATCCGACCCTTGAGGTAGGCCTGGATCTGTTGGGCCATCTCCTGGAAGAACGTCGACGTGGTACGACCGCAGCCCGGGCAGGCCGACACCTGGGGCAGGAACGAGCGCAGACCCATCGACTGGAGGACCTGCTGGGCGATCTCGACCTCGCGCTCGCGCGGGGCGCCCGGTTCCGGGGTGAGCGAGACGCGGATCGTGTCTCCGATCCCCTCGTGCAGCAGGATCGCCAGGCCCGCCGTCGACGCGATGACACCCTTGTCGCCCATCCCGGCTTCGGTCAGGCCGAGGTGGAGCGGGTAGTCGCAGCGGGCGGCGAGCAGGCGGTAGACGTCGACGAGGTCGCGGACGCCACTGACCTTGGCGCTGATGATGATCCGGTCGTGGCCGAGGCCAGTCGCCTCGGCGAGCTCGGCCGAGCGGAGGGCCGACTGGAGCATCGCCTCGATCATCACGTCGCGCGATTCGCGCGGCTCGGATAGCTGGGCGTTCGCGTCCATCAGCTCGGTCAGGACCGCCTGGTCGAGCGAGCCCCAGTTGACGCCGATCCGGACCGGCCTGTCGTTGTCGATCGCGACCTTGACGATCGTCGCGAAGTGCTCGTCATGGCGCTTGGCGCCGACGTTGCCTGGGTTGATCCGGTACTTGGCGAGCAGGGTGGCCGTCTCGGGATACTCCACGAGCAGCTTGTGCCCGTTGTAGTGGAAGTCCCCGATGATCGGGACATCCACGCCCAGGCCACGGACCTTGCGGACCATCTCGGGGACGGCCGCCGCGGCTTCCTCCGTGTTGACGGTAACCCGGACGAGCTCGGAGCCCGCGTGTGCCAGACGCGCGACCTGGATCGCCGTCGCGTCCGCGTCAGCGGTGTCGGTGTTCGTCATGGATTGGACGACGATCGGATGGTTACCGCCGACCGGGATGCCACCCACGTCGACCGTGATCGAGTTCCTGCGCATCGTGGCGTCGGCTGGCGTCAAGGAGCGGCGGGTGGCGGTCCCCCGCCGAGGGTCCTGATGATGTCGAACCCGGAGACCCAGATGATGAAAGCGAACAGGAACACGAACCCGACCAGGTAGGTCAGCTGCTCCGCTCGCACGCTGATTCGCGTGCCGAAGATCCGCTTGAGCGTGATCATCAGCATCCGGCCGCCATCGAGCGGCGGGAACGGCAGGATGTTCACGACGGCAAGGTTGGCCGACAGGATGCCCGCGACGTACAACGTCATGATCGGGCCGGCGTTGAAGAACACATCCCCGATCTGCGTGGCGATGCCGATCGGACCGGATACCGGCGGCGGCGCCGTCGGATCGGCGGCCACCGATGCGACGAGCGATCCGAGACCCCCGATGATCAGGCCCATCCAGCGGATGGTGTGATCCGAGCCGACCTGCGCGGCAGTTCCCAGGTCATTGGTCGTCGTGGCGCCATCGAAATAGACCTCGAACGGCTTGGTGTTGCCGACGATCCCGAGGGCCCCTTGCCCTGCGGCGATCGCCGCCTGGTCGCGGAGTGTCACGGTGACGTCGCGCCGGGCCCCGTCGGGGCTGTCGATGGTGAGGACGACCGTGTCGCCCGCGCGCTCGCGAAGGCCCTGGATGATCGCGGGGCCGGCCATCAGCTGGTAGCGCTGACCGTCGATGGCGACGATGGCGTCACCGGGGGTCAGTCCGGCCTGGGCGGCCGGCGAACCGGGCTCGACCTCGTGGAAGCGGATGCCCGCCAGCGGTGATGCGAGCCACACGATTCCCGCAAAGATCACGAACGCGAGCACGACGTTCATCACGACACCGGACACGAGGATGAGCAGGCGGACGGGCAGGCTCTGCGCCGAGAATGCCCGCGGATCGCCGCTCCCGTCGCCGTCCTCGCCTTCGAGCTTCACGAAGCCACCGATCGGGAGCCAGTTCAGCGTGTAGAGCGTCTCGCCCTTGGAGCTCAGGATCTTGGCGCGCGGCGGGAAACCGATGCCGAACTCGAGGACGCGCACCCGCGCCAGGCGGGCGGTGATGAAGTGACCCAGCTCGTGGATGACCACGAGGGCGCCGAGGATGGCGAAGAACAGGACGATCGTGACGATCGACTCGAGGGCGCCGGTCACGCCTCGCCTCCCACGGGCCCGGTCGCAAGAGCCGCGCGGACCTCGGCGTCGAGCGCGACCAGCTCGTCGACGTCCGGGTCGCTCCCGCCGGCGCCCACGCCGAACCGCTCGACGGCCGCCTCGAGCACTCGCGGGATACCTGGGAAATCGAGAGATCCCGCGAGGAAGCGGGTCACTGCGACGTCGTCGGCGGCGATCAACGCGGCCGAGGCCCGCGGGCCAGCGATCCCGGCCTCGCGGGCGATGCGAAGCGCCGGAAAGCGGTCCTCGTCGGG
Source organism: Candidatus Limnocylindrales bacterium (assembly GCA_035717785.1). GTDB lineage: Bacteria > Chloroflexota > Limnocylindria > Limnocylindrales > CSP1-4 > SPCO01. Next base: position 4,281 of record DASTIG010000112.1, read on the forward strand.
CGCTCGGAAATCGAGTCGCGCCGTCGCGATCAGATCGGGAGGGGCGGCGGGTGACGGTCGGCGGTCGGGGTAGGTCATGGCGTACTGGATCGGGAGGCGCATATCCGGGGTGCCCAACTGGGCCTTCAGGGAGCCGTCGACGAAACGGACGGCGGAGTGGACGACGCTCTGCGGGTGGATGACCACCTCGATCGCCTCGTACGCGACATCGTACAGCCAGTGAGCTTCGATGACCTCCAGGCCCTTGTTCGCGAGCGTCGCCGAGTCGATGGTGATCTTGTCGCCCATCGTCCAGGTCGGGTGATGCAGGGCGGCGTCGGGGGTCGCCGTCGCGAGCTGGTCGGGCGTCGCGTCGAGGAACGGACCGCCCGAGGCGGTCAGGATCAGCGCCTCGACGGCGGCCATCGACTCACCGACGAGGCATTGCCACAGCGCCGAGTGCTCCGAATCGATCGGGCGGAGCCAGGCTAGCGGGCTCGCGATCGGGTCGCCAGGAGTCGCGGATGAGGCCTGCGCGGCGAGCCGGCGTGCCTCGGGCATGACGAGGTGTCCTCCCGCGACGAGCGTTTCCTTGTTCGCCGTCGCGACGACCTTGCCCGCCGCGAGCGCCGCCAGCACCGGCCGCAGGCTGACGATGCCGCCCGTAGCCACGACGACGAGGTCGACGTCGTCGCGCGTCGCGAACTCGATCAGCGTGGCATCGGACGACGTCACGGCCGACGTGGTCGGGCTCAGGCGTGCGACCTGCTCCTCCAGCCCGGCCCGGTTCGAACCCGTCGCCAGCGCGACCACGTGGAAGGACTCGGGATCCGCGACCAGGACGTCGACGACCTGACGCCCGATCGAGCCGGTCGACCCGAGGAGGGCGACGCCGCGGGACCTAGGCGATGACGGCGACGACATACAGCGTCATCACGGGTGCCGCGAAGAGGAACGAATCGACACGATCGAGGATGCCCCCGTGCCCGGGGATGAGCGTGCCGGAGTCCTTGGTATTTGCGGCGCGCTTGAGCATCGACTCGGCGAGGTCGCCCGCCTGGGCGGCCAGCGCCGTGAGGGGTCCCAGGACGATGGCGTGGAGCGGCGACTGGCCGAGACCGGCGAGGACAAGCCCGACGACCACCGTTGTGGCTGCCACGCCGCCGATGAGACCGGCATATGTCTTTGACGGCGAGATGTGCGTGAGGAACCGTTCGCGCCCGAAGCGCCGACCCACGAGATAGGCGCCGGTGTCGTACGACCAGACCGCCAGGATAAGGAGGACGATCCAGCCGCGTTCCTGCCCCAGGAATGCGAGCGGTGCCGTGTCGGGCGGGATGGGGCCGGCGTGCCCGAGGCGGATGACGAAACCGAGCAGGCTTACGTATATCGCCCCGAAGGTGGTCGCCATCCAGGTCGCCAGCCCGTCCCGCGGGTCGGGCCGCGTGAAGGCCGCGACCGCGACGAGGACGACGCCGATGGCGATGAGCAGCAAGCCGCTGCCCTCCAGGACATCGGGCACCGCCGCGTCAAGGGTGACCGTGAGTGCCAGCACCAACCCGAGGGCGGGCAGCGTGGGATGACCCGCCGCGCGGAGGAGCGCGAACGCCTCGCGTGCCGCGAGGACCGTGAGGACCGCGATCGCGACCGACAGGGCGACGCCGCCGAGGGCGACAACGACGACAAGGAGCGGGACGAGGACGGCGGCGCTGGTCGCGCGCTGGCGCACCCTGACCTACCGCCCGAAACGGCGTTGGCGGCGCGCGAACTCGAGCAGGGCCTCGTCGAATGCGGCCGGCCCGAAGTCCGGCCACAGCGCCTCGCAGAAATAGAGCTCCGCGTAGGCCGACTGCCAGATGAGGAAGTTCGACAGGCGCTGCTCACCGCCGGTCCGGATGACTAGGTCTGGATCCGGCAGGCCGGCCGTGTAGAGCGCGGTCCCGACGGTCGCCTCGTCGATCGCCTCGGGCGGCGTGCCGGCAGCGACAAGCCGGCGGACGGCGTCGACCAGTTCGGTCCGGCCCGCGTAGTTGAACGCGATGTTGAGCGTGAGGCGATCGCCGTCCGCGGTGGCATCGAGCGCCTCGCCGATCGACCGGCGCGTCTCGTCGGGGAGCTCGTCCAGCCGGCCGAGCAGGCGCACGCGGACGCCCTGGCGTCGCAGCTCGTCTGTCTCGCTGCGCACGGCCGCCTCCAACAGCCCGAACAGCCCGGTGACCTCGTCGTCGGAGCGCGCCCAGTTCTCGCGACTGAACGCGTAGAGCGTCATGACCCGGACGCCGCGGCGGACCGCGTGGCGCAGGATCTCGCGGATCGACTCGACGCCGGCGGCGTGACCCTCGATCTCGGGCAGCTCGTGCTGGCGTGCCCAGCGCCGGTTGCCGTCCATGATGATCGCGACGTGGCGGGGCAGGTCGTCGGGCGCCAGGAAGGGCTCGGCCGCCTCCACCGCGCTGAGGTCCGGCGT
>DASTIG010000113.1:0-11885 GCA_035717785.1 Candidatus Limnocylindrales bacterium
CCGCACGGACTCCTCCCGGATCTCTACTTGCCGGGGGGCACGGAACCAGACGGCCTCAGCCACCCCCGTTGCTCCGGGGCTCCAGCTCGCCGTCGAAGATAACGTCCGCGCCGAGCTGCGAGAACGAGGCGCGACGGAAGGCGAGGGCATCCCGGAGGCGCATGATGTCGAGGTCGCCGACGGCCTCGATCCCCGACCCGAGGACCATTGGAGCGATCGACACGATCAGCCGATGCACGCGGCGTTCGCGCAGCATCGCGGTGATGAGGCCGGCGCCCCCTTCCACCAGCGCGGTCGCCATGCCTCTCGAGCCCAGCTCGTCGAGGAGCGCGCCGAGCTCGACGCGACCATCTCGGGTGGCCGGGAGCACGAGCACCTCGGCCTGACGCTGCGAGAACTCACGCCGCCTCGCCACCGGCGCGCGTTTCGTCGTGGCCAGGATCGTCGGCGCCGCTCCGTCGGTGACGATGTGTGCCGACGGCGACAAGCGCAGGGCGCTGTCGAGGACGACTCGCACAGGCGCCGGGCCCTCGACCAACCGCGGCGTCAGGCGTGGATCGTCGGCCGCCACGGTACCCGCGCCCACGAGGACCGCGGCGTGCGACGCCCGCAGCGCGTGGGCGAGCACGAGCGACGCCTGCCCGCTGATCCACTGCGAATCACCCGTACGGGTCGCGAGGCGGCCGTCGAGGGTCTGCGCGTAGTGAACCGTCACTGACGGCCTCGCGCCGTCAGTCGGCATGATGTGACCCAGGCGCACCGCCTTTGTTTCGAGATACGGCAGGTTGACAGGGTTCGGGAGTGCCGGCAGCGGCACGCGCTCCACGACGCGGATGCCATGTGACTCCAGCGCCGCGGCCTTGTCGGGGTTGTTCGTCATCAACCGGACGCGTTCGAGCCCCAAGTCGGACAGGATCGCCGCGGCCGCCCCGTACTCGCGGGCATCGACGGGCAGGCCGAGCGCCGTGTTCGCGGCGACCGTGTCGAGACCGCCATCCTGGAGGGCATAGGCTCTCAGCTTGTTGGCGAGGCCGATTCCACGGCCCTCCTGGCGCAGGTAGAGCAGGACGCCAGCGCCTTCGGCGGTGATCGCCGTCAGCGCACGCCCGAACTGTTCCCCGCAGTCACAACGGAGCGATCCCAGAACGTCCCCGGTCCAGCACTCGGAATGCACTCGGACGAGCGGCGCGTCCACAGCCGCGACATCGCCGTGAATGAGCGCGATCGGCTCCGTCCCGTCGCGGGTATCCGAGAAGACGAGCGCGTCGAACTTCCCGATCCGGGTTGGAAGGCCTGCCCTGGATAGACGGCGGACGCGACTGTTCGTGGTGGGCTTCCTCTCGATGGCGTGCGGGCGGCAACCCGGAGGGAAGCTTCCGCCCGATCGTTCGTGCTCGCCGAAGGTGGAGCAACACCGTAGGCGATGGCGGGACTCGTGCCGAACTCGGCGCAAGAGGATTGCCATTATCGCGCCACCAGCGACCGTGCGCGGCCAAGGGGTTCAGCCTAGGACGTTTCGGCGGCCCGCTTCATGCCCTCGGCTTCGAGGTTCATGTAGCGGTTGGTCAGCCCTTTGTAGAACAGGGCGATGGGGATGAGGAAGCCGCGCATGTCGAGCGTCAGCGTGAGGCGCGCGCGGCCCTCGCCCAGCGCCTCGACCCGATGTCCCGCGACGCTGGTGATGCCGCCGGTCTTCTGCGTCCATTCGAAGTAGGACGGCGAGTCCCAGACGGTGATGTCCCAGGTACCCTCGCCCAGCTTCGGTTGCTTGAGGCGCACGTGGCTGCCCTTGGTAATAGGTGCGGGCGTTAGCAGCTCGACGGTATCGACCGTCTCGATGCGCTGCGGCCAGGCCTCGAGGTCGCTGAGCACGTCCCAGACGCGCTGCTGCGGTGCGTCTATCTCGATGGTCTTCTCGAAGTGCATTCCAGGCGCAGTTTAGCGAACGGGTGCTGCCTCAAAAGGCGTTGACGTCGCCGACGTGCGAGGTGTTTTGAGCTCGCTGCACTCGCGAAGCGAGTGAGCTACCCCCCGACGTGGGCGAGCTACTTGTTGACGAACGAGTCGGCGGCCAGCAGGCCCATCTCGCGCCGATTGACACCGGCCTGACGGGCAACTGCGACAATGGCGCATCGCCTCGCGCGGGGAGGGGCCGTGCGCTAACGCCGTCGGTGGTCTGCCAGCGCCCCTTCAGAACGACGTGGCGGGTGGAGGGACGTATGCGCGCGTTCGCGATCGATGCATTCGGCGAGGCAGGAAGCATCCGCGAGCTCCCCGACCCGGTGCCGGGCGACGGCGAGGTGCTGGTGCGGGTCAATGTGGCGGGTATGAACGCCACCGACATCTTCGTCATGGCCGGCTTCATGAAGGACTACGTCGAGCACCGTTTTCCGCTGGTGATCGGGATCGATGCATCCGGTGTCGTCGAGCGAGTCGGGCCCGGAGTCGAGGCCTATCGCGAGGGCGATGAGGTCTACGGCTTCGTCCGCAAGCAGCTTATGGGCGAAGGGACGATGGCCGACCTCGTCAGCCTCGGGGTCGGCGGCCTCACCCACAAGCCGCGCACGATCACGTGGGAGGAAGCGGCCGTCGTGGGGCACTCGGCGCTCACTGCTGCAGCGGCGGTCGAGGACGTCGCGCTCCGCCGCGGCGATCGGCTCGTGCTGCTCGGCGGGACAGGCGGCGTCGGCAGCTTCGCCACGCAATTCGCTGCCGAGCGCGGCGTCGAGGTCATCGCGGTCACCCGACCCGAGTTCACGGTGTATGCACAGTCGATGGGGGCGGCCGCGGTCGTGGACTATACCGTCGAGGATCCTGTCGAAGAGCTCCGGACGCGGTTCCCCGACGGGGCCGACGTGGTGATCGATCTCGTCGGTATCCCGGACCTGCTCGTCGCGGTGGTAGCCGTCCTGAAGCCCGGTGGCCGCGTGACCTCAACGGTGCTACCGCCAGAGATGCAGGGCGTCGCCGGGCTGGGCATCGAGGGCAAGACAACGGCCCGCTATACCGCCGACCATCGGTTCCAGGAGATCGCGGTTCGGGTCGCGGAAGGTAGCCTCCGCATTCCGGCGATCCAGGCGTTCCCGTTCGAGCACATCCAGGACGCGGTCGCGCTCCAGGCTACCCGCCACGTTCGCGGCAAGATCGCCGTCCAGATCGGGCTCGCCGCCCACGCCGAGACGGAGCTCGAGGCAGCCGTCCCCGCGTAGCGTCGCCGGACTCTAGACCCAGCAAGGTTCGAGGGCCATCGCATCACCACGCCCCGATCCCTAGTGCCACACGACACGGCTCGACCAGGCGCAGGACGGCTCGGACTCGATTCGGGAACTGATCAACCCCACCGCTGCCCATAGGCTGTAGCGCGACCAGTCAGGTCGCGTGACCTGAGGGCCCCGGATGCAGCGGGAACGGAATGTCTTCGTGGTCGAGGGCCAGCCAATCCAAGCAGGATTTGAGGCGTTCCAGCGGTTCTGGGGCATCCGGTCCACACCCCCGCCCCTGATCACCGCCGTCATTGTCAAGGGACTCGGCCACACCGACTGGCTGGCCGAGATGGACGCGGTCGCGGTCGTGCCGGCCGGACAGGACGCGGTCAGCGTCCCGAGGTGGCGAGACGCGGGTTGCAGCATTAGTTGTTTCGCCGATTTCCTCAGCTATCGTGAGACCGAGAACGACACGCCGATGGCACGAGCGAACCACTGATGGACTTAAGCCTGGCTGAGCGGTGCGTGGATGGAACCGGCGAACCTCGTCAAGCTCCTGCATGTCGGCATCGCCTTCGGGTTCATCTCAGGCCTGATCGGTCGATGGGTGCTCCTGAGGCTGGCGGCGCAGGCAAGCGACCCTGAGTCGGCCCACACGCTCGCAAACGCGGCTGCTCCGTTCGAAAAGCTCGTCATTCGCGGCGGCCCAGCGATCCTGCTCGCTGGCCTGGCGACGGCTTGGGCCCAAGGCTATCCATGGTTGGGCCTGACAACAGGCTGGATGGTGCTCTCGGTGATCCTTCTCTTGTCCCCCTTGCCGCTCGTGCCGCTCGTCTTCCTGCCGAGGGGTCGGGTATTTGAAGCGGCGTTGGCAGACGCCCGTCGACAGGGGCTGATGACGCCGGAGCTACGGGCCGCGTTCGCCGATCCCGCCGTCGCCTTCGCGCGTCGCTTTGAGATCGCCGTCGTGGCCATCGTGGTGGTCCTGATGGTCACCAAGCCGTTCTAACGGAGCGTCCCGCGTACTGCTCGAGCGCGGTGAGATCCCCTTCGAGATGGCAGTGATAGTGCCGGCCGCCAGGCACACCGTCACTCGCCTGGTCAGGATCTCGACGCCTGAAGCTGGGGCCGGACCTGGTTCCGGGCTTCCATCGCCTGATGGTCTTTCCGTACGCCTTCTCCAGGGTGCGCTTGCCGAAGATCCCGAAGACGATCGCGATCACCCGTCCCATGAGGTTCTTGCCTTCGCGCCGGCCGTGGCCGGGTTCGCTCATGCCTGATCGACGACGAAGCTGACCGGAGGGGCGGGGCACCCAGATCCCGAGCAACGGCTCCGGGAAATCGGTTCCCGCCTCAGCCGAACGTGAAGCAGTAGGCCTCGGCACCCCGATCGAGGAACTCGATCTCGAACGTCCGGTCGGCGATCGGCCCGGACTGGCGGATCAACTGATAGGTGCGCTGGTCGTTCACGACCCCGCTGCCGTCGGAGGCGACGTCGGTCCCGTGAACGTCCTGCGCGAGCTGACCGTCGAGGAAGACCCGGAACGGGATCGAAGCTCCCCGGGACGCAGGCCCCATGACGAGGTTGACGTCACGGGCGTGGAAGCGGATCGAGATCCGTCCGCCAGGTTCGTTCAACGCGGCAGCGTGCCGGGCAACCGTCCACGTCCCTGCGAGCGCCCAGTGGTTGAGGGGTAGTCGCAAGGGCGCGGTGTACCCATGGGGTTCGTCGAAACGAGCGACTTCGTCCTGCGCGAAGCCGGCGCTCTGCCCGTAGCCCGTGTACGACTCGGGAGTTTGGAGCGTCCGCCAGTCGGCGGCCACCTCGAGCCCAACGGGGTCGACGTCCACGAGATCCTGATCGACGTCTTCCATGCCCGCGTCCATCAGGAGCTGCTGGATCACCATCTCGATCGCGGCGTACTCACCCTCGCCGAAGTGGTGGTAGCGGATCCGTCCGTCGACATCTGCGATGTACACGGCCGGCCAGAAGTGGTTCGCGAACGCGCTCCAGACCGCGTAATCGGGGTCGAGCGCGATCGGAAACTCGACCCGGAAGTCGCGCGACTCGCGGACGACGTTGTCGATGTTTCGCTCGAACCCGAACTCTGGCGTATGCACCCCGATAACAGTGAGGCCGTCGTCGCCGTATTTCACCGCCCAGGCCCGGACGTAGGGCAGCGTCCGGAGCCAGTTCACGCAGGTGTATGTCCAGAAGTCGACGAGGACGACCCGTCCCCGGAGACCCTCTGGCGTCAGTGGCTCCGAGTTGAGCCACCCGGTCGCGCCGCTGAACGTGGCCAGGTGCCCCTCGACCGGGAGCGCGATCTGCTCGCCCGCCAGGCGATGAGCGATGGACCGGATCAAGCCGGGCCTGCTGGACGGCACGGACATCGTCGCCGCGCCGGTTGCGAGGTCAGGGCTGCGGGTGTCGTCGGACATGTGCGCCTCCTGCCAGGCCGCCGCGACGGCACTCCGCTGGGGCGGCTGGACACGGTGCACAGTATGTCCCTTGACGTCAGCGAGACGCGCGCGTTGATCTACTACAGCGATGGGTAGCGTGACCGTCCCATCTCAGGCCTCGACGGGCGTTCCAGCCTGGCGGAGGTCGAGGACCCGTTCCGGTGGGGTGGTCTCGAACAGGTGCATCGCCCGAGCGATGACTCCGGTCCATCCGGTCTGGTGACTCGCGCCGAGGCCGGCCCCGTTGTCGCCGTGGAAGTACTCGTAGAAGAGGATCCCGTCGCGCCAGTTCGGGTCGTCCTGGAATGTTGCCAGCCCGCCGTAGACGGGCCGATTACCCGATGCATCCCGCAAGAAGATCGAGGCGAGGCGACGCTCGATCTCGTGAGCGACCTCGTAGAGCGTCATCAGCTGCCCCGACCCGGTGGGGCACTCGACCGTGAATGCGTCACCGTAGAAGCTGTAGTACTGGAGTAGGGCCCGGATGATCAGCGCGTTGACCGGCATCCAGACTGGCCCGCGCCAGTTCGAGTTGCCTCCGAACATCCCGGTGTCCGACTCGGCGGGCAGATAGTCGACCCGGTAATCCTCGCCGCCGACCCTGAAGACGTAAGGGTGATCGGCGTGAAATCGCGACAACGACCGGATCCCGTGAGGGCTGAGGAACTCCGACTCGTTGAGCATCGTGGCGAGCACTCGCCGGAGCTTCGTCTCGTCGAGGATCGACCCGAGTCGCCGGCCGCTCTCACCGACCAAGGTCGGGTCGTGGATAAAGGCCCGTAACTCCGGCTGTGCTGCGAGGAAGCTGCGCATCCGCTCAGCGAGCTCGGGGTACTTGCGCAGGAGTTCGCCCTCGAAAGATGTCACCGCACAGAGCGGGAGGAGGCCGACCATCGAGCGGACCCTCAACCGTTCCGAGCGCCCGTCGGGCAGACGCAGCACGTCGTAAAAGAACCCGTCGTCCTCGTCCCACATGCCGGTGTCCGCGCCAGCGTGCATCATCGAGGACGCGATCCAGAGGAAGTGCTCCACGAACTTTTCGGCGAGCGGCGCGTACGACGGCCGATGCATTGCTAGCTGGGCAGCGATCTCGAGCATGTTCTGACAGAACAGCGCCATCCACGCCGTGCCGTCGGCCTGCTCGAGGTACCCGCCCGTCGGGAGCGGCGCACTCCGGTCGAAGACCCCGATGTTGTCGAGGCCGAGGAATCCACCTTCGAAGAGGTTGTTCCCAGCGAGGTCCTTGCGATTCACCCACCATGTGAAGTTCAGCAGAAGCTTGTGGAAGATGCGCTCGAGCCAGTCGATGTCGCCTTCGCCGCGCGTGGCCTCCTCGAGCCGGTAGGTGAAGATCGTGGCCCACGCGTGGACGGGCGGATTGACGTCGCCGAAGTTCCACTCGTAAGCCGGCAGCTGGCCGCTGGGATGCAGGTACTCGGAGCGCAGCATCAGGTCGAGTTGGCCCTTGGCGAAGTCCTCATCGACAAGGGTCAGCGCGATGACATGGAACGCGAGGTCCCAGGCCGCGAACCATGGGTACTCCCACTTGTCCGGCATCGAGATGACGTCGGCGTTGAGCATGTGACGCCAATGGTGGTTGCGACCTTCGGTCACATTCGCCGCGAACGGATCCGCGCCGTGTTCGCCGAGCCAGCGATGCACGTCGTAGTGATAGGTCTGCTTGGACCACAGCATCCCGGCTAGCGCCTGGCGCATGACGAGGGCGGCGTCGTCGTCGAGTGTGGCCGGGATGACCGTCGCGTAGAACTCGTCAGCCTCGGCCCGGCGCAGGTCCATGAGGGCGTCGACAGCGGCGCCCGACGGGCTCGGCCTCGAACCGACTTCCCCCAGCCACAGGCGGATCGACGCCGACGCCCCAGGCTCGACCGTCAGCTGGTAATGGGCGGCGGCCTTCGTCCCGACCCGCTCGCGGCTGACCGCGTCGCGCCGGCCGTTCACCAGGTACACCCCGATCCCATCCTTGACGTAGGGCGTCCGGTTCGGGGCGCCAGCGAGCCGCTCGGTGTTGGTCTCGTTCTCGGTGAACAGCATCGCGCCCGCTTCCCAACACGTCAGCCGGTACTCGCCGAGCTCGGGGTGGGAGGCGTCGATCACGTCTGTCCCGTCCACGACGGCGCCACGCATCTCGGGCCGGGGGCCTTCACCGCCCCATGACCAGGTGTTGCGGAACCAGAGGGTCGGGAGGAGGTGGATGGTCGCGGGCTCCGGCCCGCGGTTCGTGACGGTGACCCTGACCGCGGTATCGGTCGGGTTCGCCTTGGCGTACTCGACGTCGACATCGAAGTAGCGGTCCTCGTCGAACACGCCGGTGTCGAGGAGCTCGTATTCGAGCTCGGTCCTGCTTCGTCCGCGGTTCGTCGAGACGAGGTCGTCGTACGGGTAGGCCGCTTGGGGGTACTTGTAGAGCTCGCGGAGGTACGAGTTCGTCGGCGTCGCGTCGAGGTAGAAGTAGTACTCCTTGACGTCCTCGCCGTGGTTGCCTTCATTGTTCGTTAGGCCGAACAGGCGCTCCTTGAGGATCGGGTCCCGGCCGTTCCACAGGGCCAGCGCGAAGCACAGGATCTGACGCTCGTCCGCGTATCCGGCGATCCCGTCCTCGCCCCAGCGGTAGGCGCGCGAGCGGGCCTGGTCGTGGCTGAAGTACGACCACGCATCGCCGTCGTCGCTGTAATCCTCGCGGACGGTGCCCCATTGCCGTTCGGATAGGTATGGGCCCCAGCGACGCCAGGGGACCCCGTCATCGCGGGCCTCGGCGAGGCGCCGTCGTTCGGCGTCACCGTCCGGCCTCGTTCCCCTCGATCCAGACTCCTGCGGCATGGTCATCGCGCTCCTTCGACAGATCGGGCGCCGCACGCTCACGGCACGCGTTTACCTGAGCTGCCTCGGTCCAGCGGGCATCACGGTGTGATCCCATTGTCAACATCTCGTTTGCGATCGGCTCGGCCGATGATCGCTCCCGCCGGTCGCGTGCGCGGGGCCACGCGATCGACACCGACGCGGTGTCCGCCTTGCGTCCGAGCGGGGTCCGATGGCTCCGCGCCGCGACGCTAGAACACACCTGCGATCAGGCCGATCACGAAGATCAGGTATCCCAGGTAGAAGAGCCCGCCGACGAGCAGGTGGCGCGCCTCCAGGCCGCCCCGCCGACGTGCCGGGATGAAGATGACCGCGGTCGCGATGAGCGCGATCGCCGCCGACGCGAAGGCCGTGTACGAGCCCTCCTGGACGACCCAGGTATCTGCTGCCAGCGTCAGGCCGACGACGGTCGGGATCGTCGACTGGAAGACCATCGCGCCGGTGATGTTCCCGAGCGCGAGCGTGTCCTTGCCCTGGCGGACCCAGATGATCGAGTTGAACTTCTCGGGCAGCTCAGTGGCGATCGGCGCGATCACGAGGGCCAGGAGCACCTCGCTGACGCCGAGCGCGTGCGCGACGTTGTTGACGGCATCGATGAAGAACACCGCCCCGATGATGATGAGGCCGATGGCCGCCAGGACCTGGAGAACGATGACGCGGAGCCGCGGATCACCTGGGTCGAGTCGATAGGCACCTCGATCGAGCGTGCGCATCCGGAGCGGCGCGAGATCCTCGGTGTGATCGGCCGCCTCGCCGGCCAGGTGACCCTTGACGTACCAGGCGTAGAGGCCGATCAGGACGATCGCGACGATCCAGCGAGCGGCGGACAGGTCTGCCGGCAGGAAGGCCGCCCCCACGGCCAATCCGTACCCGACGAAGAAGTAGCGCAGGTCGTACGCGAGGATCCCGGTATCGACGGCCACCACGGTGCCCATCGTCCGGCGCGCCCGGAACGCGACGATGGCCACGCCCGTCACGAACATCGCCAGCGTCGACAGCATGAACGGTGCGCCCAGGATCGCGCCGACCCCGACCTCGTGCGACCCCTCCGCCGTCGCGAAGACGATCGCGATGATCGGGATGAGGGTCTCGGGCAGCGCGGTGCCGACCGCCGCAAGCACCGATCCGACGGCGCCCTCGCCGAGACCGAGCTTGCGACCCATCCATTCGATGCCGTTGGTGAAGAGCTCGGCCGCGAACAGGATGACGACGAGGCTGACGAGCAGAACGAGGACGTCGGTCAGCATCGACGCCCCGAGGTGGTCGGGATCATGTCCCCGAGGATGGCATATCCGTGGCCGACGGTCCCGCCGGCTCGCGGCGCCGCCCGGCCCACGCAACGAGCGGCAGCGCGAGCATCGGCGCTTCCAGTGCCGAATAGAGGAGCCCGCCACCTTGCGCGTTGAGGACCGTTGTGGTCCAGTCGCGCCACATCCCGCCAAACGGCAGACACAGCGCGACGAAGATCCCGAGACCGATCCACCACGCCCGTTGCCGGATCCCGAACAGGGCGAACGGGAATAGGCTGGGCTTCAGCAGCGCGAACGGGGATCCGCCGCGCCAGACGATCGCGACCGCCATCGCGGCCATGCTCCAGATGACCGGGTTGCCCGTCCAGATCTTGAGCGGTGTCGTCGGCCAGGCCAGACACAGCGCGATGAGTGGCCAGACCGCGGGTCGGGGCCGCACGCGATGGATCGCCCAGGCGGTGAGGACGGCCGGAATGCCCCACCACAGGACCAGCGCCGGGATCTCCGGCAGGATGGCGGCGGGGGCGAACAGCCACAGCCCGACGGGCGGATAGAGGATGTCGCCGTGTGCCACCTCGTACGGTCCGGCCAGCTGGCGCGGCTCGTAGAACGGGCCGCCGGCCAGCCATCGGTCCGCGGCATCCAGGTACAGCGTCACGTCCTTGGCGAAGGGCTGGTCGAGAGGCGGCTGGAGCGCGACCACGAATAGGATCGGTAGCAGGATCGTCGCCGCGGACAGCGCCAGGGCGACCGACGGCCGGTCGAGGGTCGCGACGATCCGACCACGGGTCACGACGAGGATGGTAGTGCCCGTGAGCCGCCCCTCGATCGGGCGGCAGGCAGACCGCTCAGACGGCGCCGCTCAGGAAAGGCGCTCCACTCCCGGACCCGCCGGTACCAGGTCGGCCAGCCGCCGCTCGAGGAAGACCCGCTCCGCCCCGTTCGTCGTGAGCTCCAGGGCACGACCGTAGGCCGCCGCGGCCTCTGAGCGTCGGTCGAGTCGCCGAAGCAGGTCCGCCCGGGCCGCGTGCAGATACGGGTAGCCGTCCAGCTGGCCGCCAGAGGCCACGCCGTCGATCACCGCCAGACCGACGGCCGGCCCCTCGGACATCGCGACGGCGACGCCGAGGTTGAGCTCCACGACCGGTGACGGATCGAGCGCGAGATGTCGGCGATACAGGTCGACGATCTGCGGCCAGTCGGTCGCGGCCCACGTGGTCGCGTCGTCGTGCAGCGCCGCGATCGCCGCCTGGATCTGGTACGGGCCTGCGCGACCGAGTGGCAGCGCACGCTCGACGAGCGTGCGGCCCTCATCGATCCGCTCGGCGTCCCAGCGCGTCCGATCCTGGTGCTCGAGCAAGACGAGATCACCGGCCGCGTCGACGCGGGCATCGCGGCGGGCGTCGTGGAGGAGCATGAGTGCCAGAAGCCCGGTCGCCTCGGGCTCGTCGGGGAGCAGTGAGACCACGATCCGTGCCAGCCGGATCGCCTCGGCACTGAGCTCGCGCCGGACGAGCGCGTCGCCCGACGACGCCGAGTAGCCCTCGTTGAACACGAGATAGAGGACTTTCAGGACGCCATCGAGCCTCTCGGGCAGCAGCTCGCGCGGCGGCACGCGATATGGGATGCCGGCCGCGCGGATCTTGCCCTTGGCACGGACCAGCCGCTGGGCCAGCGTCGATTCGGGGACAAGGAACGCACGCGCGATCTCCGGTGTCGTGAGGCCGCCCAGCGTCCGCAGTGTCAACGCGACCCGGCCATCCAGCGGCAAGGCCGGGTGACAGCACGTGAAGATCAGGCGCAGTCGATCGTCGGCGATCGGCATGTCGTCGTCTGAACCGGTGCCGGGCTCGATCGCCGCCAGATCCGCCTCGATCGCCGCATCGCGGGCCAGCTCGTCGGTCTTGTCGCGAAGTCGCCGGCGGCGGCGGATTCGGTCGATCGCCCGGGTCCGGGCGGTCGGGGTGATCCATGCACCCGGATTTGCCGGGATCCCGCGGTCGGGCCAGACCTCGAGTGCGGCGATGAACGCGTCCTGGACCGCCTCCTCGGCGAGGTCGAAGTCGCCGAGGACGCGGATGAGCGTCGCGAC
>DASTIG010000114.1:0-9071 GCA_035717785.1 Candidatus Limnocylindrales bacterium
CCAGCGACGACTGAAGGAGCAGGGCATCGAGTTCGTCAACGAGGTCGACGAGTCCGGGTCCGGCCCGGGCAGCTTCATCGTCGTCGACCCAGACGGCAATCCGATCCTCGTCGACCAGCACGTCTGAGCGGTCGGCTCAGGACGTCTCTTCGATCGACAGGTCGATAGGATCCGTCAAGCCCGCCGCCTGCTCGAATGCCAACGCGAAGTCCTCCGATGGCCCGGAATGACCCTCGGACTCCTCGGCGGTATGGGTCCTGGCAAAGTCGAGGTGGGCGGCCTCGTGGCGCACGGTCACCCGTAGTTCCGCGAGCGTCGTCCAGTTCGCGAACACCCAGATCATCGTCGGAAAGTCGGTCGTGAAGGCGCCTTTGAATCCATACCGGAGCCCGGAGGTCGGCGGTGGAACCACGGTGTCGACGAACGCGACGGAGGCCTCCGGCACGTCGAGTTGCAGACACGCCTCGGCAAGAGCGACGAGGGCCGTCTTGACATAGGCCGGGTCCGGGTTCGCGACCCTCACGTGCTCCGACTGGACGTGCACCCCGACCTTCTTGAGGAAGGCGAACTGCGGAAATTCGTCGCGACCGATCTCGAACGTTTCATCCGCCGAGTCGACTCTGATGGTGGCGACGGAAACGCGTGGTTTCACGCTCGTAGTGTCTCAGGCCTTTGGCATCGTCTCCGTTTGCAGTGCCCGCTGACCCCACGTCACACCTCGCTGGCGTGGACGATGTGGTCGAACTGGCGCCACAGGAGAGCCACGAGCAGCGCCGACCCGAAGAAGCCGAACCAGAACGGCGCCGTGATGCCGAACTCGCGAGCGAGCAGGCCTCCGATCGGAGTGCCGACCACGATGCCACCGACCACCCCGACGATGTAGATCCCGGTGACCCGGCCGAGGAGCTCGTCTGGCACCGCGCGTTGGCGCACCACGGTCGAGGTCGTGCCCCAGACGAACGCATGCGCGCCGAAGACGACCATCGTCACCAGGGCGACGACCGGTGACGTCGTGAGGGCGAGGACCAGGTGGGTGAACGTCTCGATGAGAAGCCCGACGCGCATGATGTCGGCCAGGGAGAACCGTCTCTCGAGGCGGCCGTAACTCGCCGTCCCGACGATCCCGCCGACCGCGATTGCAGTCGTCAGCAACCCGAAGCCGACCGCGTCCATCCCGAGGCGCTCGCTGGCGTACAGGACCAGCACGGCCCAGGCGGCGCCGTAGGTCACGTTGAACGCGACGATCGTGAGGGCCAGCGTCCGCATCGGTGGGTGCGCCATGAGCCAGCGAAAGCCCTCGACCATCTCGGCCCGCAGGTTGCGCCCCTCCCCTGCCCGCTCGGTGGCGGTCTCCGCGATGTCCGTCACGACGCGCGTGACCAGCAACCCGCCAAGCGCGAAGCACGCTGCGTTCGCGGCGAACGGCAACGCCATCCCGACGCTGAAAAGGAACGCGCCGATCGGCGGTCCCAGCAGCTGGTTGGTCAGCAGGAACGAGCTCGTCAGGCGTGCGTTGGCGACGCCCAGGTCCTCCCGCCTCACGACCCGCGGCAGGAGGCTGTTGCTGGCGACGTCGGCGAAGATCTCGGCTGTCCCGACGACGAACAGGGCGAGCAGCACGACCGCGATGCTCACGGCTCCGCCGACGATCGTCCCTGCCAAGATCGCCAGCACGGCCGCCCGGGCCAGGTTCACGCCGACGATGATGTGACGTCGGTCGAAGCGGTCGGCGATGGCGCCCGCTGGGATGCCGAACAGCAGGTTTGGGAGCTGCTGGCTCAGGAGTGCCATCGACACCAGCAGCGGGTCGCGGGTCTGGGCGGCGATCAGGAGCGGACCGCCGGCGAGCGCGATCCCGTCACCCACATTGGTGATGAAGGAGGACGCGAGGAGCCAGCGAAAGCTCCGGCCGAGCCGTGACGGTGCGATCGTCTCGATGGCGAGGCCAGGGTGGAGGCGCACCGGCCCGAGGATAGCAACGGAGACCCTGGCAGGCGGGCTTGACATGCATGTCCTAGGCTCCGGACATGATGAGGTCACACGACGAGACCGGTCCCGACCCGGACGCCATCACCGAGTACATCACCACGACCTACCCTGATGCGGACGTCGTGGCGATCGACGGAATGGCCTTCTTCTCGGTCGATCCCGAGAAGCACTGGCCGAACTTCGCGACCCTCGTCTGGAGCGACGACACCGATCGGGTCAGCGAGCTGTCGCGGCCCGGGGTGTTTCGGGTCAGTCTCGGCCTGAGCCGGACGACCTTCGACCGCCTCGTCGGGTCTATCGCCGATCCGGACTTCGCGGAGCTGGATCGACTCCTTCCCCATCCGGACTATGCCCGCCAGCATTGGGTCGCGATCCTCAGCCCGAGCGCGTCGACCTTCGCCGAGACCGTGGTGCCGCTCCTCGCTGAGGCGCACGACCGGCTCGCCGCTCAGCGTGCCCGACACGCTCACCCGGACCGTCACACGCCGGCCTCCGACGCGTCCGCATGAGCTTGCGCACCCGGGGCGCGAGGCGTGTGCTGGCCGTGCTCTTGGTCGCTGGTGTGGCCGGTGGGTGTTCCGGTGCGCCCGCGCCGTCGACGACAGCGTCGCCGTCCCTTTCGGGCTCACCGTCCACGTCCCCTGCCACACCTTCGCCGACAGCGTCGCCCGCGCCCCCTTCACCGAGCGCTTCCGTGGTCGCCTCGTGCGCGAACCAGACCCTTGCCGATATGACCGAGGCGCAGCGGATCGGTCAGCTCTTCAACGTCGGCCTCGACGATGATCGGCTCGACGCAGCCTCACGCCGGGCGATCGTCGCGAACCACTTCGGATCCGTGTGGTACCGAGCCAAGACCACGATCGGTGTCGCGGGCGTGCGCAAGGTCGGCGACGCGGTCCAGGTGCTTGCCACGGAGGACGCGACCGCGGGAGTCGGCTTCTTCGTGGCCGCCAACCAGGAAGGTGGCCTGATCCAGGCGCTGGCGGGCCCGGGTTTCAGCACGATCCCGTCCGCAGTCGCCCAGGGGAAGCTCCAGCTAGCCGACCTGCAGACAAAGGCCGCCGCGTGGGGTCGGCAGCTCCTCGCTGCGGGCGTGAACCTGGACTTCGCGCCGGTGGCTGACGTGGTTCCCGCCGGCACGGAGGCACAGAACGCTCCGATCGGCCAGCTCAAGCGCGAGTACGGCAACGACCCGTCGGTCGTCGCATCGCACGTCGTGGCGTTCATCGAAGGCGTGCGCGAGGCCGGCGTCGCGACGACGGTCAAGCACTTCCCGGGCCTCGGTCGAGTGAAGGGCAACACGGACTTCACGAGCTCCGTCGTCGATACGGTCACGACGTCGGACGACCCCTACCTGAGGCCCTTCGCCCGCGCGGTCGACGTCCACGTTCCGTTCGTGATGATCTCGCTCGCGACCTATGAACGGATCGACCCCGATCATCTGGCCGCGTTCTCCACGACGGTGATCGAGCACGTCCTCCGCCGCGACCTCGGTTTCGAGGGTGTGGTCATGTCCGACAGCCTTACGGCCGATGCGGTCGCGGATATGACGCCCGCCCAGCGAGCGATCGAGTTCGTCGCGGCCGGTGGCGACATGATCGTCCTGGGCCCGATCGACGTGGCGGTGCCGATGGCGCAAGCCTTGGCCGAGCGCGAGAAGAGCGAGCCGGCGTTCCGCGCCCGGATCGATCAGGCGGCCCTGCGGATCCTGGAGGCGAAGGACGCCGCCGGACTGCTCCCCTGCTCCGCCTGAGATCGGCGCGCTCCGAAACCGTCATCATCTCCACGTGGGTCGAGCGGTTTGCCCACCAGGTCGACCAGCGCAGCGTCATGAGCGGGCGATGGACCAAAAGACGAGAGGAGCAGCTTCATACGGCAATGGTATCGATGCGCGCGCACGCGACGCCGCTAGGTCGAAAGTGGTCAGCAGGTCCAGGTGATGGTGCCCTGGAGATCGAACGGCGTTCCGGCCCCTGCCGGCACAAGGTCGGCGAAGCTGATCGTCCCGCCGTCATTCGTCCAGTCGATGTCGACGGTGGAGGCATCGTTGGCGACGAGCTCGCTCTCCGGCACGTCCGCACGTACGGAGCCCACGACGATCCAGAGGTTCACGTTGTCAGAGCGGGTGACGGCACGATCCCGCCACCTGTCGCCGACGCGGATGCTCGCGCCGAAGAACTCGCGCTGGTCGACGTCGGCAGGCGCGTTCGGGTCATCAGGCACGATGTCGAGGCGCAGATTCTGATCGACGCCCACCTGGAGCTCCGTGCCATCGGACACCGCGCAATCGGCGATGCCGCTCCCCTCGGTCGCGTTCGGCGAGGTCAGCGACACCGTCGCGAGCCCCTGGCTCTGGTCGAGGTTCGGTCGCGACGGGCCGAGGACCTGACCGAGCAGCATCCCGGCCCCCAGAGCCAGGCCGATCGGAGCGACGCGTCCGGTCCTCCGCGTCCCGAAAATGGAGAGCAGTAGGCCGACCACGACGACGGGGATCGCACCGAGAGTCAAGACGATGGCGTCCATCGGGTGCCAGTTGAACCAGTCCCAGATGGCTCCACCCGCGAACCCGAGTGCCGCCGCCACGCCGACCCCCACGAGCGTTCGAGGGTTCCTCAAGTTCGATCGCATCGTCGCCCGGATCGACATGACTCCCCTCTGCACACAGTGATCGACCCAGTCGGGCGATCGAGTCGGGACTATACGCTCAGGGCGTCTCGTCGATCGAGAGGACGGCGGGAACCGGAGAGCCAGGCGCCTGCTCGAATGCCAGCGCAATGCCTCCTGCCCGATCGCGAACGTCCCATCCGCCGAGTCGACGGCGACCTTGGCGACGGAAACGCGTGGTTTCACCTCGAATGCTTCGGTCGCCAGCTACCGCCAGTCGACGCTGCGGACCTCGACCGGCTCATCGACACCCTTGAGGGAGACCTCGCGCGGGTCGGACAGGCCGAAGCGGCTCGAGCTGATCCCCTTCATGGCCGCGGCGGAGACGAGAATCTCCTCCCCCGCCGCGGTCGCGCCGATGCGCGCCGCGACATGCACGCCACGACCGCGGTAATCGCGGCCCTCGCGGGTCGCCTCGGTGCCATGGAGCCCGATCCGCACCAGGGGCGCGAACCCGTGCTCACGGCGGTGCCGCGCCAGCCGCCGTTGGATGTCGACCGCGCACTCGAGGGCATCGATCGATCGCTCGAAAGCCACGAAGAACCCGTCACCGGTCTGATTCACCTCCTCACCGCGATGCTGTGCGAACGCGGATCGGAGCTCCCGGTCGTGCCAGCGCAGCAGCTCGGCCCACGCATCGTCGCCGATCAGCCCGATCAGGTCGGTCGACGTGACGATGTCGGTGAACATGAAGGTCTTGGTCACCCGTTTCGACGTCCGCGCGGTGGGTGCCGTGTCCTCCCCCAGCAGCGCGTCCAACCGCTGTATGTCGCGGGTCGCGCCAAGCCGCTCGAAGGCGCTGCGGGCCGCGCGCATGTCCCGGCGGGCCGCTTCCTGGTCGCCCTCGGCCTCCTCGGCCTCAGCCAAGTGGAGTCGCGCTTGAGCGCTCTCGTAGGGCAGGTCCGTGTCCTGCCAAAGCCGCCACGATCGTCCCAACAGGGGTGACGCCTCGGACGGTCGATCCTCCCCGAGGAGCAGCTCGCCACGGCCCGTCAGGGCACCCGCTTGGAACACCGGCCGCTCGAAATCCACCGCGATCGATTCGAGCTCGGCGACTGCGGCCCCGGCAGTCTTCAGGTCCTTGGCCGCGAGCGCGATGTCGATCTGGGCGGGGAGCAGACGGGCCCGGGTCGCCCGGTCGGCGGCTCCGTCGGTGCCCTTGGTCGCGGCGAGCGCACGGGAGATCGATCGCGCCGCCTCGTCGATCTGGCCACGCGCCAACTGGAGGAGTGCCAGTCCGGGCTGCGCGTCGTGGCCGTACTCGTACGCTCGCTCGAATGCCTCCGCCGCAGCGTCAAGATCGCCGATCCGGAGCCGAACCTCGCCCACCTGATAGTGGGCGTAGCCCATCGCATCCAGGAGCCCGAAGCGTTCGAGCTCATCGCATGCCTGGCGCGCTTCCTGCTCGGCCTCGGACCACAGTCCGCGGAGCATCTTGAGCTCGGCGCGATGGACGCGGCAGATCCCTGGGTAGCCGCCCACGGATTGCCGATGCATCCAGCGTTCCCCCTCTTCCGCCCATTGTCCCGCCCGCTTGTAATCCCCGATGTTCCGACAGGCGGCGATCGTGTTGCAGTAGATGTCGCTCGCCACGCGGAGATCGAGCTGCCCCGAGGACGCGGCCGTCGCCGCCTCGTCGATGTTCGCGAGGCCCTCCTGCCAGTTCCCGGCGAAGACCTGCGCCATGCCCTTGAAGCTCATCGCCATGAACTGCGAGCTCGGGTCGTTGTGCTTTCGGGCGAGCTCCATGGCCCGATCGGCGAGCTCGATGCCCTCCGTGATGTTGTTCGCCATCACAGCCCCGAGCGCATGGAACACGGTGAGTCGGGCATGCAAGGCGGACTCGGGCTCCGCTTCGACCAGACGCCCGGCCCGTGCGAGCCAGCCGGCACCGATCGAGCCGGCTCGCCGCCGAAACGCCTGATAGGCGAGGATCATCGCCACCCAGGCGGCGTCGCCGGACCGGCCGGCATCGTTGTAGCCGGCAAACGCTCGTTCAAGCGCTTCGGTGGCCTCGTCGGGTCGTCCCGACCACCAGGCGGCCGTGCTGAGCAGCTCGAGGTCCGCCGGCGTAAGGCCGACGTCGCGGTCGGCCGCGACGAACACCTCCATCGCCTCCGCCCAGGCGTGCCGGTCGATCGCGTCGCGACCGCGCTCGACTGTCTCGACCATCGTGGGACGCACCCGCTGACGTTAGGTCGCACCCGCTGTGCGCGTCCGGATACGGTAAACCCGTGTCTGTTGTGCCGCTAGCGCCAACGTCCGCGGACGACGGGGTGCAAAGTTTGAACCGGCGCCGACCGCCCAGACCTCAAACTCATGTACGCGCCGGATGATCTGACCGATCAGGAGGCCAACGGCAGCTGGAGGTGATCACGCATGCGTGAGGTTCCGGCGCGGAGGCACACTCCCGCTCTGCCGGGATTGGTCGGATCCATGGCGGTGAGTCTCGCCCTCGTGGCGTGCGGTGCCCCGCCGACGCCGAGCATCGCGCTACAAACCATCGTCATGGACGACTTCGAGTCGGGCGCACTGTCCGGTTGGCGCGAGGTCGGCAGTGGCGCTGGGGGCTGGTTCGTCTACCGGGACGGCCAGCAGGCACCCGATCCGGCAGCGTCGAGCGACCCCGTCAGTTCATTCCGTCTCCCAGGTCCGCCGCAGGGCACATTCGCGGCGGCAACGGAAGCGAACGGGCCCGGGACGCACATCCTCTACCGGGATCTCACGTTGGACGGTCGGTTCACCCTGCGAATGATCGTTTATTACACGGGCTCGAGCGAGTTCAGCACCCCGGAGACTCTGGCCCATGACGCGCTCGAAGCCAACCAGCAGTTCCGGATCGATGTCATTGATCCGTCCGCCCCCATCGATTCGGTGGCGACCGGCGATGTCCTGGTCAACATCTTCCGCACATCGACCGGTGACCCATTCCGCCGCCAGCCAACGGAGGTCAGCGTCGATCTCGCGCCCGTGGCGAGCAAGACGGTGCGGTTCCGGATCGTCCAGACCGACAACCAGGGACCGATGCGCGTCGGCGTCGACAACATCCGGTTCGAGCCGGTCGGCCCGGGCGACGCCACGGTGTCGCTCCTGGAGACCCGGGACGCGTCAGATGCGATCGATCTCGTCCTTCGCAGGATGAGCGAGGCGGATGCGCTGGCGGCGCTCTCGGCCCGCGCCGACGAACTCGAGCGCGCCGACGAGTTTTCCGGTGCGTTCCTCGTTGCACATGACGGGAAGGTCCTGCTCCAGGAAGCGCATGGCCTTGCCGACCGGGAGGGCGGGACGCCTAACACCCTCGACACGAAGTTCCGCATCGGTTCGATGAACAAGATGTTCACGTCCGTGGCCACGCTGCAGCTCGTCGAGGCCGGCACGCTGGCCTTGGACGATCCCGTGGGCAAACACCTGCCCGACTATCCGAACAAGGACGTGGCATCGAAGGTGACCGTCCGGCACCTGCTGAGCCACACCGGGGGCACGGGCGACTTTTTCGGTCCGCAGTTCGACAGGAATCGGGAGACGCTTCGCGAGCACAGCGACTACGTGAAGCTCTTCGGCACGCGTGGGCCGGGCTTCGAGCCAGGCGCGCGCTTCGAATACTCGAACTACGGGTTCGTGCTGCTCGGGGCGATCATCGAGGCCGCGACGGGTCGGTCGTACTACGACGTCGTGCGCGAGAACGTCTTTGGCCCGGCGGGCATGACCTCGACCGACTCGCTCCCAGAGTCCGAAGACGTTCCAAGCCGTTCGATCGGGTACATGCGGCAGTCACCGACGAGCGGCTGGA
This sequence comes from Candidatus Limnocylindrales bacterium, assembly GCA_035717785.1. Classification (GTDB taxonomy): domain Bacteria; phylum Chloroflexota; class Limnocylindria; order Limnocylindrales; family CSP1-4; genus SPCO01. The sequence goes on from DASTIG010000114.1 coordinate 8,444, forward strand.
TGCCGAACACCGATGCCCTGCCGTGGCGTGGCACGTCCGCGGGCGGTGGCTACTCGACGGTCGGGGACCTGATGCGGTTCGGGGAGGCGCTGCGCGCCGGGGCGCTGATCTCGAAGGCGACCCTTGCAGAAGCAACAAGCCCGCAGTCGGAGGAACCGTACGGGTTCGGCCTGGACATGCGAGGAGATGGCGCGTTGCGAAGCTACGGCCATGGCGGCGGAGCGCCCGGTATGAACGGCGAGCTCCGAGTGTTTCCCGACCTCGGATATGTCGTGGTCAGCCTCAGCAACTTCGATCCACCGGCGGCCGGCAGGCTCGTCGAGTTCTTCGAGCTCCGCATGCCGGACAGGTAGCCCTGGCGGCAGGATCCGCGGAGGCCGTCGCCGCGTATCGTTAGGCGATGGGGCCCGACCGATCCCGCCGGTTCATGGTCGCCGTGGCGATCATCGCCGCCGTCGCCGCGTGCGGCGGTCCGGCGCCGTCAGGAAGTCCTACCTCCACCGAGACTGCGAGCGCCAACCCCTCTCTGGCTACCGCGAGCATCGCGCCCACGAGCTCCCCGGCCAACGACCAGCCGATCGCGTCGACCGGCTCCCTCGCCGTTCGCGCCCCCGATGGCTCGCTGTCG
>DASTIG010000115.1:0-10666 GCA_035717785.1 Candidatus Limnocylindrales bacterium
CGGGATCGGACTGGAGATCGCCCGCGCGGGCGTCGCCCTCCAACCGAGCCTCGCATGGTGGCTCGGCGTCATAGGGGTCGTCGCGCTGGTCCTGGTCCTGATCACCGCGCCGGAGGAGCAGGCCGCCTCACCGGCCGCGACGCCGGCCCGCGCCGGCTGGGCCGAGTTCCGACGCGAGCTCCGTCGGTCGCGCCGGTCCGTCCGACCGATGACGCTGCTCCGCCTGCCTGGACCGGTGCGCCATGAAGCCGCCCAAACGGCCGACCTGGCCGGTCGATCCCGCAGGCTCCACGAACACCTCCGCCTCGTCGATCGCACGTGGGTCGACGACGGCAGCGTCTACGTGCTGCTCCCAGAAACGCCGCGGGCGGCCGCCGACACCCTCCTCGGCCGGCTGCGTACCCTCGTCCCGGACGTCATCGCAGAGGACGTGAGGATGGCGACCTTCCCCGACGACGGGCTGACGAGCGGTGCGCTGATCTCAGCGGTCCACGGCGCGTCCTTGAGCGAGGTTCCGAGGCCGATCCGCGCGGCACTCGCGGAGGACGACGCCGAGCTCGGACTAGAGGACGCCGAGCCGCTCCCTGAGACTGCATCGAGATCATGACCCGCTCGCCCGGCCAGGTCCGAACGCCCCGCGGATACGCGGTCACGAAGCGCACGATCGACCTCGGCGTGTGCCTCATCGCCCTGCCGATCCTGCTGCCGGTCGGGCTGCTCTGCGCCCTCCTGATCCGGCTCGAGTCGCCCGGCCCGATCCTGTTCGCTCAGCAGCGGACCGGCCAGCATGGCGTCCGGTTCCCGATGTGGAAGTTCCGGACCATGGTCCAGAACGCCGAGGAGCTCAAGGCGTCGCTACAGCACCTGAATATCCTGCCCGCGCCCGATTTCAAGATCCCGAACGATCCGCGGGTGACGCGCGTCGGCAAGTTCCTGCGCAAGACGAGCCTCGACGAGCTGCCTCAGATCCTCAACGTGATCCGCGGTCAGATGTCGATCGTGGGGCCGCGTCCGACCTCGTTCGCGGCGAGCACCTACGACTTGTGGCACTCCGAGCGACTCGAGGTCGTCCCCGGCATCACCGGCCTGTGGCAGGTCAAGGGCCGGGGGACGATGACCTTCGACGAGCGGCTGCGGCTCGATATCGAGTACATCGAGAGCCGCTCGACCGGCAACGACCTGAAGCTGATGGCGCAGACCGCCATGGCGGTCTTCAAGGGGTCCGGCGTCTAGGACCGTCCTGTCGGCGCGACCGCCCCGCGCCGGGCAAGGTGCCACGCGACCTGGCGCGCCAGGCCATCCGACGGCTCCACCTGCGGTTCGTAGCCGAGGGCAGCGCGGGCACGACTGACGTCGGCGCTCGTGTGCCGCTGATCGCCCGGTCGCGCGGGCTCCCGGTGGATGATCGGCTCGACGCCGACGTGTCCCGCGATCAGCCCGATAGCATCGTTGAGCGAGATCGTTCGCCCACCGCCGATGTTGTAGATACCGCCGACCGCGCCCCGTTCGAGCGCCAGGATCGTGCCGTTGACCGCGTCATCGATGTACGTGTTCGAGCGCGTCTGCTCGCCATCGCCGAAGACCGTGATGGGCTCTCGGTCGAGCATCGCCTCGATGAACCGGTGGTACGCCATGTCCGGACGCTGGCGCGGCCCGTAGATCGAGAAGTAACGGATGATCGTGGCCGGGAAGTCGCTCAACGCGACGTGTGCCAGGACGAGCTTCTCTGCGGCCAGCTTGGTGATGCCGTAGGGCGACGAGGGCTCGAGCGCCCGGTCCTCGTTCCCGACCGCCTCGAGGCCATACACCGACGACGTCGAGGCCACGACGAACCGCCGGACCCGGGCGCGCTCGGCCGCCTCGATCAGGCGGTTCGTGGCGAGGATGTTGCAGGACGTGTACAGCTCGAGGTCCGTCCAGCTGCGCATCAGGCCGGCCATCGCGGCCTCGTGGATGACGGCATCGGCGCCGTCGAGCCACGGGTCGAGATCGTCGGTCCGGAGGTCGACCTCGCCAAACCGGTAGCCGGCCGCCCCCGCGATCGACGCCAGATTGGCCTCCTTCATCGGCCGCGGGTAGTACGGGATGAAGGCGTCGAGCGCGACCACCTCGTGACCGGCGGCGACCAGCGCCTCCGCGAGGGTGGATCCGATGAAGCCGGCAGCACCGGTCACCACGATCCTCATGATCCGATGTCCTGGAGCACGCTCACCTCCGCGAGATCGATGGTCTGGGCCGGGGGTGCGCCGGCGGTTTCGGCACAGACGGAGCCGACGGTCCGGACCGCCGGCATCCGCCAGCGTAGACCGGATACGCCGGCGATCAGCTTTCCGCCATCGGACGTCACCCGCAGGTTGTAGGTCCGCTTGTCCTGATCGATAAGCGCCGTGACGCGATACCAGACGGTGGGCCGGATACGCACGGTCGAGCGGATCTTGGTCGTGCGGTCGAACCACGCCAGCACGCCCTGGTCCGTGACCCGCAGGCTGGCGGTCTCGCCGCCGCTGCCGCGCACGGACAGGATCGTGGCGTCGTCGAGGGCGAGGCGGGACACTCGCACGCGCGTCTGGATCGTGAGCGTCGTCCCAGGGACCTCGGCGATGTCTCGGCATGCGCGGACGCCGGTCTTCGATGACGGCACGCTCAGGGCCTGGCCTTTGCCACCGTCGGTCACGATCGACAGCGGAGCGGCACCGTCCTCCGGTCGCACGTACCAGCCGGCCTCGTCCGTCGGACCCTTCGGCCACGGCTCGAAGCTGTCGCGCAGGAGCGTGGCCGTGACGTCGTCCGGGGCTGCCTTGGGACTCGTCGGGCGGGCAGGGTCGGCCGGGTTCGCGTCCGGCGGACCGGCACCCAGGTCGACGACGCCATGGAGGTACCGCCCGCTCGTCCGGTCGCTGGCCAGGACGAGCAGTCCGGCCTCGCGCGAGAGCGGGCCCTTGCTCGATGTCACGTCGTCGATGGTGGTGTCGGTCGGGCTCGCGATGAGCGGGACGCCTGGGCCGGTGTCGAAGAGGATCCGGTCGAGCGGGGATCGCTTGTAGTAGATCGCCCCGCCGCTGCCGGGCGATGTCGCAGCCACGGCGATGGTCTTCGTCTCCGGATCGACGAGGACGATCGGTCGCACGAAGCGATCGCCGATGAGAGCGACGAGCGTCGTATCCCATGTTCCATCCGGCTCGCGCGTGGCAAGCAGCGTGCCCGGATCGAGCGACCGCTCGAGGGAGGTACCGACCGCGGCCGCCACGCCGATCCCACCGCCTGCCTGCGGGTACGGGACCACGCTCAGCGCGTCATCGTTCCGCTGACCTGTCAGGACCGTCTCCGGCTCCGACCAGGAATCGTCGGGGGCGCCGTCCTCGTGGACGCTGAAATAGATCCCGGAGAGCTGGTTCGTCCACATGACCCCGATGCGGCCGGGTCCGAACGCGACGATCGAGGAAACGTCGACCAGGTCCACCGCGGCGGCCGCCGACGCCAGGGCGATCGGGGCGCTCCAGCTCGTGTCGTTCTCGAGCGTGTGCGTCACCATGACCCGTCTGTCCCTCACGAACGTGACCCACAGGCCGCCCGCGGAGTCCGCGGTCATCACCGGCGAGCTCGCCCCGCCGGGGTAGATCGTGACCGGGAAATCGGCGTCGAGCGTGAAGCGCACCGACTTGGCGTCGAACGTGAAGCGGCGAACGCGGATGGCGTGGTTCTCCGAGGGTCGCGATCCGCCGGCCACCGTGTAGAGATGGGTCCCGGTCCAGAGGGCGTCCACGTCGGCGAACGGCCGCTCGTCGATGAGCTCGCCGGTGTCCGCCCAGACCTGGGTATCCGCGTCGAGTCGGTAGATGCCGAGCCGGTTCGTCGTGCGGCCGAACAACGCGCCCCACCACTGGCCTTCCGCGTACCACAGCTTCGATTGGGCGGAGCTCGTCGTCGGGGCGCCGACGATGGTCGGGTCGACGGCGTAGTCGGCGAACGTCAGACCGGCGGGCGGCGGCGGCAGCGGTGACCCGGTCGGAGACGGCCGTGGCGTGGCGATCGGGTCCGTGGGCGTCGGGCCGGGACCCGGGCTCAACGCCATGACGGCCACGATCGAGCCCGCCGCGACGATGACGATCAGGCCCAGCAGGAGCCAGGGACGCAGCGACCCGTTCGTGGTGACTCCTCCCCCCGCGTGTTCGTCTGGGCGCTCGGCCCGGTGGATGGCCCGGAGTGTACGACGGCATCCCGGCGAGGCGGTTGCGGGGCGATGCCCCGGCGCACCACCGCTCGCGGTGACGGTGGATCGGCGTCAGTCGGGCGAGCGGCGAGCGTCCAGACCAGCGGCCCACGCGAGCTGGGCGCGGATGAGGGGAACGCCGGCGCGACCGCCGACGTTGATCCGCCGCAGGCGCAGCCGGTCGACCCGGTGCAGGTCGTTGCCTCCGCGGTCGGTCGTCATCGCGATATCCATGCCGGCCTCGCGCGCCGCCATGACTGCCGAACCGCCGTGCGCGCCACTCGGGTACGCAAGGACACGCGGGATCGGCGCGAGCGGACCGATCTCCCGCTCGAGGTCGGCGTGAGAGCCGGCGATCTCCTCGATGGCCGTCTCGAGCGGGACGCGGTCGAGCAACGGGTGGTGGCGCGTGTGCGGCGCGAGGGTCACGCCGTCGCGGGCGAGCGTTCGAAGCTCGTCCCAACCGAGGACGGCCGGAGCGCTCCGAACGGTCAGAACGGGATCCCCATCAGGCGGCGTTCCGTTGCGGGCTCCGAGCTCCTCGACGATCCGGTCGACCTCGCGCATGGCCTCATCGTGATCAAGTGTCTTCAACCAGTCCCGGATGGTCCCGACGGTCCGCCGTGCATGCTCCGCGCCGACCGGCAATGCACCGCCGGGCGTGGCGATCGGGGCCGGGCCGGGCGCTCGCTGCACCGCGGCCCACAGTCGATCCCACCAAAACGGCCTGGATGGATCAGTGGCGGCGCCGGTCGCGACGAACATCGCGGCCGGCACGGACGCCGCGCGCAGCACCGGCCAGGCATGCGTCGCGAAGTCGCGATAGCCGTCATCGAACGTGAGGAGGACTGCGCGCCGCGGGAGCCTCGCGGGGTCGTCGAGCGACACGAGGACGTCAGGCAGGGACACCGGGTCGAAGTGGCGGGCCACCATCGCGATCTGGGCGGCGAACGACGCGGGCGTGGCAGAGATCAGGCTCGGCATCAGATCCGGCCTGGCGGCGGGTTCGTCCACGCGGTGGTACGTGAGGATCGTCAGGACGCCCGGCGGACGCGGGATCACGCGGTCGAGGACTCCGGCCGCCGCCGCTGCCACGGGACCACGCGTCGCGGCCGCGACCACTCGGCGAAGGCCGTCAGCCACGGCTTCGCCCCACCCGTCGCAGGGAATCGCGTGCGATGGTCGGAATCTGGGCGAGGCCAGGACCCGGGTCCGACCACGTCATCAGGTCGTCGGCGATGCGCGGATCGGCGAGGCTCGCCACGGCGCCGATCGCGGCCCGTCGTCCGGGCCATGGCAGTGCGGCATGGCGGTGACGGCCCGACAGCACGGCCCCGATCCAAGCGACATCGAGCCGCAGGTTCCGTGCCCGGACGCCGCGTCGATAGTCGGTCGCGACCGGCTGATCGGAGGGCGGCGACCCGTCGAGCAAGAGGTCGGCGAGACGGCCCGGGAAGTCCATCCCGGCACGGACGGCCAGAGGCAGGGAGCCCCACACGCGGCCGTTGATCTCCATCAGGTTGCCGACGCCGTCGGCGCCGCGACGGAACTCCACCATGGCCAGCCCGGTCCAGCCAAGCTCGCGCAGCAGGGCCACGGCGTGGTCGTACAGGTCGGGATCGAGCTCGACGCTCTCGCGCAGCGCGCTGGCACCGCCGGTCGGAGGCACCTCCCGGATCCGTCGGTGCTGGAATGCGGCGAGCGGCCGGCCGTGGTCCATGAGCAGCTCGACGCCGATCCCGTCGCCGGGGAGCCAGCGCTGCAGTAGCACCGAGCCGGCCACGTTCGGGGAGGCCAGGCGGCGGCGGAGGTCATCCGGATCGCTCGCGTACGCGACCGCGTAGGACCCGATCGTGCCGTCATCTAGGAACTGCCGCGACGAGACGGGCTTCACGACGACCGGGTAACCGAGGTCGGCGGCTGCCGCCAGCGGGTCGTCGCCCGGCAAGACGACGCGCGTCAACGGGACGGGCACACCGAGCCGCTCGGCCAGCGCGACGGTCGTTCCCTTGTCGTGCGTCGCGGCCAGGGCTTTTCGATCCGGCAGCGCCAGGACGGTCCGTCCGGCGAAGGTCGCGCGAGCGTCCGCGAGCGGTAGGCCGACCTCGTCGGTGACCGGGATCACGAGGTCGACGCCGGTCGCGGTCACCGCCCGATCGATCGCGTCGACGACGGCGTCGGGTCGCTCCGAGGGGCGGGGATAGAGGAGCCGGTCGGTCGTGTAGCGCGACCGGAAGCCGGCGCTCGCAGGGTCGGAATCGGCCGCCGTCACGCGCCAACCGCGCCGGCCGAGGGAGCGGATGAAAGCCACCGCGCTGCCGCGACCCGCGTCGGTGACGAGGACGTGTCGGCGATCGGCCATCGCGCTCAGCGGGCTCCGTCGCCGACGGGCAAGCGGGCGACGATCGCAGCGGCGACGCGGTCGGTGACCTCGTCGATCGGGCCGGTCGCATCGACCTCGACGAAGTCGCGCACGTGTCCCTGGATCGAGCGGTACTCGTCTCGGCGCCGCTCGAGCGCTTCGACCGTGCCTTCGCCCTTCCGGGCGAGGAGGACGGCCCCCGGCGCATCGAGATAGATGACGAGGTCAGGGCGCGGGTACAGCCGCCCAAGGACCACGCCGTGCAGCCGTTGCGCCCACGATCGCTCGTCGCCGGCGACGTCATAGGCGTGGTAGTCGGCGAAGAAATGCCGATCGAACAGCACGACCGAGCCCGCCCGTTGCCAGCGCCAGGCCAGCCACTGGCGATACCACTCCTCGGCGAAACGATTGACGAGGCGCGCCGCGGCGCGGACGTCGGACAGCCGACGCCGCGCGAACGAGCGCGATCTCGGCCGTCGCGGTCCGTGGGACGGCGGCCCGGCCGTGTCGGGCGGGGCGCCGAGAGCACGCTTGACCCGCCGAGTGATCCGCGTGGTCGGCAGCATGACGTTGCTGGAGTCCGTGCTGACCCCCATGTACAGGTAGCGCACGGGCACCGGCAGCACGTCCGCCAGCCTGCGCGCGACCGTCGTCTTCCCAGCCCCGTCCGGGCCGATCAACGCGACAGTCGTCATGTCGGCGCGAGCACGGGACGGACTGATTCGAACAACGCCGCCAGGTCGACCGGGTAGGGATGCGTGACGAGGTACGCCGGGCGCGCAGCGAAGATCCGGTCGAGCAACTCGCCCTGGCGCGCCTCGGCGGTAGCGAGATGGTCGTTCTCGAGCGAGGGAAAGGCGAAGCGGGCCTGGAGCAGGAGCGTCGCAAGGTCGAGCCGTTCATGGGCGAGAGACGCGCGCATCCGGGACGCCACCTCCAACGGATCGATGGGGTCGACGGTGGTCTCCGGCCCGGCGGCACTGACCACGAACAGGATGCGATCCAGGTTGCCGCTGTTCTGGCTGACGTCGCTGAAGAGCCGTTCCGGTGGGAGGTCGACGTGGAGCTGACCTTCGAGCGTGGGCATGGCACGACGCAGGAGCTTGCTCGGCGGCAGGCGCCTGAGACGTCGCGGCGTGGCGCGCTCGAGCCTGCGCAGGGCCGGTATGCCGCCGAGCTTCAGGCGGTCGGTCAGGGTCAGGTGATCGCGCGCCACGGGAAGCTGGCGGATGTGCCAGTCCCACAGGCGGATCGGCTCCGGGATGCCGTACATCCGACCATCGGTCGTGAGGTACACCCACTCGTCGCCGATGTACCGGGCACCGGCTCCAGCCGCGGCCATGAGCAGCTCGGTCTTGCCGCCCTTGGACCAGCCGGTGACGAGCGTGCCGACACCGTCCAGCTCGAACGCCGCGGCGTGGACCGGCAGCGCGCCGTTCCCGAGGACGGTCAGATTGAGCACGGCGATCAGGAACGGGACCGCGGGCAGCCCGCGCTCGCACACGATCTCGCAGCGGCCGCCGATACGATCCATCGGCAGGCGCACGACCACCGGCGCCTTTCGACTGCGCAGGACGAAGAAGCCGTCGTCGGTCCAGCCGGCCTCCTTTGCCCCGAGGTAGCGCAGCCGCGAGCCGTGCTCGATCCGGTCGACGAAGCGGATCGTGATGTCGGGCTCACGATCGAGCGTCCGCGGCAACGGGCCGAGCTGACGACCCACCGCCGCAGCGTCCGACGATCCCGCCTCGACGAGGCGCACGCCGGCGAGACCGTGGAGGTCGAAGTCCACGAACCCGTTCTGCGTCATGAGCGGCGCAGGTGCTCGGTCACCGGCTCCCCTATCTGAAGTCATCCGCCGCCGTGCGGCAGCCCCGTTCGCGTGAGGATGTCCTCGGCGTCGGGACAGTACAGCACGGGGGCGAGGCGGGGCGGTCGCGCCATGCCACCGATCCGGCATCCATGGGACTGCAAGGGTTGCTGAAAGGCAACAGGTGTACGATGCCCCGAACGCCCGGCCGGAGAGACCCGGTCTGTCGTGTGGGGGAGCGCGCAACACCATGACCATCCAGCCTGCTGGCCCGTCCATGTCCACGCCCACATCGCGTCGACACTGGGGCCGCATCGCGGCTATCGTCTTCGGCCTCGGCCTGGCACTCGCTGTGCCCGCCCTCGCCTCCGCCGATCCCGGCGACATCGGGTTCGAGGGGCCCGCCGGCCCGGGCGGCGCGCCCACCGGCTCCAAGCCGGAGTCGAAGCTCTGGTTCAACGACGGACGCTGGTGGGCCAGCATGTGGGACATCCCGACGGCCGACTTCTACATCTGGGTGCTCGACCAGTCGACCGACACGTGGAGCCGCACGAACACCCGGCTGGACGATCGCAGCAGCACACGGGCGGACATCCTGTGGGACGGCACCAAGCTGTACGTCGCGTCCCACAACTTCAGCGAGAACGACGGGACGGGTGTATCTCGTCTCTATCGCTACAGCTACGACACGTCCACCGACACCTATTCGCTCGACAGCGGCTTCCCGGCCAACATCAACGCGGTCCGCACCGAGACGCTCGTCATCGCCAAGGATTCGACCGGGCAGCTGTGGGCGACCTGGGAGGCGGGCGGATCGATCTGGCTCAACCGCACCACCGGCTCCGACACCGCGTGGGGTACGCCGTTCGTGTTGCCTGCGGCGGAGAGCGTCAACACGGACGACATCTCGTCGATCATCGCTTTCGGCGGGAACAAGGTCGGCGTGTTCTGGAGCGACCAGAGCGCCTCGCCCGACGCCGACTTCTTCGCTGTCCACAACGACGCCGACGGCGACACGACATGGACGATCGAGACGGCGTACTCCGGCACGAACCTCGCCGACGACCACATCAATCTCAAGACGGATTCCGCCGGCCGGGTCTATTCGCTGGTCAAGACCAGCCTGACGGGCGCCAACCCCCTCATCGTGCTGCTCGTCCGAGGCGCCGGCGGGGGCTGGACCAACCACACGGTGTCCCTCGGCACGCTCGACGAGACGCGCGGGATCCTGGCGATCGACGAGGTCAGCGGGCTCCTCCACGTCTTCGTGACGTCGGCCGGCAACGGCGGGACGATCAACGAGCGGGTCTCGCCGATGGGCTCGATCTCATTCGCGGGCGGTGAGGGAACGGTGGTCCTCAGGGACGCCAGCGCCCTGAAGATGAACAACGCGACCGGCACGAAGCAGAACATCTCTGCCGAGAGCGGGTTGATCGTCGTCGGCTACAACGACACGACGCGACACTACTGGCACGCCGACATCCTCGGCGGCGGTCCGCCGCCCAACACGCCACCGACGGCGAATGCCACGAGCGCGACGACCACCACGGATGTGGCTGTCGGCGTGGCCCTGTCGGGGCGTGACCCGGAGACCTGCGAGCTGACCTTCTCGATCGTCAGCGGGCCCGCCCACGGGACGCTTGGTTCGATCGGCGGCGCGGCCTGCGCGAGCGGCAGCCCGAACACCGACAGCGCGTCGGTCACGTACACCCCGACGACCGGCTACAGCGGGCCCGACTCGTTCACGTACAAGGTCAACGACGGCACGACCGACTCGCCTCCCGCGACGGCAACCCTGACCGTCAACGGCGGCCCCGACGAGACGCCTCCGACGCGTGGTTCCGCGGTCGTCTTCGGGGCGACTCTCGAAGTCACGTATGACGAGCCACTGGATACGGGCTCGGTACCGGCCGGCACCGACTTCGCCGTTGCGGTCAACGGGAGTGCCCGCGGGGTGAATGCCGTCACGATCACTGGATCGACGGTGACCCTGACCCTCGCCAGCCCGGTCATCGCCAGTGACAGCGTCACCCTCGGGTACACGCCAGGCACATCGCCGATCCAGGACCTCGCCGGCAACGATGCGGCATCGTTCAGTGACGTCGCCGTCGCAAACCAGACGCAGCCGCCGGGTCCGACCACGCAGACCTTCACCCCATCGGCCGACGCCCAGGTCCGATCGAGCACGACCACCACCAACTTCGGGACGCTGACGACGATCCGGATCGGCGGCGAGGGCACGACGACGATCTATCGCACCTACCTCACGTTCAATGTGACCGGCCTG
>DASTIG010000116.1:0-67578 GCA_035717785.1 Candidatus Limnocylindrales bacterium
CGCCAGGAGTCCGACGGTCGTGACGAAGTCGACGTCGTGGCGGAGTCTGGTCATGGCCGGGCCCGTCCGTTCCAACGGGACGTCGCGACCGACCTCCTCGCGGGCCGTCGCGGTCCCGCTGGAGGGATTCTAGGCCCGGGCCGCCACCTTCGCCTTCGATCCGGTCGTGGCGCGGTCCTTGAGGATCTGACCGGCGGCGAGCTTGCCCGGCGCGCCCATCACGCAGCCGCCCGGGTGGGTGCCCGAGCCGCACTGGTAATAGCCGTCGATCGGGGTTCGGTATTGCGACCAGCCAGGTGCGGGCCGGAAGAAGAACATCTGCGGCGCGAAGAACTCGCCGGCAAAGATGTTGCCCTCGGACAGGCCGACCGTCCGCTCGATGTCGAGCGGCGTCCGGACCTCGCGCTGGAGGACGAGGTCGCCGAAGCCCGGGAAGAACCGCTCGAGCGTCCGCTGGACGGTGTCGCCGAGGTTCTCCTTCTCGCTGTCCCAGTCGCTCTCGCGCAGCTTGTACGGCGTGTACTGGATGAAGCACGACAGGACGTGTTTGCCGGGAGGCGCCATGTCGGGGTCGATCGTCGACTGGATGGCCATGTCGATGTAGGGGTTCTCCGAGTACCAGCCGTACTTGGCGTCGTCGAACGCCCGCTCGAGGTAGTCCATCGACGGACCGATGTTCGTGAACCCACGGAACTGGTCGCCTCGATCGCCGAGAGCCGGGAACTTGAGCAGGCCGTCGAGCGCGAAATTCACCTTCGACGACGTGCCCTGGAACCGGAACCGCTGGATGTTCTCGACGAGATCGTCGGGCAGCTCGCGCGGGTTGATGAGCTCGAGGAACGTCCGCCGCGGGTCCAGCGCAGAGACGACGGTGTCGGCGTAAAACTCCGTGCCGTCCGCGAGAGCCACGCCGGTCGCCCGGCCGTCCTTCGTGATGACCGCGTCGACCGGCGACTCCAGCCGGATCTCCGCCCCGAATGACTCGGCGGCCCGGGCGAGGACCTGGGTGAACCCGCCGTTGCCCTTCTTGTGGAACGCCCACGAGCCGAACTCGCCGTCGTGCTCCCCGATCGAGTGGTAGAGCAGCACGAGTCCGGAGCCCTGCGACCGCGGCCCGACCTTCGTGCCGATGATGCTCGACGAGGCGAGGTAGCCCTTGAGCAGCTCCGACTCGAAGTAGTCATCGAGGAAATCCGCTGCGCTGCCCGTCAGCAGCCGGACCGCGTTGTGGAGCACCCGCTTGTCCATCTTCTTGAAGCGGGAGCCGAGGCTCGCCAGCGCGATGAGCTCTGCCGGGTCATCACTGAAGATGTCGGGCGGGACCATGTCCAGCAGCGGTTTGATGGCCTGGCAGACCATCTCCATGTCGTGGCTGTACTGGTCGTATGCATCGGCGTCGTGCTTCGAATGCCGCGCGATCTCCTGCTGGTTCTGGGCGTGGTCCTGGGTGAAGAGCAGGTACTCCCCGTCGAGCCCGGGCGCGAACGTGGTCGACATGAGCAGCGGCATGAAGCCGTGCTTCGTCAGCTCGAGGTCGTGGATGATCTCCGGCCGCAGCAGGCTCAGCGCGTACGAGAACGTCGTGAACCAGAAGCCCGGTCGGAGCTCCTCGGTGATGGCTGCCCCACCAACGATGTTGCGCCGCTCCAGGACCAGCGTCTTGAGGCCGGCCTTCGCCAGATACGCGCCGTTAACGAGGCCGTTGTGCCCGCCACCTACGACGATGGCGTCGTAGGTCCGGTCGCCACGGGACGTCGCTTTCGTCGTGCCGTTCTTGCGAGTCGTGGGCTTCGGCGCGGTGATCGTCATGTCAGGCCGTCTTTCGCTCAGGGCTGTAGAGCGGCAGCCGCGCGACATGCGCGGCGACCTGCTCGTAATGGTGGTCGACGGTGAACTCCAGGTTGACCTTCGTCCCGAGCTTCGCGAAGTCGGGGCGAACGCGTGCGATCGCGATGTGGCGCTGGAGCATCGGTGAGTACATGAAGCTCGTCGCGTAGCCGACGCGCTGGTACTCGTCGTCGTAGAGCATCCAGTCCTCGACCACCGGGGCGTGGTCCTTGGGCGGGATCAGGCCCGCCTCGTTGTAGACACGATCGTAGTCCCGCCAGTCCACGATCAGCCCGCGCATCGCCCAGCGCGAGGTCTTGTCGGCGATCTCCTTCTCCAGGGCCTTGCGACCGATGAATGCGCGATCGTCCGACTTGAGGTCCTTGAACATCCAGCTCCAGCCGAGCTCGATCGGCGTCGAACGGTGGGCATCGTTCCAGGCGAAGCGGCTCGAGTCGAAGTCGGCTTCGAGGAGGAGCAGCCCGGCCTCGATGCGGAGCATGTACAGCGCCGCCAAACCGAACGGCAGCACGCCATGGCCCTCGACCGACTCCCACAGCGTGTCCCAGACGTGGAGCGCGTCGGGCGTGTCGATCCAGATCTCGTAACCGAGGTCGCCGCTGTAGCCCGTCCGGCTGACCGTCACCCCTGCCCCGCCGATCTCGCCCTTGGCGACCCCGAAGTACGGGATGTTCTCCATCTGGGGTACGAGCTTCTTCAGGAGGTTGCGGCTGCGCGGGCCCTGGAGGGCAAGAGTGCCCACCTCGTGGCTGACGTCCTCGATGTGCACGTCGTCGCGCCCGATGCGGTCGGCGAAGTAGGCGAAGTTCGGTTCGGCGCAGGTCAGCAGGAACTCGTCCTTGCGTAGCCGCAGGATGACGCCGTCCTCGATGACGAAGCCGCGATCGTCGAGCCAGCAGGTGTACTGGGCCTGGCCCGGCGGACATGCGCGGATGTCGCGGGCGAGCACGCCGGACAGGAACTTCTCGGCGTCGCTACCCGTGATCCGGTACTTGAACAGCGGGCTCGAGTCGAAGATGCCGGCCGCGTTGCGGACCGCGAAGTACTCGAACTTGTCCGACATCTGGTATCGGTCGGCCGCGAGATGACCCGACCAATGACTCCACAGCTGGGTCTCGTTGAGCGCGTTGGTCCGCTCGTGGAACGGAGTCCCTCGGATCATGCTTCGCGCCCCTCAGCCATGAAGCGGACGATAGCGGCTATTGGACGCGTGCGCAATATCGTCCTACGCTGCGGGCGTGAAGCGGATGGCCCCCGACCGTCGGCGCGAAGCGATCGTCGCGGCGACGGTCGCGGTCGCGCGTCGCAAGGGCCTGGCCACGACGACCGTCCGCGATGTCGCCGCCGAGATGGGCACGTCGTCGGGCCTTATCCACCACTACTTCGCGTCGATGGACGACGTGCTCGCAGCGGCGTTCGAGGTGGTCGCGAGCCAGGATCTCGAGCTCTCGGCGCGGCTGATGTCCGCGGCCGCGTCGCCGGTCGAGGCGCTGCGCATCTTCTTCGAGACCTACACCCCGGCCGACAAGGACTGGGCGTTCCAGCTCTGGCTCGATGCATGGGCCGAGGCCGCCCGTCGGCCTGCCGTCCAGGCCACGTCGCGGAGGCTGAACCTTGAATGGCAGGCTCTATTGGAGCGGACGATCGAGGACGGGGTCGGGGCGGGAGCGTTCCTCTGCCCGGATCCTGGAGGCGCGGCGTGGCGGATCCTGTCGCTGCTCGACGGCCTGGCGCTGCAGGTCGTGGCCCACGGCACGACGATCTCGCGAACGGATGTCGTGGCCTGGTCGACCGCTGCCGCGGAACGGGAGCTTGGGTTGATGGCGGGTGCACTGCGGTAGCGCTCGACCACGGCCACGAGGGCCAGCTCCAGCGCCCCGGGCTTGGCCGCGGCGGCAATCCTGTCATTCGTTCACCACACGACCATTCGTCAGTCGGTCGATGACAGGCGCTCGTCAGGCGGTCATATGGCAGGGATTCGTTGCTCGATCGTGTGCGATCGTGCGTGACTGCCCGATCGACGGGGCGCAGGTCAGGGACCAATGCTCTCCTGAGGGGCATTAGTCAGGAGGGTCCCGGCCCGGCAAGGACAGCGCGCCCTAGGCCCGCACCTCCTGGCGCATGAACAAGACGTATGCCGCCGCAAAGCAGGCGACCATCATCGCGATGAGGAACACGAGCTGCGGCCAGACGAGCAGAAGGCTCTGGTCGATCGACAGGAACGATTGGATCTGGAGCTGTCGTTGGACCTCCTCGCCGATGCTGCCTGAGACGCCCGTCCCCGTGATTCGCGGGCTGAGCAGCACGAGCGACAGGTCGCTGTAAAGGGTGGTCGGCAGGAGCCGCAGGATCGTGGATTGCGTCGACGCCGCCTGCAGGTTCTCCTCGGAGAGGGCCGACGAGACCGGCACCAGGAAGGCCAGGACGAAGCGCGCCAGGAACTGTCCGAACACGGTCAGGACGAGCCATGCCCCGAACCCGACCAGCGCCGAGGTCGCGGCTCGACGGAATACCACCGACAACAGCAGCCCGAAAGCCAGCCACAAGCCGACGTAGACGATCGTCGCCAGGATCCAGATGAGCAGCCGCAGGATCTCGTACGGCGCGGGGACGATCCCCAGTCGCAGGATCCCGAAGGCGGCGACGATCCCGCACACGGTGACGAGGACGACGCTGATCACGGCGAGACCCGCAGCGAACTTGCCGTTGATCACATCGTCGCGGTGGATCGGCTGGGACAGCAGGCGCGGGAGCGTCCCCTGCGACCGCTCGCCGTTGATCGCGTCGAACATGAACGCCAGGCCGAGCAGCGGCGCGACCAGCCCGATGAACGACTGGACCGTTAGGTCGAGCTGCAGGATCGAGACGTCCTGGGCGCCCGCGATGAACAGCGCGATGAACAGGGCCGGGATCCCGCTCACCTCAGACGCGATGCTCGTGATCTGTTCCGTGGCAAGGAAGATCGGGATGCCGACCGCCAGTCCGAGGATCAGCAGCAGGATGATGAACCTCGACGACAGCAGGTGATCGCCGAACTCCTTGCGGGCGATGACCATCCAGCCGGCCCGCGGGATCGACCGTGTGCGCTCAGCGGGCTGGGCCGAGCCCTCGGCGGGGGTCGGGGCGCCGTCAGCGGTCGTGGTCGTGGCGGTCATGCCGGCACCTCGCGCGGGGTTCGGCTGTCGGGGGCCGGGCGAGCCTGGTCCCGTGGCCCCGAGACCGCGCGGCGATAGATGTCCTCGAGCGACGGAACGATGGCCCGGATCGACGTCAACGGAAGCTGCTCGGCAGCCACGGCGGCCAGGACCGCGGACCGGACCTTGGCCGGATCGGAGTTCGGGGCGATCGAGAGGCGCCACGGATCGCCGGGCCGAGCGCTGTCGTTGAGGGCGGTGACGCCCGGCACGGCGCGGAGCACGTCCCGGGCTCGCTCGACCTCTGTCGGCGTGTGCACGTCGATGCCGATCTCGAGTTCCCGAGGTCCCTCGCCGAAGCGCTCGGCGAGCTGTGTCATGGTCCCCTGCCCGATCAACCGTCCGGAGGCGAAGATGCCGATCCGGTCGCAGACCGACTGGACCTGGTTGAGCAGGTGGCTCGACAGGAGGATCGCCATCCCGTGGTTTCGCACGAGGCCACGCAGGAGATCGAGGATCTCGGTCACGCCGAGCGGGTCGATCGAGGTCGTCGGCTCGTCCAGGATCAGCACATCGGGATCCTTGACGAGCGCGTCGGCGATGCCCAGGCGCTGGATCATGCCCCGCGAGTACTCGTCCACCGGGTCGTCCGCTCGATCGGTCAGGCCGACCTGCTCGAGCACCGAATCGATGGTCGCCTCAGCCTCATCACGGTCCAACCGATTGAGCCGAGCCGTGTAGCGCAGGTTCTCGCGACCCGTCATGTCCCCGTAAAAGCCGACGCTGTCGGGCAGATAGCCGACCCGCCGCTTGACCTCGAGTGGACCGCGCGACGGATCCAGCCCGACCACGCGCGCCGCGCCCTCGGTGATCTCCGTCAACCCGAGCAGCATGAGGATCGTCGTGGTCTTGCCGGCGCCGTTCTGACCGAGGAGCCCGAAGATCTCCCCGGCGCGGATATCGAGGTCCAGGTGGTCGACGGCCACGAGGTCGCCGTACATCTTGGTCAGGCCGCGGGTCTTGATCCGGATCGGCCGGCTCGGCGCGGTCCCGTCCGCGGCCGAGGCCGGACCGTCGCGCCTGGCTTGACGACGCTTGGACGCGATCCGTCCCGGACTCGTGCTCATCGCCGGCCGTAGGTCCGGAAGATGTAGAACAGGCCGCCCAGGATCAGCGCGATCAGGGCGATGCCGACGAGGGCCCAGATCGGGGACGTCTCGACGGTGAACCGGATCTGCGCCGTCTCGCCGGTCGTGTTCTCGGTCGAGACTGCCTTGAACGTCACGACGTAGTCACCGGCCACGGCCTCGGCCGCGGGCGTGATGGTCGCCGTGATCGTCCCTGTCGCGTTGGGCTCGATCGATGGGAGACCCGCCTCCGGGTTCACGGTCACGGTCCAGCCCTGCGGCGGCGTGCCCTCGAGCGTGACGTTGGTGATCGGCGCGGTGCCAGTGTTCGTGATCACGAAGTCCTGCGTCGTGGCGGAGCCTGCGGACCCGCGCGTGGAGAGCACCTCACCCGGCGTCGACAGCTGCAACGAGTACGTGCCCGTCACGGCGATGGCGAGGTCGGCTTCGATCGTGCGCTCCCCGGCGGTCGCGGTCACCTTGATCGGATAGGTGTCGGCGGGTGTGCCTTCCGCAGGCGTGACGCTGACGCTGATGCTCTGCGTCGCGCCGGTCTTGACCACGGTCGAGGCCGCATCGGTCGCCCCGGTCAACGCCGTGTCGATCGTCCAACCGGTCGGGCCAGTGGCGGTCGCGGAGACGGTGACGTCCTGGGCCGTGTCGTTCTTGAGCTGGAGGTCGAACTTGAAGTCCTTGTCGGATGCGCCTGTCAGCTCCGGCGTATTGGTCGTCAAGGTCAGGGTGCCGGCTGCTTCCGCGTTGACGCGTATCGAGACCGGCAGCACGTCCACCGCGCCGCCGCCACGGGCATCGACGCGGATCGTCGACGTCCCTGCGGCTGCTTCGGCGGGCACGCTCACGTCGAGCCGGACCTCGCCGGCAGTCCCGGGGGCGACCGCGACGGCATCGACGACGTACCCGCCGCCGAGGATGCTCGCGGTCCATCCGCTCGGCACGCCGGTCAGAGACAGCGCGACGTCGGCCGGGCGCGTCGATGTGACCCGGAGCTCGAAGCTGACCTTGTTACCGGGCGCGACGACGATGGCCGGGAACTTGGTCGTGACCTCGAGACCGTTCGCCGCACCGACGACGGGCGCGAAAGCGGTGAGGCCAAGTGACGATATGACGAGCGCGGCCATGACGGGGGCACGCCGCGCGACCCTAGTGCGCAAGGTTTCCCTCCTGGGTATCGGACTGGGGGTCGGCTGGACCACCGACGAATCTGCCAAAGTCGGGCGAGACGATACAACCCCGGTTCGATTCACGGTTGATTTCGATTATTGAATCACGCCGCGGTCGTTCTGGCGAGGCGCGGAAGGCGGCCGGGATGCCGCGACCAGGGTCTCCCCGGCCGCCGCGTAGACTTTCGGGCGTGAGCCTCTATTCGCTGGCAGGGCCTGGCAGCCCGGGCGACCCCGGCGATCTCATCGCCCCGACGTTCGTAGCTGCGTTCGACGGCTGGGTGGACGCCGGCAGCGCGGCCACCACGGCCCTCGAACGGCTCCTCGATGACGCGGTCGACGTTGCGACGTTCGACCCGGATGCCCTGTTCGACTACCGCGCGCGGCGCCCGACGTTGCAGATCGTCGACGGCCGTCTTGCCGAGCTGACCTGGCCGGAGCTCGTCGTCCGGCGTGTCTCGTTTTCGGAGCGGGACCTGCTCATCCTGGCCGGCCCGGAGCCGGACGATCGATGGCAGGCGTTCGCCACTGCCGTCGTCGAGCTGGCGCGCCGGCTCGGCGTCGTGGAGTGGGTCAGCCTCGGGGCGATCCCGGCGGCCGTGCCGCACACGCGCGACGTCCCGATCCTCGGCACGACCTCGGAGCCCGGTCGCCTGCGCGGTGACGTCCAGCCGGGCCCAGCCGGGCTGCTGCGCGTGCCGGCAGCGGCGATCAGCGTGCTCGAGATGGCGATGGCCGAAGGCGGCATCCCGGCGGTGGGCTACTTCGCGCAGGTGCCCCACTACGTCTCGGGTCCGTACCCTGCGGCGTCGTTGGCCCTGCTGGAGGCGCTCGGCCGCCACCTCGGGATCGACCTGCCGACCGGCGATCTGGCCGACGAGAGCGGGCAGCTCCGAACGCGGCTCGATACGGCGACCGCGCTCGAGGAGACGACGCGCACCTACGTCGAGCGACTCGAGTCGATGGTCGACGAGCAGCGGTTGCCCTCTGGCGACGACCTGATCGGCGAGATCGAGCGATTCCTGCGGGAGGGCGGCACCGAGGGACGCCCACAGGGCTGACTCCGCCGCCTGGGTGGCTGACGCCCGCCTCATTCGTGCTTCTCAGACTGCAGATGGCAATCAAAGGGTCGGAGGAGGTCGACTTCGACCTGCACGCGCCAAGCACGCTTCGAGCGTCGAGGCACCCTGGCGGACGGCTTGTGGGAGCTCATGCAGTCTGGGAAGGACACCTGGTGGGCGGCCGCGATGGTGCGGAGGTACATGACAGAACCTGTCGGGTTATGGCGTATGCTGCCCAGGTGCGCGCCAGTCGCCTGGTCAACCTGATGCTCCTGCTCCAGAGCCGTGGCGGCTTGACCGCTGCCGAGCTGGCGCGCGAGCTCGAAGTCTCCGTGCGGACCATCCATCGTGATGTCGAGGAGCTCAGTGCTGCCGGCGTCCCGATCTTCGCGGAGCGCGGGCCGCTCGGTGGGATCCGGCTCGTCGACGGCTACCGGACGCGTCTGACTGGCATGACGGCCGACGAGGCGGAGGCGCTCTTCCTCTCCGGGCTGTCGGGTCCCGCGGCGCAGCTCGGGCTCGGTACGGTCGTCGCCGCCGCGCAGCTCAAGGTGATGGCGGCGTTGCCGCCCGAGCTCCGGTCACGCGCCTCACGCCTGGTCCAGCGCTTCCATCTCGATGCGGCCGGCTGGTTCCAGGCAAACGATCCGGTGCCGCACCTGGAGACCCTGTCGACCGGGGTCTGGGATGGGCGCGCAGTGGCGGTCGGCTACGATCGTGGTGACGACGTCGTCGAGCGGGTGCTCGGGCCTCTCGGGCTCGTCCTCAAGGGCGGCATCTGGTACGTGATCGCGCTTGCCGACGGCCAGATCCGAACCTACCGGGCGTCCCGCGTGGTCGCCGCGACGATCCTCGACGAAGCGGTCGATCGACCCGAGGGTTTCGACCTGGCGGCCTATTGGGCCGAGTCGAGTGCGGCGTACGAACGGGAGGCGCCGAGCGTTCGCGTCGAGGTCCGCGTCCGCGAGGATCAGCAGTGGCGTATCAACCAGGTCTTCGGCCGCGGCACGGTCGCCGCGGCCGAGCGGGTGGATGAGGGCGACCATCCGGGAACGGTGCGGCTTCGCTTGCGCCTCGGCTATCCGGACGAGGCGCCCGGCATGCTGCTGGCCGTCGGCCCCAACCTGGAGGTCATCGGACCACCTGAGGTTCGCGAAAAGGTCGTCATGCTGGCGATGCGGATCGCAGACCGTTACCGGGAAGTCGCGCCGGTGGACGCTGCGCGCTGAGGTCGGCGCATCGACCGCGACGTATCGGGGATGGACTCGGTCGTTTCGGCGGACCGGAGGAGGCGGCGGGTGCGGAGCTCCATCTCGATCTCGCGCTCTCGGTCGGCTTGGAGGATGCGGGCGAGTTCGATGTTCATCATGTAATCAGTCTGGCTGCTGTACATGCCGGAACTCGTCATGAATATCGACGGCCTGAAAAACCGCTTGGCCGCTCCACGTCCCCACGCGTGAGCGGCCAGCGGCGATTCGGTTGTTCTTCGGTTTTTCTTCAGTTGGCGTACTCAGCGGACCACCGTCCGGTCAGGATTGCCGGCTCCGCCGTCTCCCGGCATCCCGCCGGAGGATCGACGCGCCGCCGGTCGAGGGTCTTCATGTCCGGCGGTCCGTTTCGTGCTTGGCATGAAAGTACCCACGCCGATGCAACGCCGCACGTGACGTCCGTCATGAAGCGGTATGGACATCTGTCCATACTCGGGTCATGGCAGTCAGAGGAGAGGTAGTCGGGCTGTCACGGGCCGAACGATTCGCTGCTGCCGAGCAGCGCATCGGGCGTGTCACGCGGGTGCTCGACGAACTCGTGTCCGTGCCCGGAACGCCTATCAAGGTCGGTCTCGACCCGCTGATCGGCCTCATCCCGGTCGCCGGGGATGCATTTGCCGCACTGATCGGCTCCTGGGTCATCCTCGAGGCGTCGCGGTTCGGCATCCCGAAGGTGGTGCTTGGCCGCATGGTCGCGAACCTGGTCGTCGACCTCGGCATCGGCGCGATACCCCTGCTCGGCGACCTCTACGACGTGGCCTTTCGCTCGAACAGGCGGAATCTCGACCTCTTCCGGCGGCACGCGCTCGATCCAGCGGCGTCGACCCGCGGCGAGGAGGCGTTCTTCCTCGGACTGGCGCTCTTACTGGTCGGGATCATCGTGTTGGTGGCGATGGCGCTCGGGGCCGTGATCGGCGCGCTCGGCTCAGTTCGGATCTAAGGGTCGCTATTGGTCGCCGCCACGGTCGTGCCCCAGTCGTGCCGCGGTCGTGCCAAATGCTCATCAGGTGGTCATTCGTCGGATGCCCTGGACCGACGGTGCCGGTTCCCCTGCACGCGGAGCTCCTCGATCTGAGGTCGTTGTTGTCAGCCTGATCCACCACGAGACCATATGACCAAGATCCGGTGACGTGCGCTCGCCTGATGGACATTTGTCACAGACGCGCGCGGCGGCCACGGTCGCGGGCGGCGGAGGCGAGAATCGAGGCCGCTACCCCGCCGAGGATCGGGGCCGCTACCCCGCCGAGGCGATCCGGGGCACGTTGGAGGCGGCGGCCTTTTCCTCGAACCGACGGGCGGCCTCGTCCAGCTTGGCGAGATGCTCCGCGAGCCGGCGCCGGGCATCCTCCGCGGCGGCGTCGAGCCCTTCGAGCTCGAAGATCCTCCAGTGGCGCAGGATCGGCATGATCACTTCGTCATGGTGAACGCGCAGGTCGTAGATGCCGGCCTTCGCGATCTGTGCGGCCTTGCGGATGAAGCCCGGGATGCCGGCACCTGGCATCTCGAACGCGAGGACCTCGTCGACGATCGCGCGCACTGCCGCTGACGGCTGGACCTTCAGCGCCGCCCCGAGGATGTCGCGGTAGAAAACCATGTGGAGGTTCTCGTCTGCGGCGATCCGGACCATGATCTTGTCGGCCACCGGGTCCGAGGAATAGCGCCCTGTGTTCCGGTGCGCGATCCGCGTCGCCAGCTCCTGGAACGCCACGTAGGCCAGACCGCGGAGCGTGCTCGGGGCATCGTGGTCGTAGCCCTGCTGGAGCTGCGTCATCCGCCCGCGCTCCAGCAGGACGGGATCGATGTTCCGGGTGACGGTCAGGTAATCGCGCAGCACGATCGCGTGACGTCCCTCCTCAGCCGTCCAGCGGCCGACCCAGTTGATCCACGCCCCGTCGCCTTTGCCGAACATCCCGTGGATCAGCCGGTGATAGGAGGGCAGGTTGTCCTCGGTCAGGAGGCCGATCTCGAAGGCCGTCTGCGCGACACCGGTCAGCCGCGGCTGGTCGGGCGTCCACGGCTCCTTGTCGAAGTCCCGACCGAGCCGATACGGGATGTACTCGTGCGGGAACCACTCCTGCGCGACCTTGACGTGCCGATCGAAAAGACGCCCGGCCTCCGGCTCGAGTTCGACGAGCAGCGCCCGGTCGGCCTCAAGGGCCTCGGCGTCATCGATCGCATGGCCCGGCTCGAGGCGGCGCTCCGTGTCGGTCACTTGGTCTCCTGGGGTCTGTCGGCGCGGTCATAGGGAGCGTACCCGCCGCACCTCTCTCAGCCCCCGAGACCGATGCGCTCCTGCACACGACGGCCGGGACGGTAGACTCCGGCGCGATGCCCGAACCGCGCTACGTCACCGCGACCCGCTATGTGACGCCGTTGCGTGAGGGCGGTTCGCTGCCCGGTCTCGTCGAGGCGGACGACGATGGCCTGTACGTGGTGAAGTTCCACGGCGCTGGCCAGGGGCCACGCGCGCTGGTGTCGGAATGGCTGGCCGGCGAGATCGCCCGTGCGCTGGGTCTGCCGGTACCGGACCTTGTGTTCATCGATGTCGATCCTGGGCTCGGCGACGCCGAGCCCGATGAGGAGCTCCAGGATCTCGTCCACCGGAGCGGCGGCATCAACCTTGGGCTCGACTTCCTGCCCGGCGCCCTAGCGTTCAACCCAGCCGCCTTGCCGATCGTCGACCCGGCCATGGCGGCCGATGTCGTCTGGCTGGACGCGTTCGTCACCAACCCCGACAGGACCGTCGCGAACCCCAACCTCATCGACTGGCACGGGCGCACGTGGCTGATCGACCACGGCGCCGCCCTCTATATCCACCACACCTGGCGGGATCCCGAGGCCCACGCGGTGCAGCCGTTCGAACGCGTGCGAGACCACGTACTGCTGCCGTTCGCCGCGCCACTCGACACGGCCGACGCGCGGCTCGCTCCGCGGCTCGGATCGGAGCTGTTCGGCGAGCTGGCGGCCGCGATCCCCGATGCGTGGCTGCCCGACGATCGCGTGGTCGGTCGGGCGGCTGCCCAGCGCGCGGCGTACGTCGACTATCTCGAACGCCGGCTGGCGGCGCGCGCCCGGTTCGTCGAGGAGGCGGATCGTGCCCGACGAGCCGCGTAACCCCTACCAGTACGCGATCGTGCGCGTCGTCCCCCACGTCGAGCGTGGCGAGTGCATCAACGCCGGGGTCGTGCTGCTATGTCGGTCGTTGGCGTTCATCGGCGCAGGGACATCACTCGATGAAGCCCGCCTCAAGGCGATCGCGCCCGAAGCCGATCCCGCAGCCATCCGTGCGCACCTCGAGGCGATCGAGCGGATCGCGCGGGGAGACCCCGCCGGCGGGCCGATCGCGCACCTGTCGATCGCCGAGCGATTCCACTGGCTCGTGTCCCCGGCGAGCACGGTCATCCAACCCTCGCCGGTCCACACCGGCCTGACCGACGATCCCGCAACCGAGCTCGAACGCCTGGTCGACGACCTGGTCCGCTGAACCGGTCAGGCGCCGACGGCGACCTGCGCCCGCGTCCGAAGCGGGCCGTCAGACGCTTATGGCCAGCGACGGCCGGGCGATCCGCCGTGTCGCAGGCGAGTATTCGGACCAGGCGGCGGCGAGCCGTTCGACGCCCTCGACGAGCCGTTCCGGATCCGTGCCGTACGCGATCCGGATGTGGTCCCGGAAGCCGCCGTCAGGTGAGGCCAGAGGCCCGGGCCGGACGATGACGCCATGCCTGGCGGCGAGCCGGCTGAATTGCACGGCGTCGGCATCGGGAAGCCGGATCCACAGCGACAGGCCGCCCTTCGGCATCGTCCATGTCCACTCGGGAAGCCGTTCGGCCAGGGCCTGTGTAACGATCGCGCGGCGCTCGGCGGCAGCGGCGACCGTTCCGGCCACGACCTCGTCGATGCGGTCGAGGACCTGGGCCGCGATGGCCTGGGTGATCAGGCTGGTCGCGTGATCGGCGACGATCTTGCCCGCGACGAGCCGGTCGATGTCGGCGCGCGGGGCGCGGATCCAGCCGATGCGCAGGCCGCCCCATGCCAGTTTGCTCAGCGAGCCGATGGTGATGACGCGATCGCCCGGGTCGAATGCAGCGATCGGTGGTGGCGCATCAACGCCGAGGGTCCAGTCGGGTGTCAGGTCCTCGACGACCTGGAACCCGAACTCGCCGGCTGCGCGAGCAAGCTCTCGGCGGCGTGCCTCGGGCATCGTGGCGCCGGTCGGGTTGTGGAAGGTCGGCACGACGTAGGCGAGCCGCACAGGCGCGCTCGCCGCGAGGAGCCCGGCCATGTCGACGCGCGGGCCGTCGGGGTCGACCGGCATGGGCAACAGGCGGTTGCCGGTCGTGCGGAACGCATCGATCGCGCCGATGTATGTCGGGTTCTCGAGGACGACCGCGCTGCCCGGTCCGCCGATCTGCGATCCGATGAGGTGGACCGCCTGTTGCGCCCCGTTCGTGACGAGGATCTGGTCGGGGTCGGTCGGGACGCCGAGCCGGCCGAGGTAGGCGGCGATCCCCGCGCGGAGCCGGGGCCACCCGAACGGGTCGTAGCCCATCTCGTTGAGGAGTGCCGGCGCGTCGTCGCGCAACGCGGTCTCGACGCAGCCCGCGACGGCCGGGCCGGCCGGCAAGGCGCCGATCGTGAACTGGATCGCGTCGGCATCGTGCTGGACGAGCCAGTCCGGGGAACCTCCGGCCCCGGCGGATGAGCGCGCGATCCGAAACGGCGCCTCGGTATCCGTATCCTCCGGACGTGTCGGGGTGAAGGCGAACAGCCCCGGACGGCGGGTCGCGACGCGGGTCCCGCTGCCCTGCCGGCTCCGTGCGAGACCGGCCAGGCGTAGTCGATCGTAGGCGGCCACGATCGTCGTGCGACTTAGCGCGAGCTCGCGGGCGAGCTCCCGCTCTGCCGGCAGCTTGGTCCCCGCAGGCAGCATCCCGATCTCGATCGCGCGAGCCAGCGCGTCGGCGAGCTGCTCATTGAGTGGGTCTGCACCGTCCGCCCACGGGCCGATCAGCTCGACGAGTGCAGCGGCCGTGACCATCGATTGCCTTTTCAGTCCACTTGTAGGGAATTGGCTATTGGACTGGTCCGTCATGCGTGCCAATGTGGCACCACATCAGTCCAATGTCAACTCCGACGCTCAGATGGACTGGTTCGACTGGACCGGAAAGGAAGGGCGACCGACATGACCATCGACTCCGCGATGGCCGCCCTTGCGGCGATCATCTTCATCGGACCGCTCCTCGCACTTGCCGTGGCAGCCATCCGCTTCGGCGCCGACTCACGGCCCGGGGTCGGGGATCCCGACCGGCGACCCTGGCTGATCGGCCACTGACCACAGCCTCTCCGCGCAGGCGAACGACCCCGGCTCTCCACCGGGGTCGTTTCGTGTCCGGGTCAGCCCTTGGCCGCGCGCAGCAACGCCTTGTGGGCGCGCTTGCCGGCCTGGTAACCGGCCAGGGCCTCGGCGGAATCGACGTCGCCGAGGGTCGGATGCTTCGGCATTACGTCACCCATGCCCGGAAGGTCGACCCCAAGGCGCTTGCCGAGGATCGCGATGAGGCTCTTCGCCTTCATCTCGCCGATGCCGGGCAGACCGAGCAGACGCCGCTCGAGATCGGGGCCATCGACGGCCTGGGTCCAGATCCGGCTCGCATCGTTGTCGTAGTCGCGGGCGATGGCCGCCGCGAGCTGCTGGACCTTGCCGGCCATGGAGCCAGGGAACCGGTGCAGGGCAGGTCGCTCGCGGAAGACCGCGTCGAGTTTGGCCGGGTCGGTCGCCGCGATCTTGGCCGCGTCGAGGTGGCCGAGGCGGCGCTGCAGCTCGGCCGGCCCGCTGAATGCCTTCTGGACGGTCACCTGTTGGTCCAGGGCGAACCCGATCAGGAGGGCCAGCGGGCTGGCGACGAGCAGTCGATCGGCCTCGTCGTCACCGGTGAAGGGCAGTCGATCGGTCGTCGCGGGCATGACCGCATGGTAGTGGCTTGGGGCGCGTATTCGCGACGCCTAGGGGGATCGAACGACGGGACCGGGAGGCGCCGCCGCGCCGGCCCGAGAGGCGCTCCACCGTTGGAACCACCAGCGTTCCAAGTAGCGGCCGAAGGCGTCCACCGCCTGATGGACCGTGTCGCGTTCCGGATAGCGGCTGATCGGGGTGGCGCGGGTCGTTCCGACGCCATCGGGAACGCTGGCGGTTCCAGGGGAGGATCCCGTGCTGGGGCGTGGAGGGGATACGTTGCGCGGCCTCGTCATCCGTCCAGGTGCGGCCCGCGCATTCGGCTAGGCTCGGTCCCCACGGACGTCGGATGCCACCGGAGCTGGAGACCCGCACCATGGACCCAGTCCCGACCACGGTGGCCGGGCATGGCACACGGAAGGAGCTCGACCATGGCCTCGACCCCGATGATCCGGGTGGATGTCGGTTGGTTCCTCCCGTCGATCCTCATCCTGTTGATGCTGGTTCTCGCGAGCCTCGGCATCGTGGTCCAGGCCGCGACCGTGTGACGCGAGGACCACCCGACAGGGATCCATGGCCCCGGTGCGGACGTCCCCCCCGTCCCCGGGGCCTCTTCGAGTCGCCGCGTCCGCCCGCTCGCGAATCGATGAGGCCCGGCGGATGCCGGGCCTCATAGGTGTTACCGCGTGAAGACGATCAGCCGCCGGCTCGCCACTGGGCTGCGGTCAGGCTGAGATTGCCGATGGCCGCGCGCCAGTACTTGCCCGACTGCGGCGGATCGAGATGGGCCTTCGCCCAGTACGTGCGCGACGACGTGAAGTAGAAGTCACGCGCACTGCTGGCGCTCGGGTGCGTCATCAGGATCGTGTTCATCGAGTAGTTCGTCGTGAACAGCGACCGAACCTGGTGCGACACGCTGTTGATCGCTTCGGCGAAGACCACCTTCGCGCCGGTGCGCAGGAACCCGGCGCCGTAGTTGTCGACACGCTTGATGGCGGTCGCCTTGGTCGGGTTGGCGGAACCCCACTCGGAGTTGCCCGACGCGTAGCACAGGCGATTGAGGATCACCACCGCGTTCGGGGCCATCTGGATGTAGCGGTCGATGTAGTACTCGCCCCAGTATTTGGTGTTGGAATTGCCGTTCCCGGATGTGGCATTCAGCCCCATCCCGTCCTTGGTGTATTTCTGGAACGAGCCGTATGGACTCGGATAACCGTTGCCATGGCCGAGATAGATGAGGAGGTTCGCGCCTTGTGCGGCGGACCTGACCCTCGTCCACGTCGCGTAGGGGCTGTAGATCTCGGTGACCGACGCTCCGTAGGAGCGGGCGAGGCTGGCATAGACGCGGGCACTGTCGCGGTATTTGGCGGTACTGGACCCCGCCGGCCCGACGACCACGACGACCTTGATGCTCGCCGCGCGAGTCTCCTGCGGCGCCGCCATGGTGCCGAGGCTACCGGCGACGGCGGCCAGCAATCCGACGACGACGATGCGCCGGGAGCGCGAGATGGACGCCCGCTGGGCGCCGATGGGACGAACCGACAATGTCCTTGCCTCCTCACTGCCAGAACATCGCGTGGGGGACGCGATGACGGTGAGTGGTGCCGCCCGTGGCAGGGGAGCGCGATGCGAGGATGAGGACGGGGTGCGATCGATCCGCGGTGAGCAAGCGGAGCGAAAGCGACCACGGTCCGGGCGATCCGGACCGGGGACGTCGAGTGCGATACCCGACGGATGACAGACTTTCTGCCGTGGGGGGCGGCGAGTCTTCTGTTGGGCCTGTCTATCGAGGTTGACGCGTGGGGGTCGACCGGGAGTATGGCAGCGGCACTTGCAGGTTGTCTGCAGCCAGTGGTCCCATGACACCCCCGTAATCGTGATGCCCGCGACGTTTCCGGTGCCCGGGCGCACCGGGCCGGACGCGGCACCCACGACCATGCGGCGACTACCTCGCCCCGATATCGGCTATGCTCCGGGCGGCCGACGTGCGGCTGCGCGATCGCGCGCACGGCCGGCACCGCCGTCGCGCTCCCGCGGATCCCCGCCCGCGACGGCACGGGACCCATGCAGGAGCAACTTTTGACCTTCGACTCGCTCGGCCTTTCGGCCGATCTCCTCGCGACCGTGACCGCCGAGGGCTATACGACCCCGACACCGGTCCAAGCGGCCGCCATCCCCTTCGTCCTCCAGGGCCGCGACGTCCTGGCCGCCGCCCAGACGGGCACCGGCAAGACCGCCGCCTTTACGCTGCCGATCCTGGATCGACTCCGGGGCCACGCCAACGATTCGTTCTCACCCGCGCGCCACCCGGTCCGCGTCCTGATCCTCGTCCCGACGCGCGAGCTCGCGATGCAGGTCGATGAATCGGTGCGGACGTACGGGCGGACGGTCCCGTTGCGCTCCGCGGTCGTCTACGGCGGCATCCCGATGGATCCGCAGATCAAGGCGCTGCGCGCCGGTGTCGAGATCCTCACGGCCACGCCCGGGCGCCTCCTCGACCTCGTCGGACAACGCGTCGCCAATCTCGGCCAGGTCGAAGTGCTCGTCCTGGATGAAGCCGACCGCATGCTGGACATGGGCTTCCTGCCCGACATCCAGCGGATCATCGAGCTCCTGCCGAAGCGCCGCCAGAACCTGATGTTCTCGGCGACGTTCTCGGAGGACATCCGGCGGCTGTCCGGGACGATCCTGCGCGACCCGGAGACGGTCGAGGTCATGCCGCGCAACACGGCCGCCGAGGCCGTCAAGCAACTCGTCTACCCGGTCGACCGCGACCGGAAGGAGGAGTTGCTCGCCCACCTCGTCCGCGCCGACGACCTCCACCAGGTCCTCGTCTTCACGCGCACCAAGCTCGCGGCATCACGCCTCGCCTCACGGCTGGACCGCGAGGGTCTCGATGCGGTCGCGATCCACAGCGATCGCTCGCAGCCGGAACGCACGCGCGCGCTCGAGGGCTTCAAGTCGGGCGACATCCGGGTCCTGGTGGCCACCGATGTGGCGGCGCGAGGCCTCGATATCGAGGACCTTCCGGTCGTCGTCAACTTCGAGCTGCCGTGGAACCCGCAGGACTACATCCATCGCATCGGCCGGACCGGCCGTGCAGGCGCCTCCGGCGAGGCGATCAGCCTGGTTTGCATCGACGAGGTCGATCTGCTCCGCGGCATCCAGCGGATGCTGAAGAGAGCCATCCCGTGGACGGTCGAGGAGGGCTTCGTGCCCGATCGCTCGGCCGAGCCGCGGCCGCTCGGGATGCGGGCCGGCCACGCGCGGGTCGGTCGCGATCATCATGCGCATCGAAAGCCCGTCCGACAGCGATCGGGAGCCGGTGTCTCAGCCGCGCCGCGCGACGGTCGGCGCCCAGAGCGCTCCGGAGCCCGGGACCGCCGCTAGGTCAGGTTGCGCCGGACTCTGCGACGTCGGCCTGGATGATCGTCGCGCCCGGGAAGAAGAACCCCAGCATCAGGTCGCACGCGACGCTCTCGACCACGTAGCGGTTGACGAGTGCGTGGTGGCCGACCGGGGTGAGCTCCGACTTCGGTCCGACATCGGTTCGCGGGCCGATGCTGACGTCCTTGAGCAGGACGAACTCGCCGGTCGGTCGGGTGAGCGCACGACCCGGATCGAAACCGGGCAGCGTCGGCATCTCGCCCTCGATCGTGTACGGACCGACGTCGAGCCGGATGCTATGCCACGACGCGTGGACGGCGATCGTCGGGTCGTCGTCGGCGACGGCGATCATCACGTCGTCGATCGGGATCGTCATGTTTGGCGCGGGTCCGGGCCGACCGTCCAGTGGCTGCCACTGGACCCGCTCCAGCGCGAGGACGCCGTCCACTTCGAGGACCTCGCGAAGGGTCCCGACGCGCACGAGCATACCGCTGGCCACTCCCCCAGCCATGTAGGCATCGACACGTATCGACATGCGTCCCCCGAGAACGTGCGGCAACCGTGGGGCTCACACGCGCGCGCGGCAAGTAGCCCATGTGTACCGGCGAGTAGCCCGTATGTACCGGCGAGCTCGATCCGGTGGTCAGGCGGACGAGCGGTCAGCGGTGCTCCCGGCAGCGACATGGATCGTCGACCGGGGTAAGGGCGAGACGGAGCAACGAGCGCAGGATGGGACCGGGATCAGTCCGGCTCTGGTTGGTCAGCACGGCGATCGAGACACCCTGATCGGGGAGATAGCGCACCGCAGACCTGAAGCCGAGCAGGCGACCCGAGTGACCGACCGTTCGCCGGCCGTCGATCTCGATCGCCTGCACCCCGTAGCCGTACGGGATCGCCGCTTTGACGGCCGCTGTTCCCGCCACATCGACCATGGCCTCGAGATAATCGGGCGTGAGGACGTCGCCTCCGTACAGGGCGTGCGCCCAATGCGCGAGGTCGTCCGCGCTCGCCGCGAAACCGCCGGCGCCACCGGCCGCGGTCACGACCGACGTGAACGGCACGAGCGGAGTGCCATCCGACAGGTCGATCGCGGGCGCCGTCCGGGCCGAGGATGCGAAGCGGTAGCCGTGAGCGACGTCGACCGGAGCCTTGTCCTCAGGCTGATACCAGGTGTGGTCGAGATCGAGCGGTCGAAGGAAGCGCTCCCGCACCTGGTCGGCCAATGGGGCATCGCCGACGGCCTCGGCGAGCATCCCGAGGACCAGGTAATTCGTGTTCGAGTAGTGCCACCCCTTGCCCGCTTCGAAGTAGGCCTTGCCGACGTACTTCATCGCCTGCGTCGCATCCCAACGGCGATCCGGGCGGGATAGCAGCAGCTTGTCGATGGACGCGTGGAAGAAGTAGTCGCGCAGCCCGCTCGTGTGATCGAGCAGGTGGCGAACCTTAACCTTGACCGAGATCTTCTTGAGGGCCGGCAGGTACCGCCGGACCGGGGCGTTGAGATCGATCCGGCCGTCCTCGGCAAGGGCCAGGATCAGCGCGGCCGTGAAGGTCTTGCTGACGCTGGCGATCGCGAAGGATGTCGAACGGGTCACCGGCGTTTCGGCCGCGACGTCGGCCATCCCGCTGACACCAAGCCACGTGGATCCGTCGGGCAGGACGATCGCGACTGAGATGCCCGGGATTGCGTACCGCTCGCGCAGCCGATCGAGACGCGCCTGCAGCGCCAGGCGAGTGGCCGGCGCCAGTCGTGGTCGAGTGATCGATGTCGGCGGCTCGGCCGTGGGCGGCGCCCCGGCTACGGGTCCCGGGCTGGGGGAGGTCGCGGCCGGTGCCGAGGCCGTGGGGGAGCCGGGTGCGTACGAGGGGGAGGCTGCGGACGGCATCGCGCTCGGGAGCGCGGTGGTGCTCGCCGGCGTGGGCGGTGGCGTGCCGGTCGCAGTTGGTGCCGGGGATGCCGCCGCGGTGGGGCTCGGGCTGGGACTTGGGGCGGTCGTCTGGATCGGGGACGGCGACGCGGTCGGCGCCGGCACCAGGGCACCGATCAGGTCCGGGGCGCGCTGGGTCGCCAGGATCGGACCGAGAGTGACGGTTCCGACGGCTGCGGCGACGGCGATGGGGACGATGAGAAGGGCATGCCGGGCCCCCGCCCGGCGCGCCCG
The DNA here is from genome assembly GCA_035717785.1 of Candidatus Limnocylindrales bacterium. Taxonomy (GTDB): domain Bacteria; phylum Chloroflexota; class Limnocylindria; order Limnocylindrales; family CSP1-4; genus SPCO01. The sequence goes on from DASTIG010000116.1 coordinate 21,122, forward strand.
GGACGCGGCCATGCAGCGCGCACCATACCGCGGAGCCCCGACGGGTACCATCCCCGGGTGCCCCGCTCCCCGGCTCAACGCTCGTGAACGCCGCCGAGCTGCTGCGCGAGGTCGGGCTGATGCCCGATGGTCCCGTCGTCTGGGGCCGACAGGTTCCCGCCCGCGTGCCGGGCGTTTTCGTCGTCGAGCTGGGCGAGCCGCTGCCCCGGGCGCCGATCGAGCTGACCCGCGTCGGCAAGTGGGTCGAGCGCGTGCCCTCGTTGACCCTGGACGGCGTCCGACCTAGTTCGCGGGCGGTGGCGACGAGGCTCGGCCAGTTCTGGTTGCCGTCCCAGGTCGTGCTGTACATCGCGGCGACGACATCGATCGGCCGGCGCATCGCGGCGCTCCAGAACACTGTCCTCGGTGACCGCCGGCCCACCTCGGGTGGACACTGGCTACACACGTTCCGGGCATCCGTCCCGATGCGGGTCTGGTGGGCCGCGACCGATGCGGCGGAGGAATACGAGGACGCGCTGCTCAACGCCTTCGCGGCGAGCGTGTCGGCCGACGAGGTCGCAGCGCTCCACGATCCGTCGGTCGTGCTGCCGTTCGCAAACCTTCGGCGACCGACGGGCGAGCGCCGCGCCTCGGGTCTGGCCGGCTCGCTGCTGCCGGATGTTCAGGAGCCCCCACCGCCGCCGACCCACGTCGTCGTGCTGCCCGATGGCGATGCCGAAGGAGCGCGTGGCGAACCGCCCGAGCGGAAGCCACGGTCCAGGGGCGGAGGCGGGAAGGTCGGGGCGACCGCGAGCGTAGCTTCGTCGACAGCGGGGCCCGGCCCATTGAAGAGCGCTGCGCCGGACGCGCGGCTGACCGCAAGCGGAGCGGCACGCATGCGCACCGAGCTGACCGAGCTCACCGAGGTCCGACGTCCCGAGGTGATCGCCCGGATCCGAACGGCCAAGGAGCTCGGCGATCTCAAGGAGAACGCCGATTACACCGCGGCGCGGGAGGAACAGTCCTTCCTGGAAGGGCGGATCCAGGCGCTGGAGGCTCGCTTACGGGACGCTGTCATCGCCGAGGTGCCAGGGGTCGGGTCCGGGGCGGACATCGGGTCGACTGTGACGGTGGAGATCGATGGGTCGGAGATCACCTACACGCTCGTGGGCTCGGCCGAGTCCGATCCGTCGGCGGGCCGGCTGTCGGCGGTATCACCCGTGGGGCGCGGCCTTGTCGGCGCGAAGGCCGGCGACGAGGTCGTGATCCAGACGCCGCGCGGGGGCGTCACGTACAGGGTGATCGCGGTCGACTAGCTCGATCGCGCGGCGCCCAAGTTTGCGGCGCCCCACGTTCTCGCCAAATGTGCGTCAGGGCGGCACCGGACAACGAAGTTCTTGCCAGCTGTTCGGCCAGGGTGACACCTGAGAAAAACTGCGTGGATCGAGGCCCTCCAGCCTCGTTGGAGACGTCCGGGGCGCGCCCATCCGTGTCCCGTGCTGCCGGGACGAGCAAATGACGAGAATCGCTGCCGCGGGGGATCGCAGGTGGGCCGCGTGGCCCGGCTGTTCGCTCCCGTCGGAGCTACCCCTTCCCGCCGTCGACCAGCTTGTGCTCGACAGCGTAGAGCGCGGCCTGCGTCCGTGACGCCAGGCCGAGCTTGCCGAGGATGTTCGACACGTAGGTGCGCGCTGTCCGCTCTGTGATGAACAGCTCGGTGCCGATCTCCTTGTTGCTCATCCCCTGCCCGAGCAGGCGCAGGACGTCCTTCTCGCGCTCGGTCAGCGGCTCGGCCAATTCCTCCTCGGGCGACTTCCTGGCGCGCATCCGCTGGGCCAGCAGCCGCGCCACGGCCGGGTCGAGATGGACCTCGCCGGCGAACGCCGCCCGGACGGCACCAGCGACCTCCTCGGCTTCGGCGTCCTTGAGCACATAGCCCGACGCGCCAGCTTCGAGCGCGGCCGTGACCTTCTCTTCCTCGATGAACGAGGTCATCGTCACGATCTCGGTCTCGGGCCGTTCCGCCTTGATCCGGCCGATGGCGGTCACACCGTCCATCGTCGGCATCAGCAGGTCCATGAGCACCACGTCCGGCTCGAGCCGGCGGGCCATAGCGACTCCCTCGGAGCCATCGGCGGCCTCGCCCACGACCTCGATGTCGGGCTGGTGGTCGAAGAACATCTTGAGTCCCATCCGCACGACCGCATGGTCGTCGACGATCAGGACGCGGATCGGGGCTGGGTCGGTCACATAGGCTCCTGGCGCCGATCCGGCGCCGATCGTGGAGGTCAGGACGGAAACGCGGGTGGGCGTCGTCGAGTCTAGCAAAGGACCATCCTCCGGCTGCGGGGTGGGTCTCAGGCGGTTTCGGACGCTGTCTGGTCGAGCGTCCTGCCGGCGGAGAGGACCGCCGCGACCAGCTCGCTCGGGCGGAAGGTCTTTCGCACGAACCCGTCGGCGCCGCTCTCGATGACTTCCGACTCGAGCGAGTCGGACCAGCTCATGGCGAGGATGCGGACCGCGGGCAGGTGTGCGCGGAGTCTGGCGATGAAAGCCATGCCCCCATCAACCTCGGGCAGCCGTGGATCGACGATCACGACGTCCGGTTCGGAGTCGATGGCGAGGTCGAAGGCTAGGCCGGCCAGGCCGGCACTGGCGACGACCGTACAGCGGCCGCCGATGGCAAGGAGTCCGGTCAGGCTTTCACGCACCCGATCATCGGCATCGACGACCAGGACGCGGATCGGGCCGTCGTACCGGGGACTGGTGTGTGACATTGCCCCATCGTGGGACCCGACTCGGCGACCCCGAAAGAGACCATCGCCGGGGCGTCGGCTCGGCGGAACGTCCGCAGCCGCCTACGTCATCCGTCGCGGATCGAGGCGACCTCCTCAGGGTTCGGGACGCGCTGGACGTCGCTCGCAGCGGCGAGCCGATCCAACACGGCGCCGTCCATCGTGACCTCGACCGTGGTGCCTTCTCCAGGCTTGCTCATGCACGAGAACCGGGCGCCGACGCGCTCGGATCGGGCTCGCATCCCGGCGAGGCCGAGGTGGCCTTCGGGCACCCGCTCCGGGTCGAAGCCTTTGCCGTCGTCCTCGACGCTGAGGCGGACGCCGCCGTCCTGGCGGCGGACCTCCACGCGGACCCGGTGCGCGGCCGCGTGCTTGACGACGTTGTGGAGCGCCTCCTGGGCGATCCGGTAGAGCACCTCCTCGGCGGGGAGCGGCAATCGCTCGGGCAGGTCGCTGTCGACCACGATCGGCAGGCCGAGCCGGCCCTGCAGTGCCGCCGCATGCGTCTTGAGCGCCCGGGACAGACCGTCCTGCTCGAGGTTGCCCGGCCGCAGCTCGAAGATCAGTGCCCGCATCTCGGCGAGCGCTTCGCGCTGGAGCTCGCGCAGCTGGCCGAGCTGCTCCCGCGCGGCCTCGGGATCGCGATCGAGCAGCATCTCGACCGAGCGCGCCACGAGCGTCATCGAGAAGAGGGCCTGCGTGACCGAGTCGTGCAGCTCGCGGGCCAGGTGGGCTCGCTCCTCGCCGGCCGCCAGCTCCCCGGCCTGGCGACGCAGCTCGTTCTCGAGCCGGACCTGGGCGCTCACGTCACGCGTCGCGCCCTGGATCCCGGCGAACGTGTCGCCGTCGGTGATGCCGATCGCTCGCACGTCTACTGGCACGCGGCGCCCGTCCGGTCCGCGGAGGACGAGCGCGGCCTGCTGTTCGAGGTCCGGGTGCGCGACGAGCTCTGCCCAGCGGTTGCCGGCGAGCGGAATGGTGGTCTGGTCGACGAGCGCCGAAAAGTGTTGCCCGAGCAGATCGTCCGCTACGTATCCTGTGACCCGCTCGATCGCGTCGGACAGGAACGTGAACCGCCCCTCGGCATCGGTCGAGAAGACGATGTCCGGGGAGTTCTGGACCAGGAACCGGAAACGCTCCTCCGACTGGCTCAGCTCGCGCTCGAGACGGAGGCGCTCCGAGATGTCGCGCGCCACGCCGTTGATCCCCGCCAAGGCTCCGTCCTCGACCTTGCCGATGACGTTGATCTCGAGCTCGCGCGGCGCACCGCCCCCGTCGAGAAAGTCGATGCGGATCGAGTGGACGGTCGTGGGGTCGCTGACGACTGCCTCATAGCTCGCGGCCGCCGCGGATGCCCAGCCGGGGGCGACGAACTCGGTGAAATGGCGGCCCAAGGTGTGCTCGCGGTCCCAGCCGAGCATCGTGAAGGCCCGGTCCGACAGGAACGTGTAGCGACCCTCGGCGTCGGTCGCGAACACCAGATCGGGTGACGACGACGCGAGGGTGCGATAGCGGTCCTCGGAGGCGCGCAGGTCGCGCTCGAGTCGATCGTGGTCGCGCATGTCGCGCACTGATCCGTTGGCGCCGGTGAACCGGCCGGCCACGTCAAGCGTCGCGTGCGCGATGAACTCGGCGGGCACGGGCGACCCGTCGCGGTGCTTGAGATTGAGCCGGCCGCGGACCTCCTGCGAGGGACCCTCGAGTGCTGCCGTCCAGTCGATCTGGGCGACGTCGCTCGACGTTTCGTGGACCAGTGCGCCGAAGTGCTGGCCGAGGAGCTCGTCGGGGCGGAATCCGGTGAGTCGCTCGACGGCGGCAGACAGGAACGTGAGGCGCGCGTCGGCCCCGATCGACCAGATGAGGTCCGGGGCGTTCTGCACGAGGTACCGGTAGCGCTCCTCCGATTCGCGCAGCTCGCGTTCGAGGCGTGAGCGCTCGGAGACATCACGGACCGTGCCCTGCGCGCCGACCCAGCGGCCATCCTCGAACACCCCGGTCGTCGTGACCTCGGCCGCGAAGGTCGACCGGTCACGCCGCACCAGGATCAGCGGCACCCGCTCGACGAGATCGGGGTCGCGGCTGACCGCCCCGTACGCCTCTTGCGCGATCGGCATCGAGTCCGGGTGCGTCAGGAAAGCGAAATGCTCGCCGATGATCTTGTCGATCGGCCAGCCGAACAGCGCCTCGCCGGAATCGGCCATGAAGGTGAACACGCCCTCGTCGTCGGCGCGCCACATGACGTCCGGGGTCGTCTGGACAAGGCCCCGGAAGCGAGCCTCCTCCTGAGTGACACGGGCGAGCAGGTTCGAGTTCGTGAGGGCGATGGCGGCCTGGTCGGCGAGGCCCTGGAGGAGATCGAGATCGTCGGCCTCGAACGCACGTGGCTGGTTCGTCGAGATCGCCAGGGTCCCGATGACCTCCCCGCCGGGCGCCCGCAGCGGCGCCGCGGCCATGCCGACCAGGCCCATCCGACGGGCGACGTCCTGATCGTCCGGTTCGTGCGGGATGCGCGGGTCCGCCAGGTAGTCGGACGTCCAGACGGGGTTCCCCTCCTGGGCGGCCAGCCCGTTGATCCCGCCCCCGAGGGGGAACCGCATCCCGAGCAGCCAGTCGCGGGTCTCCGGGTCGGCGCCGCCCGATACGACCACCGGGATGAGGTATTCACCGCCTGGCGCCATCCGCGTCAGGTGCGCGCCGTCGCTGTCGAGCAGGCGCTTGGCGTCCTCCACGACCCGTTCGAGGACCTCGTCTGGGTCCCGCAACGCCGCGATCCGGGCGGTGATGTCGCGCAGGGTGCGCTCCGTCTCGGCCCTCCGCTCGAGGGCAAGCCTGGAGCGCTCGAGCTCATCGATCAGGCGCGCGTTGGTGATGGCGATCGCGGCCTGTTCGGCGAGGCCGCCGAGGACGGCCGCATCGAGCTCGTCGAACGCGTTCGGTTCGTGGCTCATGACCTCGATGGCGCCGAGCGGCCCAGCCTCACCGATGATCGGCACGGCGATGAGGTCGCGGACCTGGGCGAGCTCCGCGAGCGAATCGGTCAGGTCGTCGTGATCGAACTCGGCCGAGCTGTAGTCGCCGACGTGGATGACCCGCCGTTCGGCGACGGCCTTGCCGGCGACGCCCTTGCCGACCCGCAGGCTGTTGAGCTTCAACGCCTCGCGCTGCGCGTCGGGCAGTCCGGCGTCGTAGGCCCAGAGCAGCGTGCCCTGGTCCGGGTCGTACTGGTCGATGACGGCGCCGTCGGCGCGCAGCAGTCGACGCGCCTCGTCGACGACGTCCTGGAGCACCTCATCCGGTTCGCGCAGGGCTGTGATCCGCGCCGCGATCTGGCGCAGGCTGCGCTCGGCTTCGGCGCGCCGCTCGACGTCGGCCTGGGACCGTGCCAGCGCCTCCATCAGGTTGGCGTTGACGATCGCGATCGAGGCGTGCGTGGCAAGAGCCGACAGCGTCTCCGCGTCGGCATCGCTGTACGCCCCGGGGCTCCGCGACACGACCGACAGCACGCCCAGCGGCCGCGCGTCCTCACCTGTCAGCGGGACCGCGATGACCGCCCGGATGCCGGCGCTGCGGATGAACTTCTCGATGCCGGGCGTCGTCTCGAAACGGTCGTCCGCGAGGTAATCGGGGGTCATGTACGGGCGCTGGTGGGCGAAGGCGAGACCGGCCACCGCCTGGCCAGGTTTGATGCCACTGGTGCGGCCCCATTCGGGGACGTCGCGCATCGCGTCGCCGGCCGAGTACGCCCACAGCAGCGAGCTCGTCGCGTCGTCCCACAGGTCGATGCGTGCGCCGTCCGACTCCAGCAGGCGAGCCGCCTCGACGACGATCCGGTCGAGGACCTCGTTCGGGTCGAGGATCGACGACACCCGCACCGCGATCTCGCGCAGCGCCTGCTCGGCGTCCGCGCGGCGTGCGAGGTCGTTCCGCGAGCGATCGAGCTCCTGCCGCGATCGATCGAGCTCCTCGATCAGCCGCGTGTTCGCCATCGCGCTGGCGGCGTGCTCGGCGAGCGAGCGGACCAGCGCGATCTGAGCCGCGTCGAACGCGTCCTCGCGCTTCGAGAACGTCCCGAGGGCACCGAACACCTCGTCGCCCGCGGCGAGCGGCGCGACGACCATGGATCTGATGCCGAGATCCTCGACGACGCGATCGGCGCTGGCCGCGTGCCGGAAGGACTGGTCCGCGCGATAGTCCGAGGTCATCACGACCGCCCGTTCCGCGACGGCTCGGCCGAACATGCCGACGCCCGGCGCAAGCTCGATCGTGCGGATCAATTCGCGCGTGCGTGCGCGCTTGATACCGGCGTCATGGGCGAACCGGAGGTTGCCCGTCGTCGGGTCGACGAGATAGACCATCGCGCCGTCCGCGTCGAGCAGGCGCGCGGTCTCCTCGACCGCGTCGGTCAGCAGGTGGTGCAGGACACTCGCGCCGCCATCGGGGTCGAGTCGGCGATCCGCCGCGCGCGGACGGGGCGTCTTGGGCGCGGGACGAGGCTTCGCCGGGCGACGGGATCGGGAAGGCGCGGTCATCGGGCGTGAGGATACGCCGGGCCGTCGAACACGGGGCATCGCCGTTCGGCCGGGCCGGCTACGTCATCTGGCATAGGAGGGGGTCGACGCGGGACGGTGATCGGCCGAGGGCGAGCGTCCGCTCGATACGGCGTCCCTTGCCGGGCGCGATGCGAGGGTGCGCGGCTGACGATGCTCCCATCACCGACCGGCACACGACCGGCGCCACCGAAACGAGGTCCCGACACCGAGATGTTCGCCACCCGAACGACCTTCCGTGCTTCCGACGTCGTGGTCCGCGCCGCGATCGTGGGTCTTGCGCTCGCCACCGGATACATCCACCTGACCCTGGGCGGACTGCTGTTCACCCTGAACGCGATCGGCTACTTTGTCGCCGCCGTCGCGATGATCGTCCCGCTCGCCCTCGCGGTCCGGTTCCGTTGGTTCGTCCGCCTTGGCCTCATCGGTTACGCGGCAACGACCATCGTCGCCTGGGCCATCCAGGGCCCGTACTTCGAGACCGCCTACATCGCCAAGGCCATCGAAGTCGCGCTTATCGCACTGCTCGCCATCGACTTCGCCCGCATGGACGGAAACCCCATCGCCGTCGTGAAGCGCGAACTGAGTGCGCTGAACACGTTCGTCGGCTCGCGTGGCCGCTCGGCCGGCGCCGAGGCCTAGGATCCGCGATCCACGCTACCGTTACGAGAGTCCCGATTGACCCCCGGCCGAGCCGCGTCCGCAAGACGCGGCTCGGTCCACGTCTCCAAGGAGATCATTGATGAAGCGTTTCCTCCAGGGTGCGGCGCTCGCCGGCATCGCCGTCCTCACGGTCGCCTGTTCCGGCGGCGGCTCGACGCCGGCCCCGGCCTCCGTGGCCCCAGGTAGCCCGGGCGCCTCGGCACCGGCCGGCAGCGGCCTCGTCGTCGTCGCGGACCTCGCGTTCTCCCCGACGTCACTGACGGTCAAAGCCGACACCCCGACCGAGATCGTGCTCGATAACCAGGAGGCCGCCCCGCACAACATCGCCATCAAGGACGCCGCAGGCGCGACGGTGTTCAAGGGCGAGATCGTTTCGTCCAAGCAGGTGACGAACGCTGTCCCGGCACTCGCCGCGGGCTCGTACACGTTCTGGTGCGAGGTCCATCCGAACATGACCGGGACGCTCACCGCCGAGTAGTTGCAAGCGTTCCACCAGAGCACCAACGGCTCCGAGTCCGATGCGGACGAGGGGCCGTTCCCGTTCAGGGGAGCCATGGGCCTCGAGGCTCGAGAATAGGATTCGAGTCCGGACCAGATCACAGGGAGGCACATGCTCGAGATCGATGACCTGGCGAAGCGCTACGGGCCGGTCGTGGCGCTCGACGGCGCGACCTTCACCGCCCGACCCGGGCGGGTCGTCGGCTTCCTCGGACCGAATGGCGCCGGCAAGACCACGACGATGCGCTGCATCTTCGGGCTCGCCCGGCCCGATCGAGGCACTGTCCGATGGAAGGGCGAGCCGGTCGATCGAGAGGCCCGTCTCCGCTTCGGCTACATGCCCGAACAGCGCGGCCTCTACCCGCGGATGCGGGTCGGCGAGCAGATGAGCTACTTCGCGCAGCAGCACGGGATGCGCGCCCGCGACGCCGATGCCGCCGCGGCGCGCTGGCTCGACCGGATGGGTCTCGGCGATCGCGCGAAGTCGAAGCTCGAGGAGCTGTCCCATGGCAACCAGCAGCGCATCCAGCTGGCGGTGGCACTCGCCCACGATCCGGAGCTGCTCGTCCTCGATGAGCCGTTCTCCGGGCTCGACCCGATCGGCATCGCCACGATGACCGAGGTCGTCCACGAGCAGGCGGCTGCTGGTGTCGGCGTGCTGTTCTCGAGCCACCAGCTCGACCTCGTCGAGGACGTCTGCGAGGACGTGGTGATCATCGCCCGGGGCAGGATCGTCGCCGCGGGCGCGATCGATGAGCTCAAGTCCCGCTCGGGCCGACGTCACCTCGAAGTCGAGGTCGTCGGGTCCGATGGGGCGTGGCTCGATGGCGAAGGTTCGCTCACGGTCCTCGAACGCGACGGCGATCGCGTGAAGCTGCTGGTGGCGGATGACGTCGATCTCGAAGGGATGCTTGCGCGGGCACAGGCGGCCGGTGAGGTGCGTGCGTTCACGTATCAGCCGCCGAAGCTGTCGGAGCTGTTCATGGAGGCGGTCACGCCGACGGCCGCCACGTCGACTCCCGCCCCCGAGGCGGATCGATGAGCCGCTGGAGAAGCGTCTGGCTCGTCGCGAAGCGCGAGATCCTCGAGCGTGGCCGGAGCCGCGGCTTCGTCTTCTCCGTGCTGTTCACGACGGTGCTCGTCGTCGGGTCGTTCATCGTGCCGACGCTGCTGTTCGGCGACGAGGAGACGACCCGGATCGGCCTGGTCGAACCAGCACCGCCCGGGCTGGAACTCGCGATCACGGCCACGGCCGGACAGATGGATCGTGTCGTCAAGATCGTCCCGTTCGACAACGCCCAGACCGCTGATGCGGCCCTGACCGAGGAGTCGATCGACGCGGTGGTCGCGGTGCCGAGCGACCTGTCCTCGGCTGGAACCATCGTGTTCGCGAAGGAGCCCGACCAGCTCGTCACGCAGCTGGTCTCTGCGGCTGTCATCGCGCTCCGGGTGCAGGGCATCATGGTCGACGCCGGGGTCGATCCGGGCGCTCTCATCGGCGCGCAACAGGTTCCGACTGTCACGTCGCTCGATCCGCAGACGGACGCCGATCAGTCGCGCTTCCTGTTCGCGAACATCGGGGCGGTGCTGATCCTCGTCGGGATCTTCAGCTTCGGCTTCACGGTGCTCACGGGTGTCGTCGAGGAGAAGCAGAGTCGGGTGGTGGAGGTCGTCCTCGCCACGGTCCGCGCACGAGACCTGCTCATGGGCAAGGTGCTGGGCATCGGCATCCTCGGCGTCGTCCAGCTGCTCGTGTTCGTGGTCGCGGCGCTCGGCGCCGCCATCTTGACGAACCGCTTCGCCCTGCCCGCGACGACGCCCGCCGCCATCGCATTGCTGGTCGTGTGGTTCGTGCTCGGCTACGCGCTCTATTCGACAGCGCTCGGTTTCCTCGGTGCGCTCGCGTCGCGGCTGGAGGAGGCGTCGAACGCGTCGACGCCGGTGACGATGATCGCGATGATCAGCTACTTCGTGGCGATCTTCGCCGTCATCAACGATCCGGAGGGGATCGTCGCCCGGGTGGCCACCTTCATCCCCGCCTCCGCGCCGTTCGTCGTGCCGCTCCGGGCAGCGTTCGACGCGATCTCACCTGTCGAGGTGGTCGTCGCGATCCTTGTGACCGTCATCGCGATCTGGGTGCTGTTCGCGATCGGCGCCCGGGTCTACGCCGGCGCGGTGCTGCAGACCGCGGGGCGGATGAAGGTCCGCGACGCCTGGCGGTCGGCCGGGGAGTAGCCCTCCGTGAGCTCAGTCCAGCGGCTCGAACAGCCCGGGCAGGCCCCCAGCGTGCCAGAACACCACACGCTCGCCGTCCCACGCCCTGGAGCGGATCCCGGCGACGAGCCCGGCGAGCGCCTTGGCCGTATAGATCGGATCGACCAGGATCGCCTCGGTCCGGCCCAGGATCGTCGCCGCTTCGGCGGCCTCGGCGGTCGGCCGGCCGTAACCCTCGCCGATATGCGTCTCGTCGAGGTCGATCGCCGCGTCGGCGACCCCGCCCAGTTCCCCGATCGTCGCCGCGATCAACGGTCGTAGATCCGCCGCCGACCGCGCGACGACGACGCCCGACACCGCGATCGAGGACGGGAGGCCGGCGCGCAAGCCGGACTGGGTCCCGCCGGTTGCAGTCGGCAGCACGACGCGGTCCATGGTGAGTCCCTCCTCCGACGCCTGTGCCACGAGCTCGTGAGCAGCCAACATCTGCCCGAACGCTCCGTTCGAGCCAGAGCCACCAACGCCGATCACGTAGGGCCGTCCTCCGCCCGCGGTCACCTCGCGTGCCACCCGCGCGACGGCAGCCTCCCGCTCGTCGCGATCTGCGCCGTCCAGCAGGTGCACCGTCGCGCCGAACGAGCGTGCGATCCGGATGCCTGGACCGGGCGGGTCCACCTGCGGTCCCGACAGCACGAGGTGAACGCCCAGGCCAGCCCGCGCTCCTGCCGCCGCCGTGAGCCGGGCGTGGTTCGACCAGCGCCGACCGCTCGTCACCAGCGTGTCGCAGCCGTCCGCCAGTGCGGCACCGACGAGGAACTCGAGGTTGCGCAGCTTGTTGCCACCGAAGGCCAGCGGCAGGAGGTCCTCGCGTTTCGCCCAGATCTCGACGCGGCCGCCGAGCTCTGCGCTGAAGCGTGGCAGGGGGTGGAGCGGCGACGGCCCGTCGATCAGTGGGAATCGGGGCGGGGAGGCCATCGCGCCGATGGTAGCGACCTATCATCGGCGTATGCCCGAGCCAGTCGAGCCCACGACCCATCTCGGCATGACGGCATGGGGCTTCGCGTTCCCGGGTGCGCTGCGCGATCGACTGACCGCGCTCGCACTCGATGGGACGAAGACCGCGACAGCGAGCCTGGGGGTGGACTACGTCGTCGAGGGCGTCATGCCGCCGCGCGCCGGGGATCGCGAGGTCATGCTCGACTCGAACGGACGGCCGGTCGCGATCGTCGAGATCACCCGCGTCGAGCTCTCGACGATCGGGCTGGTCGGTGACGAGTTCGCCCGCGCCGAAGGTGAGGGCTTCGCAGATGCCGCCGACTGGCGGACCTCACACGAGGGCTTCTGGAACGGTTACATCGACGATCTGCGGACGGGCCTCAACGACCCTTCGTTCGAGCTCACCGAGTCGACCGTGGTCGTGTGTGAGTGGTTCAGGGTGGTCGAGCACCTGGAGCCGGGGAGCTGATGGCGACACGGATCACGCCCGGCGATCGCGTCACCAGCGTGGGCCAGCACGCGGGGATGGAGCGCTCGATCGCGATCTCGCGATCGACGGTCGGCTCGGAGCGACTCTATTCATCGATCGTCTCGACCGCCCCGGGCGACAAGACCCGCATCCACCATCACGGCGACTGTGAGACATCGATCTATATCGTGTCCGGGAGCGCGCGCTACACCTGGGGCCCGACAGGCCTCGAGGATGAGATGACCGCATCGACCGGCGACTTCGTCTACATACCGGCGGGCGAGATCCACGTCGAAGAGAACGCAAGTTGGACCGAGCCACTGGTCGTCGTGCTGACACGGAACTGCCCGGATTCGCACGTGGTCTATTCCGACGGCGGCCCGGACGGCGCCGACGATGTGCCCGCCCCCTGCTGAGGCCGAACGATGACCGTCGGCTGGCGCGACCGCACGCTGCTGGACCTGCTGACCGAGCACGGCCTGGATCTGCTCCCGGAACACGAGTTCCCGAACGACGGTTGGTCCGGGGCGACGTTCACGAGCCTCGTCGATGGGTTCGGCCGGCGCTACGTCCTGAAGCGCACCTCGCTCGATCGCGATTGGATCGCCCGGGCCACGCGCGACGATGCGCTGCGCGAAGCCTGGCTGGCCGCTCTCCCGCCGGGGGCGATGGCGTGGATCCCACGCGCCATGACGCCCTACCTTGGAGCCGCCGCCGACGGCGATGGCGTCGCGATTCTCACGCCGGACCTCTCGAACGAGCTGATCGCCTGGGAGCGGCCGGGTCACGACCCGGACATCGATGAGGCGACGCTCGATCGCGTCCTCCGGGCCATGGCGCGTCTCCATGCCGTGCCCTGGAGCAAGATCCTGGAGTCGGCCGGCGAACGCGACGGCCAGCCGCCGCCGCCGTGGTGTCCGCTGGCGGAGCGCCTGACGCTGCTCACCCCGACGTCCGCCGCCCGCTACGAGGCGGAGGGCAACCCCGTCGGCAACCGGTTCCTGGCGGGCTGGGAGGCGTTCGCGCGGCGGGCCCCGTCCAGCGCCTGGGAGCTCGTGGACCGGTTGTCCGCCGATCCGTCGCCGCTGGTCCTGGCGCTCGAGGTGCTGCCATGGGTAGGGCTGCATGGGGACCTGAAACTCGCCAACGTCGCGCTGCTCCCAGGAGATCAAGTGGGGTTCATCGACTGGCAGATGACACTGCGAGCCCCGATCGCCGTTGAGTTGGGCTGGTTCCTCGTCTCGAACAGCGGCTCGCTGCCGGTCGGGCCCGACGAGGTGATGCGCCGCTACCGGGACGCCCTCGAGTGGGACAGCGGCCGCTGGGCGGCCGAAGGTGCTCCGAGCGACTTCGCCGGCCTTACCGGCGATTGGGACCTCCAGCGCGATCTGACCTGGATCGTGGGTCTGTTGCTCCGCGGCTGGCGCAAGGGCCTTGACGCAGAGGCCGGCGTGAAGCTGCCGTCCGGGACCAGCGCCGCCGATGACCTCGCGTGGTGGAGTGAGCAAGCCGTCGAGGCGTCGTATCGCCGGCTCTGACCGCCGGATCACGAAGGAGAGCGACCATGCCGAAGCACGTCCCGAAGCTCCCCGGTGTCGAGCCGGGGCCGTATCCCTTCTCCCAGGTCGTCGAGGCGAACGGGTTCGTCTTCCTCGCCGGGCAGGTCGGCGATGCGCCGGGATCGCACGGTGCGGTCCCGGGTGGCATCGAGGCCGAGACCCGGGCCATGCTCGAGAACGTCGGACGGCTCCTCACGGCCGCAAGGCTCACGTTCGCCGACGTCGTCAAGGCTACGGTCTACCTCAGGGACTTCGGCGACTTCGCCGCCATGAACACGGTCTACCGCGAGTACTTCCCAGACGATCCGCCGACGCGGGCGACGGTCGGCGTCACGGCGCTGGCGGCGGACTATTCGGTCGAGATCGAGGTCATGGCCGCCCGCTGAGGGGAGCGGCGCGCGTCACCGCGCGGGTCGTGTGCACCACATGACCGTTTCTGCGATCGAGCGCAACCTCGCCGCCGGTCCGGTGCATCGGGTGCACCAGCAGTCGGCAGAGAGGGCCCGTGTTGCCGATCTGGTGCATCGGATGACCCGCGGGAAGGATGGAGCGCACGCCAAGCTCCCGAATGGTCACCACGTGCACGCCGCGTCGGTAATGGCTCGTCGGGGCTGGAACGCGATCATCGACCCTTCACCTCACCGAGGAACGCCGCGACGCGGTCGAGCGCGTCATCGAGGACGGGCATGAGGCCGTGGCCCAGCTTCGGGTAGGTGACCAGCTCGGCCGGGCCGCCGAACCGCGACACGGCCGCGCGCAGCAATCCGATCCGGGCGAACGGGTCGGATTCGCCCGAGAGCAGCAGCACCGGGCAACGGACCGCCGCGAAATGCGCCGTTCGGGCGTCGGTCCTCTCCGGAGAACCGGGCGGGTGCAGCGGGAAGGAGAAGAGCACGAGCGCCGCGTAGGGCGCGTCCGGTTCCGCCGCGGCCAGGCTGGCGACCCGGCCTCCGTACGAGTGGCCGCCGACGACGACATCCGGATTGCTCGGCACGACCTTGTGGAACGCGGGCAGCGCCTCTTCGGCCTTGCGCTTCGGCAGGTCGATGGCTATCGCGGCGATGCCGCGGGCGCGCAATCCGTCGACGAACGGCGCCATGCTCGCCGACGTCCCGGAGGCGCCGTGTCCCAGGTAGCAATGGAGCACCATGTCGTCCGTAGCGTAGCCTTCGGCCATGACCGAAGGACTGTCGCGCTGCTGGTGGTCCGCTGCCGAGAGCGCGCGGCCGGACCCGCGGATGGTCGAATACCACGACACCGAATGGGGCGTGCCGACGCACGACGATCGGGAGCTGTTCGAGCGACTCGCACTCGAATCGTTCCAGGCCGGGCTGTCCTGGTCGACGATCCTCAACAAGCGTGCGGCGTTCCGGGCCGCCTTCAGGGACTTCGAACCGCGGGTCGTCGCGGCCTTCGACGATGACGACCGGGCACGCCTCATGGCCGATGCGGGGATCGTCCGCAATCGGGCCAAGATCGACGCCACGATCGGCAATGCGGCCGGCGTCCTGGCCCTGGCAGACGAGTTCGGGTCGTTCGACGCCTACCTGGCGACGATGGTGCCCGGCCCGCCGGCACCGCTGCCGGCCGGGACGAAGGGTGGTGAGATCCCGGCCTCGACGCCGGTGTCCGATGCGCTGTCGCGTGACCTGCGGAAGCGCGGCTTCAAGTTCGTGGGCACGACGATCGTCTACGCGTTCATGCAGAGCGTCGGGCTCGTCGACGATCACCTGCCGGGCTGCTTCCGTTACGGCGTGACACGCTAGCTGTCACAAGCCCCGCCGAGACTCCGGCCATCAAACCACTACACGGAGTCCTCGACACATGATCACCATCGACTGCCCGCTCTGCGCGGGCGAAGCCACGACCGATGAAACACTCTCGGACATGACCTGCGCCGGCTGCGGCGTGACGGTCGACATCGCGCCGGATCCCGAAGCGTTGCTCGACGCCGCCGCCTGAGCTACGGCGGCGTGGCTGGCATGACCGTCGCGCGCCGCAACGCGCGCACAGGCACGAAGGCCAGCGTCAGGACGATCAGACCGATGCCCATCACGGCGATCGTCGTCGAGCCGCTGCTCAGATCGATGAGCACGCCGCCGGCGAGCATGCCGATCGGTTGGAGCCCCAGCGAGATCGTGCGCGCCGTGCTGCCGACCCGGCCGAGGAGCGCATCGGGTGCATGATTGCTTCGCGCTGTCAGGTATGTCACGAGGACCACGCTCTGGGCGATGCCCGCGATCACGGCGACGCCCAGCAATACGGGCACTTGGCTCGTGCGCGAGATCGCGAAGAGCAACACGCCTGTGATGAACGTTCCGCCGAGGAGAAACGGCCCCACGGGCCGGCGGCTCACGCGAGCGGCGATCAGCGCACCGATGACCGTGCCGATGCCGTATGCCGTCAGGACCAGCCCGAGGATCGTCTCCTCGTAGCCGAGGTCGCGCGTGACGTGCACGGCCAGCGCCGTGACGAGAGGCGCCGTGGTGATCGAGACGAGGCCCCAGAACAGGATCATCGAGCGCAGGAGCGGGTGGCGGACGATGTAGTCGATGCCCTCACGGATGTCCGCGGCGAGGCTCGCGGGCTGCCGATCGGTCGGTGCGCGCAGGTCGCGACGCATGAACGCAAGGACGAGGCTGGACAGGGCGAACGACGCGGCGTCGATGGCGAGGGTCAGGCCCGGGCCGATCGTCGCCGCCAGTATCCCGGCGATGGCCGGCCCGATGATGAACCCGAACGAGTAGATGGCCTCGAAGATCGAGTTCGCACGTGCCAGCTGCGACCGGCCGACGAGCACCGGCACCGATGCCGTGTAGCCGGCCAGGAAGAACGAGCGAAGGACACTCATCGGCGCGGTCACGATGAGGATCACCGCCAACGTCGGCCCGCCGAGCAGGACCGAGATCGGGATGAGGGCGGTCAGAGCCGCTCGGCCGAGGTCCGCCAGGAACATCATTCGGCGGCGATCGCTCCGGTCGGCGAGGGCGCCGGCGACCATCCCGAACAGGAGGTCCGGCAGCATCTCCAGCGCACCGACGATGCCCATCATCAGCCCCGACCCGGTCAGGGCCAGGACGAGCAGTGGCAGGGCCGTGAAGCTCACCGCGTCGCCGAGAGCGGAGATGCCCTGCGACGTCAGCAGGACACGGAAATCGTGATTGCGACCGAGGGCAGCTGGCTCAGGCACCAGCGGATGGTACGGGCGGGCCCGGTCCCGTCGCGTGCCCTACGATCGCTGCCATGGACGAACGTGCGGCCGCCGCCCAGATCGTCGCGGCCGGACGCCGGCTCGGTGCACGCGGGCTCATCTCGGCCGGCGAGGGCAACCTGTCGATCCGGCTCGACGGGGACCGCGTCGCGATCACGCCACGCGGCCGGCGCAAGGACGAGCTGGCCGAGCGGGATGTGGTCGTGATGGCGATCGGCGACCCCAGAGCGGCAGACAGCTCCGCGTCGGGTCTCGAACCCTCATCGGACCTCGCGATCCACCTGGCCGCCTTTGCGGCGCGACCTGACGTCGCGGCGGTCGCCCACGCCCACCTGCCGGCAGCGATGGCGCTCACCCTCGCTGGTGAGATCCCGGATCCGGCCGCGCTGCCCGAGACGGCGCTGTTCATACCGCGGCTGCCTTATCTGCCGTTCGGGGAGCCGGGCAGCGACGATCTGGCAGCCCGGATCGCCGAGGCGCTGACCGCCGAGCCCGCGCCCTATGCCGATGCCGTGCTCCTCGAACGACACGGCGCGGTCGCCGTCGGCCTGGACCTGGCGACTGCTATCGATCGCCTCGAGCTCGTGGAGGTCCTGTGCCGAACGTGGCGCGACAGCCTGCTGATCCGCGCGGCACGGACCGCACTCGACCAGCGCCCATCGGACAGTCAGGGGGCTGGACCGACGGGGTAGCATCGGTCTCGCCCAGACCGCTGCCGCACGGCAACGAAGCCACGTGGAGGGACTATGGAAACCCGCAAGTACCTGGCCGAGCTGGTCGGCACGTTCCTGTTCCTGACGATCGGGTATCTGTCGGTCCCGGCCTTCGCCGCAGCGAGCGCCCCAACGCCCAATCTGTTGGTCGTCCCGTTCTCGTTCGGCCTGGGCCTGCTGGCGGCGATCTTCGCGGTCGGCCACATCTCCGGCGGCCACTTCAACCCGGCCGTCACGGTCGCGGCAGTGCTGGACAAGCGGATCGAGACGACCGACGCCATCGGCTACATCCTGGCGCAAGTCATCGGGGCGATCGCCGCAGCGGTCATCGTCTTCGTCGTGGTGGGCCAGTCAGCCGTTGCGGCCGGCGTGACCAAGCCGGGTCCCGGCGTCACCGACATCGGCGCACTCATCCTTGAGATCGTCCTGACCGCCGGCTTCGTGCTGGTCATCCTCGTGTCGACCAAGCGGGCCGCCGGACTCGCGCCGCTCGCCATCCCGCTGACGCTCGTCGCGATCCATTTCGCGTCAGCGACTTTGTCCGGAGCGTCGGTCAACCCGGCCCGTTCGATCGGCTCGGCCCTGATCGGGGCCGACCTGTCGGCCTTGTGGATCTATCTCGTCGGTCCGATCGTCGGCGCCCTCGGCGGCTGGGCGATCTATCGCGTCCTCGACGATGTCGAAGTGGAGGTCGTGGCCTAGGCCGCTCGATCCGGTCGCGGGCCTCGGACGGGTGCAGACGCTGTACCTGCGAACGGTCGGTCGGCGCAGTGGCACCACGCGGCGCACGCCGCTCTACTACGTCGAGGACGGCGACAACCTCGCCATCGTCACCTCGAACGCCGGACGCGACCACGAACCGGCCTGGTGGCTCAACCTGCAGGCGGAGCCGAACGCCGAAGTCGACATCCGCAAGGAGACCAGGCCGGTCCATGCGCGCCGGTCGACGCGGACCGAGGATGACCGTCTCTGGCCGCAGTTCGTCTCCGGGCTCCGCAATTACGCTGCGTACAAGCGCAAGACCGATCGGGAGATCGTCGTCGTGATCCTCGAGCCGCGCTGACAGCGCCGGCTCGAGGTCGACGTCACTCGAGGTCGAGGACGCTGAAGGTTCGAGCGTTGCCCATCTGGCCCCACACCCGGGACTGGGTCACCGCGAGCATCTGACGGATGTGGTTCCGGTCGTGATGGACCCATTCCGCAAGGAGCTCGTCCACCCGCAGCTCCCCGACCTCGGGATGCGTGCCGCTGCGGGCCAGGTCGCGTTCCGTCAGCGACTGGACGAGCACCACGCTGTCCGCGCGCGTCACCGCGAACTCGCCGGCCAGTTCCGCTGCCGGCCGCTCGTGGTCGCGGCGCGCCGCGGCGACGGCAGGTGGGTCCCACGTCTCGAGGATCGGTGTCTCCAACGACCCGTCGGTGCGCACGGCGCCCAGGATCGTCCTGATCCGACCAGCGAAGCCTCGACGCTCGGCCTCGATCAGGTGGCCGACGCATTCATTGGCACTCCACTCGCCCGGCTCGGGTCGCCAGCCGGCGACCTCGTCCAGCGCACGAAGCTCCTCCCCCACGGTCACGGCTGTCGCGGCGAGCAGGTCCGCGATCGACGAAGGCGTCAGCGGCGACTCGGAGGGCATCTCCGTTCCGGGCCGGTCGGTCATGGGCGGACCTCGCCAGCCCGCGCCGCCGCGCCCGACGCCGCCTGAGCGGCCTCGACCACCGGCAACGCGCGACCGCCCGTCGCGATCCCGGACTCCGCGAGCCAGCATGCTGCGGCGTGCCCTCCCCCGAGGTCGAACAGCGGCGGCGACTCCGTGACGCAGCGATCGAACGCCTTCGGGCAGCGCGGATGGAACCGGCAACCGCTCGGGATGTGCGCGGCATCGGGCGTCTCGCCCTTGAGGATCGTCCGCTGCGCGCGTTCGCCCGCCGTCGGTGGCTCCGGCGACGGCGAGACCGACACCAAGGCTTCGGTGTACGGATTCCGAGGCGTGCGGATGACCGCCTCGGCCGGCCCGATCTCCATGATCCGCCCGAGGTACATCACCGCGATCCGGTCGGCGATCACCCAGGCGAGCGACAGGTCGTGGGTGATGAACAGGTAGGTCAGACCGCGCTCCTCTCGGAGGTCCAGCATGAGCCGGAGCAGCTCGGTTCGGATGGAGACATCGAGCATCGAGACCGGCTCGTCGGCGACGATGATCTCGGGATCCATGACGAGCGCACCGGCGATGACGACGCGCTGCCGCTGGCCACCGGACAGCTCGTGCGGGAACCGGAAGGCG
This sequence comes from Candidatus Limnocylindrales bacterium, assembly GCA_035717785.1. GTDB lineage: Bacteria > Chloroflexota > Limnocylindria > Limnocylindrales > CSP1-4 > SPCO01. The sequence continues at coordinate 41,051 of DASTIG010000116.1, forward strand.
TAATCCGTCGCCGGTCGCAGCCCGACCGAATCGAGCGCGGCAAGGACACGCGCGCTGCGCTCCTCCTCGGTGCCGATCCGGTGCACGACCAACGGCTCTGCGACGAAGTCGAGGATCGTCTGCTTCGGGTTCAGGGTCTCGTACGGGTCCTGGAAGATCAGCTGGACGCGCCGGCGATACGCACGCAGCATCGGCCCGGACCAGAGGTCGCTGACGTCCGCTCCATCGACCTCGACGCGGCCACCGGTCTGGCGGGTGAGCTTGACGAGGACGCGGCCGGTCGTCGTCTTGCCGCTTCCCGATTCGCCGACCAGGGCCAGCACCTCGCCACGGCGCAACGTCAGGTCGATGCCATCGACGGCGCGCACGACCCCGGACGTCCGGCGCAGCAGCGTATCGAGCACCCCGCCACGGATCGGGAAGTGGACTTCAAGCCCCTCGAGACGGACGAGGTCGGTCACGGCTGGATCTCGTCAGGAGGTGTGTCGTCGTCGACGTCGCGCAGGTTGCTGTTATCGGCGGGGGGTACCACGTCGTCGACCGGCGCATCCGCCCCGACCTGGGCGATCGGCGCCGGCTCGACGATCGCCGCATCGTGGTTCGGATAGAGATGGCAGGCGACGCGGACGCCGTCCGACATCGTCACTTCCGGCGGCGTCACGACGCGACAGACGTCCATCGCGAACGGGCAACGCGGCGCGAACCGACAACCTGGCGGCGGGTCGCGCAGGTCCGGAAGGTTGCCCGGGATGACATCGAGGGTCCGCCGGTCCGCCCTGATGTTGGGAAACGCGCGGAGCAAGGCCTGCGTGTACGGGTGGCGTGGTGCCGTGAAGACCCGCGAGACAGGACCTTCCTCTGCGACCCGCCCGGCGTACATGATCATGACCTTGTCGCACGTCTCCGCGATCACCGACAGGTCGTGCGTGATCAAGATCAACGACAACCCGAGCTCCCAACGCAGGCTCTCGAGCAACGCCAGGATCTGCGCCTGGACCATGACGTCGAGCGCGGTCGTCGGCTCGTCGCCGATGACGATGGCCGGATTGCACGCGAGTGCCATCGCGATCATCGCGCGCTGACGCATGCCGCCCGAGAGTTCGTGGGGGTAGGCGCCGCCGCGCTGCATCGGGATCCCGACGAGATCGAGCAGTTCGAGCGCCCGTCGCCCCGCCGACTCTTCCGAGACCCCGAGGCGCACGATGATCGGCTCGGCGATCTGGTCGCGCACCCGGCGGACGGGGTTGAGCGCGTTCATGGCGCCCTGGAACACGATGCTGATCTCGCGCCACCGGTAGCGGGTCATGGCGGCTTCGGACTTCTTGGCGAGATCGATCCCGTACAGCTCGACGCGGCCGGACTCGATGCGCCCGTTCGACGGCAGGAGCTGGAGGAGCGATAGCGCGGTCGTCGTCTTGCCACACCCGGACTCGCCAGCGATCCCCAGCGCCTCGCCGTCGTCCAGCCGGAAGCTGACCCCGTCGACCGCGGTCAGGCCGCCTTTTGCGAGCGAGAACCGGACGCGCAGGTCGCTCACGTCGAGGAGAGGTGCGCCGGGGTCGGCGAGCTTCGGCAGGGTCCGGCCGGCGCGGGTGACCATGCGGGCCAGGGCCGCCGCCTCGGCGCTCATCGGCGACCAGCCAGCTTCGGGTTGAGGATCGAGTCGAGCGCGTTGCCGACGAGCGTGAACGACAGCACCACGAGCACGATCGCGATGCCCGGTGAGGCCGTGTACCACCATGCCCCGATGCCTGGCGCGCCCGACGCCTGGGCGAACGCAAGTATCTGGCCCCACGATGGGGCGAGCTGATCGCCGAGACCGACGAACGAGAGCGTCGTCTCGATGAGGACGGCTCCGGCGAAGACCAGCACGGTGTTCGCCACGATCAGCGAGAGCACGTTCGGCAGGATGTGGCGCCGCATGATGTGCCGCGCCGACGCCCCGATCACGCGAGCCCGATCGATGTAGGCGCGCTCGCGGATCGACAACGTCTGGCTCCGGATGATCCGCGCGGTGGACGCCCAAGACGTGATGCCGATGACCACGATGATCACGAGCAGGGTCACCCGGATGCCGAAGAACTCCGACGACTCCCCGAGCAGCTCGCGCAGGATCGGGGCGAGGACCAACGCCAGGACGAACGTCGGCAGGATCAGGAAGAAGTCAGTGATGCGCATCAGGAACGTGTCGGGCCGACCGCCGACGAATCCGGCGACGATGCCGATGACCGCGCCGATCGCGACCGTGATGATCGTGGCCATCAGGCCGATGGACATCGAGATGCGCGATCCGTGAACCACGAGATTCAGGACGTCCCGACCGAGCTCGTCCGTCCCGAGGATGTGGGTCAGCGAGGGCGGCTCGAATTTCTCCCCCGATGCGCGGGTGACGGTCTCGAACGGCCCGACGAGCTGCTCCGGGAACAGCGCGCAGATCGTGAACAGCCCGATGATCAGGACGCCGATGACGCCACTGCGCTGCCTGGCGAACTGGCGCAGGACGCTCCTGAGCCGTCGCGCGCGCAGGCGCCAGCGCTCGGCCCGCGCACGGCGGGTAAAGACCTCGGCCGCCACCTCTCCGGTCACCGGTGCCCGCGCGGTCACGTCCGCACCCTCGGGTCGAGCACGCCGTAGAGCATGTCCGCCGCGAAGTTGGCGAGCACCACGCTGATGGACAGGACGAGGAAGATGCCCGACATCATCGGGTAGTCGCGGGTCCGCAGGGCGTCCACCGTGAGCGTCCCAAGACCCGGCCACGAGTAGACCTGCTCGACGGTGATGGCGCCGGCCACGATATAGCCGAGGTTGATCGCCACGAGCGTGATGGCGGGCAGCATCGCGTTGGGCAGCACGTGCGCACGCAGGACTCGGTCGCCCTTGAGGCCCTTGGCCCGCGCCGTCTGGACGTAGTCCTCGGAGAGCACCTCGGTGACGGCCGATCGCATCAGAAGCGAGTACGCGCCGATCAACCCGAGCGCGACCGTCGTCACCGGCAGGACCAGGTGTCGAGCGACGTCCATGACCTGGTCGATCGGGTTGTCGAAATCGGCACCCGGCGTGATCATCCCCGTCGTCGGGAACCAGTGGAGGGTCGCCGCGAAGATGATCAGCAGGATCATGCCGAGCCAGAAATAGGGCATGGAGTACAGGACGAGCGAGAGGCTCGTCCCGATGTAGTCCGACGGTCGACCGCGTCGCCAGCCCGCCAGCGCTCCCAGCCCGAGGCCGACGAAGATGGCGATGATCTCGCCAAGGCCGAACAGCAACAGCGTCGGTGGCAGCTTCTCCGCGATCACATCGGCTACGTCCCGGCCGCGGAACTGGAAGGACAGCCCGAGGTCGAGCTGCGCCAGCGACCCGATGTAGGCCACCAGCTGGTTGTCGATCAGCGACGCCGGGAAGCCGACGAGCCGGATGCCCTCGTCGTCGATCTGCACGTCGATCGGGAGAAGCGGGTCATTGAGGCCCCACCGCTCTCTCTGGATCTCGAGCGCCTGGGCCGAGATCCGCGTCCCACGCAGCAGGATGCGTTCCGGCGATCCCGGCAGTGACCGGAACAGGATGAAGTTGACGACGAGGACGAACAGGATCGTGAGGATGGCCTGGCCGAGCCGTCGGGCGAGGAACCGGCTACCCACGGGCAGGGGGGGCGGGCCGCCTCCCGGCGGCCACCCTTCTCCCCGTCATCTGGCGAACGCGGACGAGCGCGGGCGCTACTCGTCTTCGCCGGTCGCTGTCGCTCGACCGCGACGCATCGCCACGAGGCCGATGGCGACCAAGGCCACGACCGCACCGACCCCGAGCAGGAGCGGCGTCGACGACGACGTCGTGCTGCCGGAGCCTGTCGTCGGCGCTGCCGACGGTGCCGCAGACCCGCCGCTCGGCGCGGCCGGTGGCGGTGATGCGGTCGCGGTGCTGCCCGCCGGCACGAGGTTGAGGTACGTCTCGACCCCCGTCGCGAACAGGCTCACACCACCGTCGCGTGGCTGCAGGACCCAGCCTTCGAACTTGTCGGTCCGATAGGCATGGAGCTCGGCGTCGTAGAAAAGGACGTGATACGGCGCCTCGTCGTAGATGAGATTCTGCATCTCGTCGACGATCGGCTTGCGTGCCTCGAAAGTGGCCGCCTTCTTCTGCTGGTCGTAGAGCGCGTCGTAGGCGGGGTTCGAATAGTTGCTGTCGCTCCAAACGCCGATCTGCGACGTGATGAAGATCGACAGCAGGAAGTCCGGATCGGCCCCGCCGACCCATCCCCAGAGCTCGATGTCGTAGTCGGCGGTCCCGCCCGCTTCAGGGGTGTACAGCAACTCGGTGAGGGTGTCCGACTCGAAGCCCTGGATCGTCGCCCCGATGCCGATCTGTTGCCACCAATCGGCCACGAATTGGCCTGCCTTGGCGTATTTCGCGTCCGTCGTCGGGTGGTAGATGCGGAGGCTGATCTCCTTGCCTTCCTTGTCCTCGCGCGTCCCGTTCCCGTTCGAGTCGAGGTACCCGGCGGCGTCGAGTCGACTCTTTGCCTCGTCGAGGTCGAACGTCCGCGGGTTCGCGGGGTCGATGTGGAACTGTGACAGGAACGGCGGGACGACCGTCGTCCCGGGCAGGCCGTGGCCGCTCAGGACCTGGTCGACGAGCTCCTGGCCGTCGATGGCGTACCCGAGGGCGTCGCGGAACTTCGGATCGCGCACTGCCGTGGTCGACGCCCCGCCCCCGTCGATGTCCTTGTCGTACGTGTTGAAGGCGAGCTGGGTCCAACCTTGCCCATTGCCGTTGATGCCGACGATGTCTTCCTCGGCGTCGATCGATTCGAATTGCTCGGGCAGGATCGACCGGACGTAGTCGACCTCACCGGCCTTCAACGCTTGGCCCATCGCATCCTGGTCGGCGTAGAACTGGAAGATGACCTCCTCGACGAACGGCTGCTTGCCCCAGTAATGCGGGTTGCGCTCGAAGCGGGCGAATTCGCCGCGCTTCCACTCGACGATCTGGAAGGGTCCAGTTCCAACGACCGGGGGATCGGTCTGGAAGTCGGTCGCCGCCGAGGCGAACGGCACGGTGCCCCAGATGTGCTCGGGGAGCACCGGGATGTAGGCGCCCAGCAGCAGGGAGGTCGGGAAGGCCGTCGTCATCTTGACGGTGGTCGGGTCGACGAGCTCCACGCTCTGCAGCTCGACCGTGCTGACCAGGAAGTCGCCGAAGAGCGACAGCGGGTTGTCGGCAGCGCCATCACCCTCCGTCTCGCCTTCGGCCGGCAGGTCGTTTCCCTCCGGTGCCAACGGCCCCTTGTACGCGGGGTCCATGCTGTCGAGCAGGTACTGGTACGTGAAGGCGACGTCACCGGCGTCGGCCGGCTCGCCGTCCGACCAGGTCATCCCCTCGCGGATCTTGAACGTCCACGTCGCCCCGTCCTGGGTCCAGGACTCGGCGAATCCGGTCGGCGCGTACTCGAGATCAGGCCCGAACCCAACCAACAGGTCGTAGTTGAGGATGAAGGCCTCGTACGAGGAGACGAGGTACGACAGGTTCGGGTTGATCGAGTCGAACTCCTGAGCCGTCCCGACCCGGAGCGTCTTGTCCTCGTCAGCGGCGGTCGTCACAGAGGCGCCGGGGAGCAGCACAGCCCCCAGCAGACCTGCCGCAGCCAGGACTCGCCCCCACCGGGCGCGCGTGGTCGATCGCATCGACTCCTCCTCCAGGACGATCCGTTGCCTCTCCCCGCGGACCGTCGCAACGTCACGGTTCCGGACCGTCTCCGGCCGAAGTGGGCGGTACCGTCGCACACGCCGCCGCCGGGTGCAAGGAAAAGGTCCGCGGGACGCGCCAGCAACCGCACTGGTCGTGCTTGGGACTGCCTAGACGAGCGGCCGCAGCGGTGGGTCGGCGGCGAGGAGCGAAGGGCGATCGATCCGGAATTCCCCCAATTCGCCGGCTGATGGGCTCCGTCCGTCGAGCGCGAGCTCGACGAGGACCCGGCCCATGACCGACGCGAATTTGAACCCGTGCGCGGCACCCAGCCCGACGACGACGCCCGGGGAATCGGGCAGTCGGTCGACGACGAAGTCGCGCTCGGGAGTCATCGTGTAGAGGCACGTCTTGGTGTAGATCTCTGGACCGACCGCCCCAGGCAGATGGTCCGCGAGGAACGCTCGGACGCGGGCTCGGATGGCCTCGTCGGGTTCGAACGTGCGCGTGTCGGGGGTCGTCGGATGACCACCGCAGTCCTGGGCGACCTTCGGGCCGGGCTCGCCGTAGACCGGGAACCCGTAGAACGACGGGTCGTCCATCCAGATCCAGACCGGGAAACGGTCGGGGGCGAACTGCGCCGGGTCGGGTGCCGCGATGTAGGTGACCTGCTCCTGTGTGACGGTCAGCGGCAGCCGCCGGTCGAAGTTCGCGAGCAGTTCGTTGGTCCAGGCGTCGGCCGTGATGACCACGCGGCCCGCGCCGTACGTCGTGCGACCGGCATCGACCTCGTATGCGCCACCGACCTCCCGGATGGCCTCGACTGGCGTCCGCTCGATCAGGGTTGCGCCCCGCGACGTAGCAAGCCGGCGGTGAGCCGAGTTCCCGCGATACGGGTCGGCGATCCCGCCGTTCGCCTGCCACACACCGGTAACGTCGTCGGTCAGCCGCCACGCCGGCCAGCGACGCATGATCTCGCCTGCGTCGAGGAGCTCGAACGGGACGGTTTCGGCGGCAAGGCTGCCGGTGTAATCGGCCTGCGGGATGGCCGGGTCGGCCGGCCACAGGTCGAGTCCGCCGGTCACGGTCACGATCCGCTTGTCCGCCTCCGCCTCCACGTCCGCCCACGTTTCATACGCACGCTTCGCGAGCCGCACGTAGTCGGGGCGGTGGTAGGACAGGCGGATGATCCGGCTGTGGTCGGCCGACGCACCGTTCGCGTGGCCGAGCTCGAACCGCTCGATGCCGAGGACACGGACGCCAGGCCGCGCCGAAGCCCAGTAGGCAGCCGCCGATCCGAACGCTCCGAGCCCGACGACGATGACGTCCCAGTCCCGCCTTGTCACGGTGTGCCGCCCGCACGCTCGAGAGCCAGTCGCTGGATCGCGACGACGCTCATCATGTCGGTGATCCGCCCGTCCATCGTCATCGCGAGCGCCTCGTCGAAGTGCACCCAGCGGAGCGCGATCGATTCGGTCGGTTCCGGCGAGGCGACGCCGTAGCTGAGACCCGATGCGACGAAGAGCACGGCCTGCTCGTCGGTCACGGAGTTGGACAGGTCGAGCCGGCACAGCTCGCGCCAGTCGGTGGCTTCGAGGCCAGTCTCCTCGCGTAGCTCGCGCTGGATGCCGGCGAGAGCGGTCTCCTCTGGTGGCACACCTCCCTCCGGGATCTCCCACGAATCCCGATCGAGCGTGTACCGGTGCTGGCCGACGAGGACGATGCGGTCCTCGTCGTCGATCGCCACGACCCCGGCGGCGAGATTCTCGAAATGCACGACCCCGTAGATGCCTGGACTGCCATCCGGTCGCGTCACCTCGTCGTGCCACAACGTGATCCACGGGTTCTGATAGGCGACTCGCCGGGAGTGGCGCACGAAACGACCGTCCATGGCCGGCATCGTCGCACGGCGCGAGCGGCGTCGTCGGGGCGTCCTGGGCGCCTCGTAGACTCGCGCGGATGACGGATCCGCGTCCCGCGCCAGAGCCACGCTTCGACGTCGCGGTCGACTGGGACGCGCGCATCGCGGTGCGCGACGGCGTGGAGCTGTCCGCCAACATCTGGCGGCCCAGCCCGCGTCCCGGTGAGGGCGCCGGCGATGCCCTCGGCGCGGACGACGGCAGGTTCCCCGCGATCCTCGAGATGATCCCGTACGGCAAGGACAACTGGCGCCGGGCGGCGGACGTCACCCGCGGCGAATGGTTCGCTGCCCGTGGTTTCGCCCTCTGCCGGGTCGACGTCCGCGGGACCGGGTCATCGGGCGGTGTCGCGCTCGACGAGTACACCGCCGACGAGACACGGGACGGGTACGACGCGGTGGAATGGCTGGCGTCCCAGCCGTGGTGCAGCGGCTCGGTCGGGATGTGGGGCATCTCGTATGGCGGGTTCACGTCGATCCAGGTCGCGGCGCTCCGACCGCCTCACCTGCGCGCGATCGTGCCGGTCATGGCGACCGACGACCGTTATCTCGACGACATCCATTACCGCGGCGGGTGCGTGACCGTCAGCGAACTGTCGCAGTACGCGGTCAGCCAGGTCGCGATGAACGCGATGCCGCCGGACGCATCGTTCCGCGGCGCGGGCTGGCGCTATGAGTGGCGTGCCCGGCTCGACGCGACACCGCCATGGCTGTTCGCCTGGCTGCAGCATCAGGCCGACGGGCCGTACTGGCGGCAGGGGTCGCTCGCTCCTGCCTACGACGCGATCGAGTCGGCGATCTTCAACATCGGCGGGTGGCATGACTCGTACGTCGACCCGGCATTCCGCATGCAGGCGCTCTGCCCGGTGCCGTCGCACACCCTGGTCGGGAACTGGGTGCATTCGTGGCCCCACGCGGCGTCGCCCGGGCCGAATCTCGATGAGCTGCACGAGATCGCCCGGTTCTTCGATAGGCATCTCAACGGCGTCGACAACGGCTGGGACGACGAGCCGTCGATCGTGTGGTTCGAGCACGAGTACGCGGAACCGGAGCCATTCCCGGCATCCCTGCCGGGCCGCTGGCGGGCAGCCCCCGCCTATCCCCATCCGGACATGGCCACACGCGCGTGGCGTTTCGGGGCGGGGGTGTTGAGCGAGACCGGCGACGAAGAGCCTGGCGTCGACAACTTCCGCCACCGACCGACGACCGGCACGCGCGGCCCGCTGTCGTGGGGAGCCGGAGGATCCCCGAACGGGCTCGCCCGCGACCTCCGACCGGACGAGGCCGCCGGTCCGACCTACACATCCGAACCGCTAGACCAGGCTCTCGAGGTGCTCGGGGTACCGGTCATCGTCGTGCATGTCGAGGTCGACGCGCCGGTCGCTACGCTGTCCGTCCGGCTGTCCGACGTCGCGCCCGACGGCACGTCCGCGCTCGTGAGTGCCGGTGTCCTGAACCTCACCCACCGGCGCTCGCACGATGCACCACTGGCCCTCCAGCCCGACATGGTCGAGGAGGTGCGGATCCCGCTGCGCACAGCCGGCTACCGGTGGCAGGTCGGGCACCGGTTGCGCGTGTCGATCGCGTCGTCACTATGGCCCGTGCTGTGGCCATCGCCGTATCCGGCGACGTTCGCAGTCCACCGCGGTGGCTCGACACCTTCGCGGCTCGAACTGCCGGTCATCCCACCGGCCGGCGGTGCAGGTGAGGCGCCCGTGCCGGCTTTCCGTGGCGAGCCCCCCGAGCTTCGCTGGCCGGTCGCCGAGGCGGCCGACGGACGCGGCCCGGCAGTTACCGACCCGCCGGGCTGGCGTATCGAGGAGGACGTCCCCGCCGGCTCGGTCACAGTTCGGATCCACGATGGCGGCGAGGTCATCGTCCCGGATGGGCGCCGGCTGTACGCCGCCGAGACGCTCACCATGACCGCGTGGGACGGGGATCCGGCCCGCGCCGAGCTCGATGCCGATGTGGTCTACCGCTGGCAGGAGCGCGACGATCCCGACCGACCGGAGGCCCTGACCCAGATCGAGATCAGGGCCATCTGCCGGCAGACCAGCACCGTGTCCGACTTCGAGCTGACGGTCCGACTCGAGGTCGATGTCGATGGCGTCCGGTTCTTCGAACGCGACTGGCACGAGACGATGCCGCGTGAGCTCGTCTGACGCGGGCGGCGTACCGTCGCATCCGTGCGGCGCTCTCTCATCATCCTCGCCATCGCCGTGGTCGCGGTCGTCGTGTTCGGCTACGGGGCCGCCAGCGCGGTCGTGTGGGACCGGCTCACCCGGGTCGACGGGAACTGCCACCCGGAGTGGGCGGCGAACGACCCGACGGCCTTCAGCGATCCGGACCACCCAGACGTGGACACCGCGGCCTATGCCATGCCTGACCCCGACGATGTCAGCTTCCCGAGTCGCGACACGGCCATCAGGATCAGCGGCTGGTGGATCCCGTCGGCGGATCAGGACGCGCCGGCCGTCGTCGTCGTCCACGGGCACACCGCCTGCAAACGAGATCACGACGTCCTGCTCCCTGCCGGCATGCTGCATCGGAATGGGTTCTCGGTCCTGCTGATCGACATGCGAGATCACGGCGACTCCACCGACGAGGATGGCCGCTATGCGGGCGGAACCGAGGAGTACCGCGATGTCCTCGGCGCGTGGGATTGGCTCCAGTCGGCCCGCTCGGTCCCCGAGGAGCGGATCGGCCTGCTGGGGATCTCTCTCGGCGCCGCGACGGTCCTCATCGCGAGCGGGGAAGAGCCTCGGGTCGCAGCGACCTGGGAGGACTCGAGCTATGCAGACATCGGTGTGGCCATCCGAGCGGAGCTGGCACGCAACGGCTATCCGCAGTTCCTCGAGGCCGGTGGCATGGCAATGGCGCGGATGCTGAGCGGCGACGACCTGACGACGCGCAGCCCGCTCGCGGCGGTCGGCCGGATGACGGGCCGTCGGCTCTTCATCACGCACGGCACGGATGACGGACGCCTGAGCGTCGACTACTCATCCGCGCTGATCGCGGCGGCCGAGACCGCCGACGTCGACATGACGTCATGGATCGTGCAGGGCGCCGGCCACACGGAGGCGATGTGGCTCGAGCCCGCGGCGTACGAGCGTCACCTCACGGAGTTCTTCGCGGCCCTGTGACAGGTCACGACCGAGCATTTTCGGAGAAGCCGCCGCCGCGGCGGTTCACTAGCATGAGGGTCACCCCAATCAAGACGCCCAGAGGAGGAACCTCCGATGAAGGACCCGCAGAAGTCCGCCAAGAGCAAAACCGCGACCAAAACGACGTCCAAGAGATTCTCGGACGAGGAACGAGACGCGATGAAGGAGCGCGCCAAGGAGCTGAAGGCGGCCACGAGCAAGGCGGAAGACGAAAAGGCCGTGCTCGCGAAGATCGCCGAGATGCCGGGATCGGATCGCGTCATGGCCGAGCGGCTCCATTCGATCATCAAGGCCAGCGCGCCGGCCCTCTCGCCAAAGACCTGGTACGGGATGCCCGCGTATGCCAAAGACGGCAAGATCGTCTGTTTCTTCACACCTGCGGACAAGTTCAAGTCGCGGTACGCGACGTTCGGCTTCAACGACGACGCGAACCTCGACGACGGCACCATGTGGCCGACCTCCTTCGCTCTGACCAAGGTGACCGCCGCCGACGAGAAAAGGATCGGCGCGCTCGTGAAGAAGGCGGTGAGCTGAAGGACTGAGCTCGCCACTGGGCGACCGCTAGACTGCGCCCGTGCTGCGCATCAGCCGGAAGGCCGAGTCATTCACCGAGTCGGTCATCCGCGAGATGAACCGCGTGGCGGTCGCGCACGGCGCGGTCAGCCTGGCGCAAGGCTTTCCTGACTTCGCCTGTCCGCCTGAGCTCAAGCGGGCCGTCGCCGAGGCCGTCGACGCCGACATCAACCAGTACGCGATCACCTGGGGCGCGAAGCCGCTGCGCGACGCGATCGCCGAGTCGACGCCCCGCCACTTCCCCGGTTTCGGCTCGATCGACCCCGAGACACAGGTCACCGTGACGTGCGGCGCGACCGAGGCGATGATCGCCGCGATGCTCGGCCTGCTCGACCCGGGCGACGAGGTCGTGATCTTCGAGCCGTACTACGAGAACTACGCGCCGGACGCGATCCTGTCGGATGCCGTGCCGCGCTACGTCACGCTGCACGAGCCCGACTGGTCGATCGACCCCGATGAGCTGCGCCGGGCCTTCGGGCCGCGAACACGCGGGATCGTGGTCAACTCCCCGCACAACCCGACCGGCAAAGTGTTCTCCCGCGCGGAGCTGGAGCTCATCGCAGAGCTGTGCGTCGAGCACGACGTCATCGCCTTCACCGACGATATCTACGAGCACCTGGTCTACGACGGCGAGCACATCCCGCTCGCGACGCTCCCCGGGATGGCCGAGCGGACCGTCAGCATCCATTCGATGTCGAAGACCTACTCCGTCACGGGCTGGCGCATCGGCTGGACCATCGCCTCGCCCGCACTGTCCCTGGGCATCCGCCGCGTCCACGACTTCCTGACCGTCGGCGCAGCCGCGCCGCTCCAGGCGGCCGCCGTCACCGCGCTGTGCTTCCCCGACGCGTACTATCGCGACCTGCTCGCCGCATACCGCGAACGGCGTGACCTCCTGGTGCCGGCTCTCCGGGCGGCGGGTTTCCGCGTCCACGAGCCGAGCGGGGCGTATTACGTGATGACCGACATCCGCGACCTCGCCAGGGAGGGTGAGGACGACGTCACGTTCGCCCATCGCCTGATCCGCGACCCAGGTGTTGCGGCCGTCCCGGGGTCCTCGTTCTACTCGCGACCGGAGCTCGGGCGGACGAAGTTGCGCTTCGCGTTTCCGAAGAGGATCGAGACGCTCCAGGCGGCGGCGGAGCGCCTGGCACGGCTGGCCTGATCCACTCTCAGCCGGCCTTCGGAACGGCCGGGACCACGTCCCGGACGATCCCCGCGATGGCGCTCCGCGCCTCGGGCCGGTCGTAGCGGAGCAACGGGTCGGGCTCTATGTTCCTCTCGCGGATATCACCCGCCATCCGCGTATACAGGACCGGGTAGATCGCCCCCGTGCCGTCGGCCTCGAGAGTGACCGCGATTGCGTTCGACCCGCCCGCATCGAGGAAGTGGGTCAAGGGTTCGACGCCGTCGTCGACGACCCCGGCATCTGGATCGAGCGTGAAGACGCGCGCGAGATACGCACGCTGGTGCCAGAGCTCCGGCGCGATCGATAGCTCGGTCGCGATGGTCGCCGCCAGATCGTCCGGGGCGATCCGGGGCCGGTCGATCTGCTTGCCGAAGCGGACAGCGGCCATCCGGCGCGCCAGCACCATCGCGTTATAGCGGGCCCCGTGGACGGCGCCGGAATTTGCAGGCACGCCGTGCTTCACAAGGCCCTTGGCGGCCTGCCCGATCGTGCCGGCGAAGTACACACCGGGGAGGGTCGTGCTCTCCCACCACGGCGTGACGAGCGGCAGCCGGGCGCGGCCGCTGATCGAGCAACCGATCTCGGGCAGATCCAGGATCGGCGTCACGAACCCGGTCGCCGAGATGACGTCGTCGACTTCGAGCGCGAGCCCGTCGCCCGTGTCGCTGCGTCGCACCCGGACCGTCAGGCTGCCATCGCCTCCTTCGGTCCGCTCGATCCGGTCGAGCGCGGCGTCGAGCACCGCGACACCGCCGCCGAGGACATGGTCCTCGTAGGGCTGCACGTAGCGCGCCCTGACGCCGGCCAACGACCGGGTCTGCACTGAGAACTTGGCCGGCGAAGGCGACACCAGCACGATCTCGCGAGCCCACGGCAGCAGGCCGTTGGCCAGCTCGAATCCGGAGTTCTGCTTGCCCAGCATCAGCACCCGATGCCCGGCATACGTCTCCGCTGGCCGGACCGCGGCGTAGTGGTGGGTCAGCTCCATGCCGATCCCGGGCGGCGAGAATGGCTGGGCCACGCCGACCGCCACGACCAGCGCCTGAGCGCGGTAGTCGCCGTCGGTCGTGGACACGATGAAACCCGGGCCGTCCGCGTCATCGACATTCCGGGTGGCGGTCCAGCGGCACTCGTACCGGACGTCGATGTGCGCCCGTTCGGCGAAGCGGCCGAGGTTCGCCTCCATCTCCGGGCGCGACGGGAAGTACGAAGTGCCATCCATCAGGTCGGGCTGAAGAGCCCGGGCCTCGGGCTCGTCCGCCAGCAGGCTGTTCCAGTCGTAGCGCTCGTACGCGCGTGAACCCCGCTCGGCTGGGGCGTGGGGCTTGGTCCACGACAGCAGCCGTTGGAAATGGGGCCAGCGCCGGAACATCCCGCCCGGCGCCGGGTCCTCGGAGATCACGGCATGGGCGATACCCTCCCGGCGGAGCGCGTACGAGGCCTGCAGGCCGCCGGGCCCGGAGCCGATGACCACGACCGGATACGTCCCGGGCGGGAACGGACGCGTTGGCTCGGTCACGCCCCCCATCGGTTCGCCGCCCGTAGCCGGCGGGCCTGCGCCTGGAGCATCCGGAACATGACCTTGGGGTGGCTGATCATGAACGGCTCGACCTGACTCCCCGCGAGGACGAGGCACGACAGCTGACGCGTGGCCACCACGTCCGCGATCGATGGCACGCCGAGCAGGATCGACACCTCGCCGAAAAAGTCGCCGCGAGCCAGCCGCGCCCGTTCGGTGCCATCGACAGTGACCACGGCCTCGCCCTCGACGATCACGTAGAACCCCGAGCCCGACAGGCCCTGATGGAGGATCGTCTCGCCCTCGGCGAACATCCGCTCATCGAAGATGTGGATGATCGCCTCGAGCTGAGGTGCCTTGAGGTCGGAGAAGAGCCCGAACCCAGAGATCGCGTCGATCAGCTCGTCCCGGTCAGCCATGCGCGCATCGTGCCATCCTTGACGCTCCGCCGTCACGCAGCGCAGCATCACGAGGTCCACGATGGAGACCGGCATGACGCTCACCCACGACCACCGGACCGACCTGCTGGCGCGCGCCCCACTGTTTGCCGGCGTCGATCCCGAAGGCATCGCGCGGATCGCCAGCCGGGTCGTCGAGGTCGAGTTCCCGAAGGACCACGTGATCGCCCGTCAGGGCGATGTCGGGACGGGATTCTTCCTCGTGGCGAGTGGCAGCGTGCGCGTCGTGCGGGACGGTGAGACCATCGCGAAGCTCGGCCCGGGCGACTTCTTCGGAGAGCTGTCTGTCCTCGACGGTCAGCCGCGCATCGCCCAGGTCATCGCGGACGAGCCGACCGTCTGTCTGGCTCTCGCGAGCTGGGACTTCGAGGCCGTCGTCAAGGAGCAACCCGCGGTCGCGCTCGCGATCCTGCGCGGGCTGGCCGGCCGTCTTCGCGACCTGACCGAGGCCCACCGACACTGACCACCCGACCCGACACGCCGATGCGCGAGGTCCCGGGATCGCCGACAGGCACCGTCACGTGCCTGTTCTCGGACATCGAGGGGTCGACCAAGCTCGAGCTGGCGCTCGGGACCGGCCCCTATCGGGACGTGCTCGAGCGGCATCGCATGCTCTTGCGCGAGGCCTTCCGGGCTCATGACGGCCACGAGCAGTCGACCGAAGGAGACTCGTTCTTCGTCCTCTTCCGGCGGGCTATCGATGGCGTGTCGGCGGCGGTCGATGGGCAGCGCGCGATCGCGGCGGAGCCGTGGCCCGAGGCCGCCGAGGTCCGGGTGCGGATGGGTCTCCACACCGGTGAGGTCCAGTCGACCGGGGGCGACGTCATCGGCTACGCCATCAATCGGACGGCGCGCATCGCCGCATTGGCGCACGGCGGCCAGGTCCTCCTCAGCGATGCGACGCGGGCCCTCGTGACTGATGCTCTGCCGGACAGCGTCGGCTTGCGCGATATGGGCCCACATCGGCTGAAGGACCTTCGCGAGCCCGAGCGGCTGACCCAGCTCGTCGTCGAAGGCCTGCCGGACGACTTCCCCGCTCTCCGGTCGCTCGATGCGCGGCCCAACAACCTCCCGACGCAGCTGACGACGTTCGTCGGGCGCGAGCGCGAGCTCGGCGAGGCGGGGGATCTTCTGCGAACGACACGAGTCTTGAGCCTTACGGGTCCGGGCGGGACGGGCAAGACCCGGCTGTCGCTCCAGGTCGCAGCCTCAGCGGCGGATGACTTCCCCGACGGGATCTGGTTCGTGGCCCTCGACGCGGTGCGCGACCCGACGTTGGTGGCGCCATCGATCGCGCGGACCCTTGGCCTCAACGACAACCAATCGCAGAGCGCAGTCGACCGGCTGGCCGCCGAGATCGGCGATCGCCGGGTCTTGCTCGTCCTCGACAACTTCGAGCAGGTGACGGCGGCGGGACCGGATGTCGCCGACCTGCTGCGGCGCTGCCCGAACGTGAGATGCCTCGTCACGACGCGCATCCCGCTGCGGATCTCGGGGGAGCAGGAGTACCCGGTGCCGGGCCTGCCTGCGCCGCCCGACACCCGCCGCCTGTCCGAGGTCGAGCGCCTCAACCTGCCGCGCGCCCTGCGCGAGTTCGATCTCGAGGCATTGACCCAGTTCGAGGCGGTCCGGCTGTTCATCACGCGGGCGACCGCCGTCCGACCGGCCTTCGCCGTCACGAACGCCAATGCGCCCGCGGTGGCCGGGATCGCGGCGCGCCTGCACGGGATGCCGCTTGCCATCGAGCTCGCCGCGGCGCGGGTCAAGCTCCTGACGCCGGAACAGATCCTGGCCAGGCTCGAGCATCACCTCGAGCTGCTGACGGTCGGATCCCGCGACGTCCCGGAGCGCCAGCAGACGCTGCGCGGCGCGATCGCCTGGAGCTACGACCTGCTGGACGACGGGGCACGGCGGCTCGTCGACCGGCTGTCGGTGTTCCGCGGCGGTTTCGACCTGGAGATGGCCGAGACGGTGTGCGGCCCGTCGGACGAGATCGGCAGCGATGTCGTCGAGCTCATCGGCGAGCTCCTCGACCAGAGCCTCGTGCGTCTCGACGAGACGACCGACGAACCGCGCTTCGCGATGCTGGAGACCATCCGCGAGTACGCCGCCGAGATGCTGCAACAACGGGGCGAGTCCGATGTGATGGCGGCGCGGCACGCGGCGGCGATGCTGGACCTGGCGCAGCGGGCGGCACCCCACCTGTCGGGCACGGAACAGCGCGTTTGGCTGGAGCGCCTGGAACGAGAGCACGACAACCTCCGGGCGGCACTCGACTGGGCAACGGCCCGCCCCGAACCGACCCTCGGGGCCCGCCTTTCATTCGCGCTGTGGCGCTTCTGGCAGCAGCGTGGCTACCTCAACGAGGGGCGCGCCCGCATCGAGGCGATGGCAACGCAGGGCTGGCACCTCGAGCCGATCGACCGCGCCCGGTTCGCAGAGGCCGCCGGTGGCATCGCCTACTGGCAGTCGGACGAGGTCGCTTCGACACGCTGGTACCAGGAAGCGCTCGACATCTGGCGTGAGCTCGGGGACAAGGGCGAGATCGCGAATGCCTTGTATAACCGCTCCTACGCCGACGCCATCGAGATCATGCGCGGCGGCCCGGCGACGCCGAAGGTTGGGGAGGGACGGGCCCGACTTGAGGCAGCGCTGGAGCTCTACCGAGAGATCGGCGATGCCAATGGCGAGGCCAACGTGGTATGGGGCCTTGGCAGCTTCTACTACTTCGGTGCCGACGCGCCGCAGGCCGAGGACTGGTATCGCAAGGCCCTCAAGATGCATCGCGTGGCCGGCAACCGGACGATGGAGGCGTGGTCGCTCCACATGCTCGGCCTGTCGGTCACCGGTCAACGCCGTTGGAAGGAGGCGACCGAGTTGGCCCGTCAGGCCCTTCAGCATTTCCACGAGGCCGGCGATGTCTCGGGCGTGATCCTCGTCCTCGACGACCTGTCGATCATAGCGACGGGTCTCGAGGACTTCGAGCGGGCAGGGAGGCTGTGGGGCGCGGCCCGCCACTTCCAGCGGCGGACCGGCACGGAGCTTGCCGACTACGTCGAGCAGACGCAGATGCTCTTCGGCGTCTCGACCCCACCACAGGTCCTCTCGGCCGAGAAGTTGGGGGTCCTGGCCGCCGAAGGGGCGGCGATGTCACTCGACGAGGTCGTGGCGTATGCCCTTGGGACCGCTGGCGGTGTGCCGCCAACGGCGCACGCGGAGGTCGGATCATGATCCAACGTCCAGCACAGGAACCCTCGGACATGGGTGACGTACCGATCCGCTTCTTCGATGAGGGCGGCGACGAGGTCGACCCCGCGGCGGTGATCCTGACCTGCGCGAACTGTGGGACGCCGATGGACGAGCGCAAGTGCAAGCTCATCTGCCGATGCGGCTATTTCCTGTCCTGCTCGGATTACTACTGACTCCGATAGACTGGCCGTCGATGACCGCCGAGCCGATCCCAGCGCCCCGCCCGAAGACGGGCATCCCCAGGAACCCCGGGCGGCGCGAACTCGGGATGACGGCCACGTTGCTCTTCCCCGACCGCGAGATCGTCGAGAAGTTCTACGTCCCGATCATCTACACCGCGTGCCGGACGTGCTACTCGGAGATGCCGCCCGAGGAGATCTTCCGGAAGTCGGTCGACGGCGAGTTCGACCCGGCCAAGATGCAGAAGCTGATCGCATCGGTCATCGAATCGGGTCACGGCTCGACCATCGAGCACATCGTGTTCACGTTCGGGATCACCGGCGTGTCGCGGACGCTGTCCCACCAGCTCGTGCGCCATCGGGCCGGCGTCGCGTTCGACCAGCAGAGCCAGCGCTACGTCAAGTTCAAGGGCGCCGCGACCATGCTGCCGCACTCGATCGCCGAGGCCGACCCCGAGCTACGCGGTCGCTACGAATCGCAGGTTTCCGGCGCGCTCGACCTGTACGGGGAGATGGTGGAGGCCGGGCTGCCCGGCGAGGATGCGCGGTTCGTCTTTCCGAACGCGACCCGGACGAACCTCGTCATGACGGCCAACCTGCGAGCACTCATCCACATGTCAGGGTTGCGGCTGTGCACGATGGCGCAGTGGGAGATCCGAAGACTGTTCCAGCTGATCCGCCAGCAGATCTTCACGGTGTCGCCGTTCCTGGGTTCGTTCCTGGCGCCGAAGTGCGTGCCGCTGGGGTACTGCGACGAGTTCGGCAACCGCGACGAGCACTGCCCGATCCGGCCCCACAAGGACAATGTCCTCGGCGCGTGGGCCGAGAAGGCGGCGGCTGCGCGCGCGGCCGGCCGGGAGCTGCCGCAGACCTGAGGGTTCCGCGCTGCGCGAGGGCGCCGCGACGCACGCGAGCCCGATGCACACTTTCTGCGCCCGCGTCGAGGTTCATCTGTTGATGCGCATGGGCCGCATCAGGGCGCAGACGCCTCATCCACTTGGGCGCCCGAGAGTCAGCGGCCGTCCAGTGTCGACCCGCACCTGGCCTTGATGCGGCCTGTGCGCATCAGAGACCAAAGGTCGGCGCGGCCGTCGAAGGTGGACATAACGGCGCGCCGGCTCGCTCGCGGGGGGCGCGTTCGCGGCCGCCGCGGCGCCGACACAGATCGGACTAGCCGGCGTCGACCAGCTGGACCCGGCGGCCTTCCGCGTCGCCGGCCACGAAGGCCAGCACGCGCTCGGCTTCCTCCTCGAGCTCGGCACGCTGGGCGCCCGTTACCGGGGCGTATAGCGTCACGACGTTCGTGGCGGTGCGACCGCCGCGGGCCTTGCCCCCGCCCTCGCGGTTCACGCGCCAACCCGCGGAAACGAACCCGTCGACGAGGACCCCGCCCTTCCACGTCAACTCGTTGATGGTCAATCCTTCCGTCAGGATCCGCGACCGGTCGTCGTGGGACAGGATGACGTTGTCGTAGAAGGGCAGGAACCGGATCGGGGCAGGCAGGTCCGCATCCACGATCAGGCCGTCCGCCACGTCGAACAGCTCCCGGCCTCCCTCGTCCTGGAACGTCCGCAGCCTCGGGCGCAGTCGCTCCACGACCTCGCGCAGGCCGGTCAGCCACGACCAGACACGCATATCGCTCACCGTCGCCGGCCCAAAGGCCGCCAGGTAACGCAGGATGAGGTCGTCGACGCTCGGTGTCGGGTCCATCCCACGGCCCAGCCACGCCTCCGCAGTCGTGTTGGTCGGTCGGCCCGTCTTCTTCCACAGCCCGCGGGGCGGCACCTGGACGAGCGGCAGCAGGAACCTGGCGGCGTATGCCAGCGACGTGGCATCTCGGTCGGGCCAGCCCGGGGCGAGTGCCGCCCCGAGCTCACTCGGCGTCCGCGGCCGCTCCCCCAGCGCCTGGCGCGCGCGCGCGATCACCGCATCCAGGTCGACGCCCACGAGTCGCTTCACGAACGGGCTACTGCGCCACGAGCGGGCCATGACGTCGGCGAGGATCGGGTAGTGCGCTGTCGCGTCGCGCGCCGTCACGAGGTGCAGCGTGCCGCGCAGGAGCCCCATCCGGACGGCCCCGCGCTCCTCGATCAGGCGGCTCAGGTCCTGCGGGTCGAAGCCGGCGATGCGCGACCACAGGCCGACGTACGGATCGGGCGGCTCCTGCGCCTGCATCCCGACGAGATGCTCGATCACATCCACCACCGGGCGGTCGACCCGCTCGAGCAGCAGCTGTCGCGCGAGAAGCGTCCTGTTCAGGACGCGCCGGCTGAGCACCGGCGCCGAACCTCGGGCCGTCATCCGGCCCCGGCCGCCTCGTCGCCCAGGTCGGTCACGAAGCGGCGGATCACGCGCGCGAGGCGGGGACCGGCGACAGAGCCCGCTTCGAGGACCTCCTCATGGTTCAGCGGCTCTGCGCTGTACCCCGCCCCGGCGTTGGTGACCAGCGACACCCCGCAGACCTCGAGGCCGACCCAGCGGGCAGCGATGCATTCGAGGACGGTCGACATGCCGACCGCGTCGCCGCCTAGCGCGGCCAGCATGCGGACCTCGGCCGGCGTCTCGTACGCCGGGCCGGTGAGGCCGACATAGACGCCCTCACGGACGTCGACGCCCTCGTCCGCGGCGGCGGCATGCAGGCGCTTGCGCAGCCGCGGGCTCCAGGCCTCCGTCATGTCCGGGAACCGCGGCCCGAGCATGTCGGCGTTGCGGCCGATCAGCGGCGATCGCCCAGTCAGGTTGATGTGGTCGTTCAGGATCATGAGCGTCCCGGGACCGAAGGACGGATCCAGCCCCCCGGCCGCGTTCGTCAGCACCACGATCCGGGCTCCAAGAGCACGGAACAGCAGCACCGGTTGGACGACGAGACCTGGATCGTTCCCTTCGTAGAGGTGGAAGCGGCCCTGGAGCATGACCACCGGGCGACCGCCGAGGCGCCCCACGAGCAGCCTGCCGACGTGACCAGGGGCTGTCGCCGCCGGCCAACCCGGGAGGGCGTCGAACGGGATCGCCACCGGCTCTTCCAGCTCGTCCGCCAGGCCGCCCAACCCCGACCCGAGCACGATCCCGATGTCCGGCACGACGGTCGTCCAGTCTCGCACGGCGGCGACCAATGTAGCGATGCGCTCTGTTTGGGCGCTCGGGGGGATCGGCTGGCTGGGGTCGAATGTCACAGTGGCGGCGTCAGACATGGCGGCCTCCGGGCATGGGCGGCCAGCATGACAGGCCCGTGTGGCCGGCGTGGGAACGGGGGGAGGCTTCGTCGCGCCCGACGGAAGTATCGACACCGGGATGCCGATCGCGTCCCGCCGGGCGCCTCCCCGTGGACGGGCCGCGGTGAGACGGCCGCGCGACCGCGGGCAACGAAGCGCCCGAAGCGACCGGCGGCGGACGAAGGCCCTTGATGTGATCTCGGTTTCTGCGTCCTGTCGGCCCCTTCGGGCAAGACCTACGTTATCGGCCGGCTCAGCCGACGGTCAACGCGCTTATCCACGAACATCGGACTGATCTCGCGACGCCTGTCCACGGGATTATCGGGCCTGTGGTCGGGCTGTGGATAACCCTGTGGACGAAGGGTGGTCGACGACGCAGAGCGACGCTCAGCCGCCCATCGCGAACATCTCGATCTTCGGCAGATCGGACGTCGACTGCGCCCGCAGCTCCGAATAGCGGTCGTCCCGGGCGCGCCAGGTTTCGGCGAGGAACGTCGCGAGCGCCTCGTCGGACGAGCCGTCGCGAAGGACCGCCCGGACGTCGCGCCCGCTCACGGCGAACAGGCACGTGTACAGCTTGCCGTCGGCCGACAGTCGGGCTCGCGTGCAGTCGCGACAGAACGGCCGGGTGACCGAGGAGATGATCCCGAACTCGCCGCCCCCGTCCGCGTATCGCCAGCGGCCGGCGACCTCACCGCGATAGCCGGCGTCGGCGGGCGCAGCGGGCCAAACGCCGGTGACCATGTCGATGAGCTCCACGGCCGGCACGACCTCGTCCAGCCGCCAGCCGTTCGAATGGCCGACATCCATGTACTCGATGAACCGAAGCGTCACACCGGTGTCGCGCGCCCAGCGCGCCATCGGCACGACCGACGACTCGTTGACGCCGCGTCGAACCACCATGTTGACCTTGATCGGGTCCAGCCCGGCTTCGAGCGCCGCGTCGATCCCGTCGAGCACCTTCGCGACCGGGAACTCGATACCGTTCATCGCGCCGAAGACCGCGTCGTCGAGGGAGTCCAGGCTGACCGTCACGCGGTGCAGACCCGCGTCGCGCAGCGGTCGTGCGAGCGCCCGCAAGGCGGCACCGTTCGTCGTCAGCGTGAGGTCGAGCTCGCGACCATCCGGCGTGCGCAGGCCCGCCAGCATCCGGATCAGGTCCGGCAGCCCGCGCCGGACCAGCGGCTCGCCGCCAGTGATCCGGAGCTTCTCGACGCCCAGACCGACGAACGCGCCGGCTGCCCGGTGGATCTCCTCGAACGTCAGGACCTGGTCTTTTGGCAGGAACGCATAGTCGCGCCCGAAGATCTCCTTCGGCATGCAATACGTGCAGCGGAAGTTGCACCGATCGGTCACCGAGATGCGCAGGTCGTGCAGCGGCCGGCCCAGGAGATCGAGCGGTTGGGCGGCGGGGAAAGTGGTATCGAGGGCGTTCATCGAGCGTCCATCGTAGCGCCGAACCGCGTTGCACCAGCACACCGGCACGAGGTACGGGCGCTCCGGCGGTACCACCGGCGTACACCGCTGGTACCACTAGCGGACTCCACCACACCAAACCTCGCTGGCACGATGCCTCCACGCCCCGAAGCGCCTACCTATCCCGACGAGGATCCACGCATGGCATCGACCGACGCGAAGAGCGGCTTCCGCCTCCCATGGAGCACGGACCGGACCGAGTCCGACGAGCAGGCTGACGCATCCCAGGCCGAGCAGCCCGCCGTGGATCAGTCCCAGCCGCAGAGCGAGAGCGAGACACCGACGATGATCGAGACCGCGCCGACCCCGTCCAACGAGGCGGTCCAAGAGGAGTCGGCCGTGCCGAACCAGGCCACTGGCGCGACCCCGGCCGCGGCCCCGACGCGCAAGGCCAACAAGTTCATGGCCGACCTCACCAAGGCCATGCAGGTCGCTGCCGAGGCGGCGCGCGCCGACACGCTCGAGCGGTTCTCGGCCGAGGCGAAGGCCCACATCGAGAGCATCCACGCCAGCACGTCTGACGAGTCGACGGAGCTACGCAAGAAGGCCGATGACGACATCGCCGCGATCCGCGAGTGGTCCAAGGCCGAGATCGCGCGGATTCGCGAGGAGACCGACGAGCGCGTGACCCATCGGAAGGAAAAGCTCGAGCGCGAGATCGAGGCGCACGCCGCCGAGATCGAGGGCCGCATCGAGCGCGTCCAGGCGCGCGTCGCGTCCTTCGAGGCCGAAATGGCCATGTTCTTCGAGCGCCTGCTGGCCGAGGACGACCCGACGCGTTTCGCGGCCATGGCCGAGACCCTCCCCGAGCCCCCGCCCTTCGATGCCGATGAGGCGTGGGCGGGGTCGAGCGCGATCCAGGAGACGACGGCCGCGGTGGAACCGCCGCTCTTCGAGATCCCGGTGGCAGAGGCGCCGGCCGACACGACGGAAATCGTCGAGGCACCCGCCGACGCACCGGCGGAAGCACCCGACGCGGAAGTCGTCGCCGAGTCCACGCCGGTCGAGGCGATGCCTGAGGCTGCGGTCGATGCGAACACCGACTGGGGGCAGCCCGACAGCGGCGACCTGTTCGGCATCTCCCCCGAGGAGCAGGCGCCGGTCGCCGAGGGCGACCCACGGCTGACGGCGCTGGGCGTCGAGCAGAACTTCGCTGCCGCCGAGGCCGAAGCCGCCGCCTTCCCCGCCGAGACCGCCAACCCCGATGACGAGATCCCGACGATCGCCGAGGACGCCCTGGCGGCGCGGCTGGCCGGACTCGTCGCCGAGGACCACTCCACGCCCGCCGACGTCGCGACGACCCGTGTGGTCGTGACCGGGCTCGTCAGCGTGGCGAGCATCGCTGGCTTCAAGCGCAACCTGGCCCGCGTGAGCGGCGTCCGTTCGGTCGGCGTGTCGTCCGGCCCCGACGGTGAGTTCGTCTTCGCGGTCACCCATGAACCCGATCTCGGGCTTGCCGACGGCATCGCCACGTTGCCTGGCTTCAGCGCACGCGTGACGAACGAAGCTCCAGGCGAGCTCACCGTGGCTGCGCGCGACCCAGAATCGGAGGGCTGAGATCGTGGCCCGACCGGCCATCGCTGTCGCCCTTCCAGCCGAAGAGTCTGCTCCGGTCTCTGCCGAGCTTCGCGCCGCCGGGTTCACGGTCGCGACGATCACCCATCCGGACGAGCTCGAGGCACTGCTCGCCAGCCGGCGCGATGTCGCCGTCGCGATCCTCGACGGCGAGACTGACCTCGACCAGTCGCTCGAGTACTACTCGCTGCTCCGTGACGGCGGGCGGGCGATCCCGGCCTTGATGGTCGTCTCGGAGCGCGCGCTCGCGCGGCTCGATCCAAGTTCGGGTGACGTCGAGGACGAGTATTTCACCCGCCCGTATTCCGCTGAGTCGCTGCGCTGGCGCGTCGAGGCCATGTGCATCCGCAGCCAGACCGTCGACGACGGGTCGGGTCCGGTCCTCCAGAGTGGACCGCTCGAAGCCGACGGCTGGGCCCAGCGAGCCACGATCCTGGCGGTCTTCAATCCCAAGGGCGGTGTCGGTAAGACCACCATCGCGACGAACCTTGCCTCGGTCCTGCAATCCCGACGCGGCCACAGCGTGCTTCTCGTGGACGCAGATACCGTCACGGGCCACGTCTCGACGTCGCTCGGGATCGATGGCGTCCGCACCCTCGCCGACAGCTGGCGTGACCAGCAGGAGGGCGGGCCGCGGGAGACCCTGGCCGAGATCGCCTCGGCGCACTCATCGGGCATGCGGGTCGCATCGCTCACCACGTCGCCGCTCGATACCGAGATCCTCGACCCCGGGCGCGTGGCCGAGGCCATCACGAGTGCGCGACGCGGCTTCGACTTCATCGTGGTCGACTTGCATCCGTCGTATAGCCACCTCAACCAGGCGATCTTCGCGATCGCCGACCGGATCCTCGTCCCCGTCACCCCGGACGTGCCGGCGATCCGCGCGGCGGTTCAGCTGACCGACTTCGCCACGGAGCTCGGCGTGCGCGAGCGGCTGGCCCTGGTGATCAACCGGGCCAACAGCGGCGTCGGCGTCGCGGACATGGAGCGGACCGTCGGGATGCCCTCGATCGCCCTGATCCGGTCGGGCGGGCTGCTGTTCGTCCGCGCGGCCAACGAGGGCCGCACCGTGATCGAGATGTTCCCCAAAGAACGCATCACTGATGACTTTGACGCGCTGGCCGACCGGGTCCTCGGCACCCCGATCGCCGCAGCGCCCGTCAAGGTTCCGTTCGCCCTCTTCAACCGCGCCAAGACGATCGCGCGCGCTTAGCTCAGCCAGTCCCTGCGGCCCGACGAACGGGCCCGGCCCTAGCGCGTGCGGTCCTGCCAGGAGATGCCACCCATCGGGGCGCCCGGCAGCCTCTGGTGGCGCTCGCCGGTCCGCCGGTCCACCTGCTCGATCCCACGCAGGTAGAAGCGGTTGACCAGGACGGCGTCCATCTCGGGCCCGATAGGCTGGTCGCCGAGATACGCCACGGCCCCGACCACCGGCACGAACATCTCCGTCGCCCGATCCAGCAGCCGCTCCGGCTCCGATCCAGGGTGCAGGTGCACCGTCCCGACGACCTTGAACGGCGGGACCTCCAGGGCCACGTCGTACGCGACCTTGTGGACCTTGTGTGCGGCCCGCTCCGCGTCGGTCAACGGGGGCAGAGTCGCCTCGCCGGCGAGCACGATGATCAGGTCGTAGGGGTCCACTGCCTTGAGCCCGGGCGCGGGCGCAAGAGGCGCTGAGCCGTCGGCGGGTGCCCATTGGACGTCCGAGATCGTCACCGACTCGCGCTTGTTGAGTGCATCGGACAGGCGGGTCTCGATCTGCATCTTGCCGACGATCCGCCATTCCTCGGTCAGGCCATCGAACGGGATGCCATACCCAGCCGGACGCCGGCCGGCCGTGGTCGATTGTTTCTCCGCTCCCCCGGCCTTCTTCCGTTTCAGGAAGTCGAACGGCACATCATTCCTCCGCGGCGCCGGAATTCGACCGGATCAGCTCGACGACATTCGCATCGGCCAGAGTCGTGGTATCGCCCAGCGTGCGGCCCTGGGCGATATCGCGCAGGAGACGCCGCATGATCTTTCCCGACCGGGTCTTCGGCAGGTCCGGCACGAACATGAGGGTCTTGGGCTTCGCGATCGGGCTGATCTTTGTCGACACGTGCTGGCGCAGCTCATCGCCGAGCGCCGGCGAGGGCTCGTTGCCGAGACGCAAGATCACGAACGCGTTTATCGCCTCGCCCGTGATCGGATCTGGGCCGCCGACCACGGCCGCCTCGGCCACCGCCGGGTGGGAGACGAGCGCGCTCTCGATCTCGGTCGTCGATAGGCGGTGGCCGGAAACGTTCATCACGTCGTCTACCCGACCGAGCAGCCACAGATAGCCGTCCTTGTCGCGTT
>DASTIG010000117.1:0-2914 GCA_035717785.1 Candidatus Limnocylindrales bacterium
GAGGTTGCCACTGATGGTGTGGCTCATGACGTTGTTGGCGGCCATCCGCTTTGCCCGCAGCTCGCCGATCTCGAACAGCGTGGTCCACGGCCGGAGCGCCCGGAGGCCGCGTGCCTCACGGTCGGCGTTGATCCAGTTGATCACCGCACGCTCGGTGGAGGTGATGCCGGCGGCGGCCGGCGCGGGGCTCGAAATCGTGAACAAGCCGGCCAGGATCGTCGCGGCGAGCACGGCGAACACGGTCCGGCGACGGGCCATGGCGGTCATGTGGGCAGTACCTCAACGTGTGGGGGTCACGGTGAGCGCGGTGTGTCCCGGACGCCTGGGGGCGCACCGGTGGCGCTGGGGGTTGGGGACGTGTGGGGTCACGTCGCGGCCACAGGGTACCCCGGGAGGCGGGCCGACGGCTTGCGGTTCCCGCCGGCGACGTTACGCCGGCCTTGCGATCAGCCCCGGTAGCGCGCGATCGCCCGCTCGAGGGTTGCGGCGACGTCCTCGCGCAACGCAGCGGGTTCGAGGACCTCGACGTCGGCGCCCCAGGACAGGATCCAGAGCCGGATCTCGATCGTGCCGGCAACCGTCGCCTTCCACAACAGCGACCCGTCCGGGGCGCGTTCGACGCGCTGGCTCGGATGCCATGTCGCTTCGCCCACCCGCGAGGCGACGCCCGGGGCGAAGCGCAGGACGACCTCGACCGGCGGCTGGTCCGCGATGATGTCCCACGCCCGCTGGAGGGTCGTCTCGATCGTGCCCGCCTCGGCCGTGCCGGGCTCCGGTGGCTCGAAGGTGCGCGGGGTCAGCGCGACGTCCCGGATCCGTTCCACCTTGAACGTGCGCAGGCCGTCGCGGGTCTCGTCCCAGCCGATCAGGTACAGCGCGTGCGTCTGGAGCGACGGTTCGATGAGGTACGGGTGCACCACGGCCTTGCGCGGCGCCGCCTCGGGGGCGTACGGGGCCGGCTCGTATTCGAGCTCGACGACCCGCCGCTCTGCCCACGCCCGGGCAAGCAGGTGGACGCGCCGGCTGAACGCCTCGTCACGCGGATGGCTCGCCAGCACGGTCAATGTGCGATTGACGTGCTCGGCCAGCGGCCGCGGCAGCACTTCCTGCAGCTTCTCGAACGCTGCGGCCAGGTCGGCGTCGTACTTGTCCGCGTAGCGAACCATCAGCCGGGCCGACAGCACGACCGTCATCGCCTCGGTGAGGGTCAGCTTGAGCGGCGGCAGGAACTCGTCGCCGACGACTCCCCATTTGCCGTCCTCCGACCAGACGGCGACGCCGATCTCCTCGTCGATCGCCTTGAGGTCGCGGTACACGGTCCGCGGCGACACGTCGATCCGCCGCGCGATCTCGGCCGGCTTGATCCCGTCGGGATGTGCCCGCAGCACCGACACGACGCGAACGAGTCGCGCCAGCCTGTCGCGCTTCGCGGCGTAGCGGTCGGCGGGATCCTCGAAGGTCATGACCGCGGAGGATAGATGACGATGTCCTCGGTCCGATCGGTCGCGGTGAGCAGCAGCTCGACGGTGCCGAGCAGCGTGTCCGGCTCGATCCCGGCCGAATCGCCGTTCACGCTGCCGGCGACCTGGCCGAGCTGGCCGTCGAGGAAGACCCAGTAGTCGAGCTGGCCGCGCCAGCGGTGCAGGTCAGCGTCGCCGACGAGCCAGCGCACCTGCGGGAACGCCTCGACGAACGTCTCGCCGTCGACGGCCACGCGGCAGCGCCGGGCCCGCGCACCCTCGATGACCTCGATCCCGCGGTCCTCCGCGGTCAAGCGGAAGCCCTCGGTGAGAACCGTATCCAGGACCGAACGGTCGACGGCGAACCTGGCGGCGTCCGCGTCCTCGGTCCGGCTCCAGCCGCCGTCCGGCCCGTATTCCCAGTCCGTGCCGTCGACGTAGGCCCGGCCTCGCGTGGCGAGCTCCCGATCCGTGGCGACGTAGGCGAGCCAGCGGTAATCGTCACCCGAGCGGAGTCCGGACAGGTCAACCGACCCGATCGGGCGCAGGTCGATCTCGCCCCGCATCGTGAGGCTCACCTTGGCGGCCGGGCCAACGGCCAGCGGGGCGGTGCACAGGCTGGGCTCAGCGTCGGGATCGGTCGGGCCAAACCGGGAGGCCACCGGCGTGCGGTCGCGCATCGCGATGTCGTTGGCGAGCGCGGCGCCGCCGAGGAGGACGCTCGTCACGGCCGTGAGGGCGGTGGCGATCAGGAGGCCGCGGACCAGGCGCCGTCGCCGCATCGCGGTCTGACCGAGGAGGGCGCGGGCGATACCGAAGCCGGCGAAGAGGCTCGTCGCCGCGAGGGCGATGAGCCACGGGTAGGCGGCCTCCGGCGATGGCAGGAGCGTCTGCGAGCCGAGCGCGCGGAGCTGGACGAGCAGCCCGGCCATCGATGGCACGAGGACGAGCAACGCTCCGATCCCCAGCCAGACCATCGCCGGAAACGATCGATCGCCGTGGGTCACGGGTGGCCAGATCACCGCAGCAAGGGCGATGGCGACGGGAACGCACGCGAGCACCCCCACGACGACGTCGATCGGGCCGCCCGGACGATAGGCAAGCAACACAAGTGCCGCTGTCAGCGTCCAACAGGCAACGAGTGCAACACCGATGAGCCGCAGTTCGAACGTCCGGACCCGCACGGTCAGGAGTCTAGCCGGGGCGCATCAGTGATCCGCTCGATGGATGACGACGCAGTACCAGCAAAGTACCGGGTGGCACGGGACCGCCGGGCCATCGCAACGAACGGAAACCAACAGGAACATGCCCGTACTGCACCGGACTAACCGGTACGGAGTACGTGGGCCAGGGGGAGATGTGGGACATGGCAGGGCAGGGGCCTCGCGGATCACGGGCTCTCGCGCGATCCTGTCACCGCGCCTCGTCATCGGGACGACGCGTGGGGCGCTCCG
>DASTIG010000118.1:0-18098 GCA_035717785.1 Candidatus Limnocylindrales bacterium
CCAGCGTCCCGAACATGCGCGCCGCATAGCCCGGGGCGTTGTGCAGCCCGGCGCCGACGATGCTGACCTTGGCCACGCTGGCGTCGGTCGTCAGCTCGCGCGCCCCCAGCTCGCGGACGATCGGCTCGAGCGTCTTCTTGGCCTTGCCCAGCTCGATGCGAGGCACGGTGAACGACAGGTCGGTCGCCCCGCCGTGGCCGACGTTCTGGACGATCATGTCGATGTTGACCCCCGCCGCCGCGAGGGGATCGAAGATCGCCCGTGCGATGCCCGGTCGGTCCGGGACCGCCACGACCGTGACCTTGGCGACGTTCCGGTCGTGGGCGAGTCCGCGGACCTTGTTGCGCTGTTCCACGAGCGGGTCCTCCTTGATGAGAGTGCCCGGCGCGTCCTCGAACGAGCTCAGGACTTCGATGACGACGTCGTTGATCCAGCCCAGCTCGACAGCCCGGACCTGCATGACCTGGGCGCCCTGGTGGGCGAGCTCGAGCATCTCCTCGTAGCCGATGAGCGGCAGCTGACGCGCGTGCGGCACCAGGCGCGGGTCGGCGGTGAAGATGCCGCGCACGTCGGTGAAGATCTGGCAGCGGTCGGCGCGCAGCGCCGCCGCGAGCGCAACCGCGGTGGTATCGCTGCCGCCGCGGCCGAGCGTCGTCATCTCCTGGTCGTCGGCCTGTGCGGCGCTCTGGCCCTGGAAGCCGGCGACGATCACGACCTTGCCGCTCTCGAGCTCAGCGCGCACGCGACGCGGCTCGATGCCCGCGATGCGCGCGCGACCGTACGTGCCATCGGTGGTGATGCCCGCCTGTGGACCGGTCAGGCTGATGGCCGGGATGCCGATGCCATGGAGCGCCATCGAGACGAGTGTGGCGCTCTGATGCTCGCCCGTCGCGAGGAGGACGTCGAGCTCGCGTGGGTCGGGATCATCAGTGATGGCCGCCGCGAGACCGAGCAACTCGTCGGTGGTGTCGCCCATCGCGGACACGACGATCACGAGGTCGTGGCCGGCGGCGCGCTCGCGCGCGATGCGCCGGGCGACCCGCTTGATCCGGTCCGCCCCGGCGACCGATGAGCCGCCGTACTTCTGGACGACGAGGGGGCCGGGCATGCGGGGCATTCTACTGCCGGATTCCGGGGTTCCCCTGCTTCAGCACCCGTTCGGGCGCTCACGGATGGCACCATGAGCGACGACATGTGCTTCGACCATGACAGCCGACCACCGATCGCACCGATCGCCGGAGGCGCCCTCGAAGGCTCACGCATCGAGCTGACTGCAGCCGACGGCAATCGGCTGACGGCCTTCCGGGCCACGCCATCGGAGCCTGGCGGAGCCGGAGTCGTCCTTCTGCCCGACGTTCGCGGCCTCCATCCGTTCTACGAGGAGCTCGCCCTGCGGTTCGCGGAGCTCGGCATCGACGCCGTCGCGATCGACTGGTTCGGCCGGACCGCCCACGATGAGCCTCGGGGCGAGGCGTTCGACCATATGCCCCACGTCAAGGCGACGACCTGGGCCGGCATCTCGGCCGACATCGCCGCCGGCGTCGAGGCGCTCCGTGCCGACGGCATCGCCGCACGCTTCACACTTGGCTTCTGCATGGGCGGCCGGATGTCGTTCCTGGCGGCGACGCTCGACCTTGACCTCGTGGGCGTCATGGGCTTCTACGGCACGCTCCAAGGGCCGTGGCGGAACGACGCGCCGGCCCCGCTCGATCGCATCGACGACATCGCGTCGCCGGTCCTCGGGCTGTTCGGCGGGGCGGACCAGGGCATCTCGTCCGACGCGATCGAGGCATTCGATCGGGGCCTGGCCGAGCGCGGCATCGACCGCCGGATCGTCACGTACCCCGGAGCGCCACACAGCTTCTTCGACCGGAAGGCGACGGAGTTCGCGCAGCAGAGCGCCGCCGCGTGGGACGAGGTCCTCGCGTTCATCGACGCGCAGACCCGCGGCTGATAGGCGCATCAGCGCTTGGCGAGGGTCCACGCTCCGATCACCAGCAGAACGAAGACCACGGCCCACAGCAGGCCGTTCGGGAGGGCTCTCTCACCGGCGGCCACGATACCGCGCAACGCGGCGCCGATGGCCTCGAACGCCCCGCTGACGAGGCCCGTGATGCCGTTGCCGACCGTCCGGCCGAGGTCGTCCATCAGCGTCCCGTCTGGATGACCTTGGCGCCCGCGTTGCGCGGCTGGACGACGACGACCTGGCCATCGAGGTCGCTGTCCGCCGCGACGGCAACGAAAGCCGCCTCGACCCGCGAGATCTGCGACATCGAGTCCGCGAAGGCGATGATCGTCGAACCTGCGCCGGACAGACAGGCGCCGAGCGCCCCGGCCTCGCGGGCCGCTGCCACCATCCGTGGCAGCTCCGGGTAGACCTTGGCGCGATAGGGCTCGTGCAGCCGGTCGACGGTCAGCCGCGCCAGCATGTCGGTGCGGCCGGTAGCCAGGCCAGCAACCCCGAGAGCGACGGCACCCAGGTTCGCGACCGCGTCCTCGAGCGGTATCGTCGTAGGCAGGGCCTTGCGCATCGCGTCGGTCGGCAGGCGGCGCTCCGGGATGAACAGGACAGCCCGCAGATCACGCGTCGTATCGACGCGGATCGCCTCGACGCCGTCGGCCGTCGCCGCGGAGGCCACGAAGCCGCCGAGCAGAGCCGCGGCCGCGTTGTCCGGGTGGCCCTCGATGCCGGCCGCGATCCGGAGCTGCGTCGCCATGTCCAACGGCTCGCCGAGAAGCGCATTCGCGGCCACGATGCCGGCCACGGTCGCGGCGGCCGACGACCCGAGCCCACGCGCGAGCGGGATGCCGTTCCTCATCGCGATCCGCCAGCCGACGCCCTCCGGCAGCTCGCCGCGGGCGGCGCCCATCGCCGCCTCGAGGCCCCGGACGAAGCGGTTATCGCGGTCCTCCGTCAGCTCCTCGCGGCCCTCGCCCTCGATCGTGAGCTCGATCTGGCCGCGACTCCAGCCGCGGACCTCGACCTCGACCTGGTTCGTCAGCGCCAGCGCGACACCGAGACAGTCGTAGCCCGCGCCCAGGTTGGCCGATGATGCCGGCACCTCGACGGTGACGCGGCGACCGTCGAGCTCGGCGAGCCAGTGGGCGACCATCGATCAGCTCCAGCCTAGCGCGACGGCCACGGCGCCGAGCGTCGGGGCCGTCTCGATGACGCCAGGCACCTGGCGCTCGGCGGTCTGCGGGTCCTTGAGGCCGTGCCCAGTGAGGACCGCCACGACGGTCGCGTCAGGGTCGAGCTTGTGGGCTGCGGCCATCTTGCGCAGTCCGGCGATGCTCGCCGCCGAGGCGGGCTCGCAGAACACGCCTTCGAGGGTCGCAAGGTCGCGATACGCGCTGAGGATCTCGTCGTCGGTCACGGCTTCGATGCGCCCTCCGCTCTCGTCGCGCGCAGCGACGGCCTTGTCCCACGACGCCGGCGCGCCGATGCGGATCGCCGTCGCGACCGTCTCCGGACGCTCGACCCGGCGCCCGTGCACGAGCGGCGCGGCGCCCGCTGCCTGGAAGCCCCACATCGCCGGCGTCGAGTGCGCCAAGCCTGCCTCGGCGTACTCGCGGAAGCCCGCCCAGTACGCGCTTATGTTGCCGGCGTTGCCGACCGGGATCGACAGGATATCGGGCGCCCGGCCCAGGTCGTCGCAGACCTCGAACGCGGCGGTCTTCTGCCCGTCGAGGCGGAACGGGTTGACCGAGTTGACCAGCGTCACGGGATGCTCGTCCTGCTCGGCCAGGGCGCGCACGATGCGCAGGGCGTCGTCGAAGTTGCCGTCGACCGCGATGACCCGTGCCCCGGCCGCGAGCGCCTGCAGCAATTTGCCGAGCGCGATCTGGCCGCGTGGCAACACGACGATGACCTCGAGCCCAGCGGCGGCGCCGTACGCGGCGGCCGACGCCGACGTGTTGCCGGTCGACGCGCAGACGATCGCCCGCGCACCGCTCTCGATCGCCTTCGCGACGGCCACGACCATGCCGCGATCCTTGAAGGATCCGGTCGGGTTCTGGCCTTCGACCTTCAAGTAGAGGTACCGCAGGCCGATCGAGCGCGCCAGCCGCCCTGCCCGGATGAGCGGCGTCGCGCCCTCGCCGAGGCTGAGTCGAGGGGTCGCGTCTGTGATCGGCAGGAATCTCCGGTAGCGGTCCATGAGCCGCGGCCGCAAGCCGGAATCCGCCGCCATCGCCGCGTCAGTCATCGACTGGGTAGAGGGTGACATCCGCGCCGTCCGGCAGCACTGCATCGAACGCGGCCTGCGCGTCGGCCAACGTCACGACATCGGTCCGGATCGCCGTGCCGTCGTTGAAGTCGACCGACGCCGCTCGACCGATCGCGGCCGGCAGCTCTACGTCGGTGGAGCGGACGGTGCCCACGTACGCGTACCAGCGGCGGCGCGCGTCGAGTGGGTCGACAGCCGGGGTCGCGGCGTCCGTGGCCGGAAACAGCCCAGCCCAGGTGGATCCCTGTCCGCGCGCGACCGCCACCAGGTCGCCGAGGACCGCGCTGCTTGTGGCGGCTCCGCCGGCGCCGGGACCGGCGAGACCGACCGTGCCGAGCGGCATGGCCTCGACCTCGATGCGATTGGTGACGCCGTCCGTCCAGCCGAACGGGCTGTCGGCCGGGACGGCGGTCGGGATCACGGCCGCCTCGATCGCGCCATCGCGATACGCGGTACTCGCGAGGAGCTTGATCGTCAGGCCGAGCGCCGCCGCACCCTCGAGCTCCTGCTCGGTCACGCCGGTGATCCCCGGCCTGCCCATGCCACGAGCGGTCGGCGGTCGCCGCCCGACGGTCGAGGGATCGAGCCACCGACCGAACGCGAGCCGCGCAAGGATCACGAGCTTGTTGACCGCGTCGTCGCCCTCGACATCGCCGGCCGGGTCGGCTTCGGCGTAGCCCAGTTCCTGCGCATCGGCGAGGACCTCGTCGTACGGCCGGCCGTCCTCGGCCATCGAAGTCAGGATGTAGTTGGTCGTCCCGTTGACGATGCCGCGGACTCTGACGATCTCGTTGCCGGCGAGGTCGGCGGCGAGCGGCCCGAGCACGGGGATCCCACCAGCGACGGCGGCCTCGAAGCGAAACGCGGCACCGGACCGGCGCGCCGCCGACTCCAGCTCTGGCCCGTGGTGAGCGATGACCGACTTGTTCGCGGTGACCACCGGCTTCCCGGCGCCGAGCGCCGCCGTGATGAGCGTT
The DNA here is from genome assembly GCA_035717785.1 of Candidatus Limnocylindrales bacterium. GTDB lineage: Bacteria > Chloroflexota > Limnocylindria > Limnocylindrales > CSP1-4 > SPCO01. Next base: position 5,207 of record DASTIG010000118.1, read on the forward strand.
CGGGCAGGCTCGATCCCGCCCATCAGCTCGACGATGACGTCGGTATCGGGATCGGCGACGAGATGGGCAGGCGCGTCGGTGAGGAGGGCGGCCGGAAACCCCGTCCCGCGCGCCTTATCGAGATCGCGCACGGCGACCGCGGACAGCGTGATCGGCCGACCGTCGTCGGTCGCCAGTCGCTCGGGGTGGTGGGTCAGCCCATCGAGCACGGCACCGCCGACGGTCCCGGCCCCGAGGACGGCGACGCGCAGCGGCGAACGGCTCACGGGACGGGCTTGTGACGGGAGGCGCGCATCGCCTCGCATGGTAGCCCGCAGGAATGTGGACGGTCCCGGTCGGGCATGAGGATCCGCGGATTGACACTGCCCGGACCGAGACCGACACTTCGGCCAGCCGTTGCGCCGGGACACCGCGCAGGAGCGCCCGATCCAGGGGCGACGCGATCCGAGGAGGCCAGCAGCCGGACCGTCGGATGGATGTGGACGGCGGCGAGCTGGAGGCAGGAGGAGGCCATGGTCGGTCATCGTCGTCGCTCTCTCGTGCTCGCCGTCCTTTCGGCCATGCTCGTCGTCGCGTGTGGTGGGGCGACGCAGAGCGCCTCGGCTCCCGCCGCGAGTCAGGCCGCGAGCCAACCCGCGAGCGCGGCGCCGAGCGCGGCCGCCGGGACGATCAAGGTCTTCGGTGCGTTCGCGACGGAGATCGAGGAACCGTGGGACGGCGTGATCCACACCGCGCTCGAGGATGAGAAGGCGGCGGGTCGCATCGAGTACTCGTTCACGGACGCGATCGGCTATTCGGGTGATATGGAGCGCGTCCTGCGGGAAGTCGCGGAACGGGACCAGCCGAGCATTGTCTTCGGCGACGCCTTCGGGAATGAGGAGGCCGCGCGGCGGGTGGCGGCCGAGTATCCTGAGATCGCCTTCGTGTTCGGGTCGGGCGGTGGCCCCGCGGAGCCGAACTTCTCGGTGTTCGACAACTGGATCCACGAGCCGGCGTACCTGGCCGGGATGCTCGCGGGCGGCCTGACGAAGTCGAACACGCTCGGCGTGGTCGGCGGATATCCAGTGCCCGAGGTCAACCGGATCGTCAATGCGTTCATCGCCGGTGCGAAGGAGACCAACCCGGACGTCGATGCACGGGTCACGTTCCTCAACAGCTGGTTCGACCCGGCGGCTGCCAAGGAGGCGGCGCTCGCCCAGGTCGGTGCGGGTGCGGACGTCCTGTTCGCCGAGCGCTTCGGAGTCATCGAGGCCGCATCCGAGAACGACCTCGTCGCGATCGGCAACATGAGCGATCAGAAGGAGCTCGCGCCGCAGAACGTCGTGACAAGTGTGACCTGGAACATGAAGCCGACAGTCGGCTACGTCATCGATCAGGTCATGGCCGGCGCATACACGGCCCAGGACCTCAAGGACTTCAGCATGGTCGCCAAGGGCGGCGCGGCGCTGGCGGAGGTCAATGCCGATGTCGCTGGCGGCGTGCCGCCGGACCTGCTCACGAAGGTGCAAGAGAAGGAACAGGCGATCAAGTCCGGGACCTTCCGCGTCGACATCAACGAGGCTACCCCGCCCGGGGCGAACGTCCCCGCCAGCTGACGCCGACGTGGTCCCGGCGCACGCGGAGCCGATCGTCGAGCTCCGGGGGATCACCAAGCGGTTCGGGCGCCTGGTTGCCAACGACAGGGTCGATCTCGCGATCGGCCGCGGGGAGGTCCATGCCCTTCTCGGGGAGAACGGCGCCGGCAAGACGACGCTGATGCGCATCCTGTATGGGCTTACCGCTGCCGACGCGGGGGAGATCCGCATCGACGGCCGCCCGGTCGCGATGGCCTCGCCACGAGTGGCGATCGCCGCCGGGATCGGGATGGTGACCCAGCACTTCTCACTCGTCCGGCCGATGACGGTCGCCGAGAATCTCGCGCTCGGTCGGACCGGCTTCCGATTCGACGAGGCTGCGGCACGGAGGCATGTCGCCGATGCCTCGGCTCGATACGGCATCAGCGTCGATCCGGGGGCGCGAGTCGGGGACCTGTCTATCGGCGAGCAGCAACGTGTCGAGATCGTGAAGGCGCTCGCCCGGGACTGCCGGGTCCTCGTCCTCGACGAGCCGACCGCGGTGCTCGTTCCGCAGGAGGTCGAGGCCCTGTTCGCGACGCTGCGGCGCCTCGTCGCCGACGGGCTCGCGGTCGTCTTCATCAGCCACAAGCTGGCGGAGGTGCGGACGATCAGCGATCGGGTCAGTGTGCTGCGGAAAGGCGCGTTGATCGGGACCGCGCCCGGCACGACCGATGAGCGCGAGCTTGCCCGGATGATGGTCGGACGCCCGATGTTCGGCGTCGAACGATCGGACCAGGACGAGGCCAAGGCGACGACCCAGGGGGCGGTCCTGCGCGTCCGTGAGCTCCGCGTCGCCGGGACTGGCGTTGACTCGGTCCGGGGCGTTTCGTTCGAGGTCGCTCCGGGCGAGATCCTCGGCGTCGCCGGAGTCTCGGGCAATGGCCAGACCGAGCTCGTCGACGTGCTGGCCGGCATGCGCCGGCCCGAGAGCGGGTCGATCCTCGTCGACGGCGTCGAACTCGCCGGCGCGTCTCCGGGGCGCGTCGTCGCGGCCGGCGTGGGCCGCATCCCGGAGGACCGACACGCCTCGCTCGTTCCGGAACTGTCGGTCGCGCTGAACCTCGTGCTCGAGCGGATCGACGACTACGGCGGCTGGGCACGACTCGACGAGCGCGGGATCCGAGCCCATGCGGACGAGCTCATCGAGCGCTTCTCGATCCTCGCGCGACCCGACGACCGCCTCGCGACGCTGTCGGGAGGCAATGTCCAGAAGGTCCTGCTGGCGCGGGTGCTGTCCCGCGATCCGCGTGTCATCGTCGTGTCGCAGCCGACTCGCGGGCTCGACGTCAGGGCGACCGAGTATGTGCGTTCGGAGCTGCTCGCCCGACGCGCCGCGGGGAGCGCGACTCTGCTCGTCTCCGAGGACCTCGATGAGCTCCTCGCCCTGTCCGACCGGCTGATCGTCCTGTACGAGGGTCGGATCGTCGGCGAGATGCGCGCCGCCGACGCCGACCTCGAGCGTCTGGGCATGCTGATGGCAGGACGCCACGGCGCCCCCGGCGGGCGAGCCGCATGAGCGGATCCCGCCTGTCGATCCCGCGAGGGGCGAGCCTGGTGTCACCCTGGTCGACCCCTGGGCTCGTGATCCTCGCCATCCTCATCACGTTCGCCGTGACGGCCGGTCCCATCGCCCTGGCCGGGGCGAACCCGATCGAGGCGTACGCCGAGTTCCTCATCGTCCCCCTGACCTCGCGCTTCGGCGTGCTCGAGGTCCTTGTCGCAGCCACGCCGATCATGCTCACCGGCGCCGCGGTGGCCCTCGCCTTCCGCGGCGGCTACTGGAACATCGGCGCCGAGGGACAACTGCTCGTGGGCGCCATCGCGGCCGCGGCCATCGGTCAGGTGGCTGGGCTTCCACAGGTCGTCGCCGTCCCGCTCATGATCGCCGGCGGAGCGGCGGGTGGCGCGTTGTGGGCCCTTGGTCCGGCGGTGCTGCGCGTCCGCTTCGGGATCGACGAGGTCGTCACCACCCTCCTGCTCAATCCGGTCGCGCTGCTGCTCGTCAACGCGCTCCTGCATGGCCCGTGGCGCGACCCCGTGTCGGGCTTCCCCGAGTCGCCGCGGATCGTCGAGACCGCGGAGTTCCCGCAGCTTCTCGATCGCTCGCGGCTCCATCTCGGCTTCCTTGTCGCGATCGTGGTCGTGGTCGCCGTCGGCTACGTCGTCTCACGGACACCAGCCGGACTGCGCCTCCGCGCGGTCGGGCTGAGCCCGCACGGCGCGAGGTTCGCGGGCATCGACGTCTCCCGGACGCTCCTAATCACCGCCCTCGTGAGTGGCGCGATCGCGGGGATCGCGGGCGTGGGCGAAGTAGCCGGCATCCAGTACCGACTGACGTCCGGTATCTCCCCGGGCTACGGCTACACGGGGATCGTCGTCGCGACGCTGGGCACGCTCACGATGCCCGGCGTCGCCCTCGCGGCATTGTTCCTCGGTGACCTCTCGGTCGGGGCGAGTTCGGCAGGACGGGCCCTGGGCATCCCCTCACAGCTCGGCGCGGTCGTCCAGGGCACGCTCCTCCTCACCACGATCGCCCTGCTCGCTGTCCGTCGCAACCGCGCGGCTGGCGCGATCAGCCCCGAGGCAGCCGGCGAGGTCGCGGACAGCGTGGCGTCGGACGTCGTCGTCGGTGACGCCATCCAGGATGACGAAGAGGCTCGAGCGTGATCTTCCTCGTGGATCTGCTGGCCGCGACGCTGCGCAACGCGACCCCGCTGGTGTACGGCGCGGTAGGCGAGACCTACGCGGAGCGGTCGGGGGTCCTCAACCTTGGCATCGAGGGCACGATGTACGCCGGAGCCTTCACCGGCTTCGCAGTGGCGTACTCGACGGGTTCGTTGCTGGTCGGGCTGGTCGCCGCGATCGTCGTCGGGCTCCTGGCCGGCGCGCTGATGGCGTTGCTGACCGTCACCCTAGGAGCGAACCAGCATGTGTCGGGGATCGGGTTGACGATCTTCTTGATCGGGCTGTCGGAGTTCACGAACCGGCTGATCTTCGGCGGCACGGAGGTCCAGCGGATCGACCCGTTCCCGCAACTCGAGGCGCCCGCGGTCCTAGGCCCGCTCGCTCCGCTCTTCACCCAATACGCCCTGACGTGGCTGGCGTTCCTGGTGATCGTCCCGGGCGCCTGGTGGCTCCTCAACCGCTCGTCGTTCGGGCTGGAGATCCGCGCCGTCGGCGAGAACCCCGAGGCGGCGGACGCGGCCGGCGTGCGCGTGACCCGGACTCGCTATCTCGCGCTGATGCTCGGCGGCGCGCTCATGGCGATCGGGGGTTCGTTCTTCACGCTCGCCCTGCTCGGCAGCTTCACGCTCGACATCATCGCGGGCCGGGGCTGGGTGGCCATCGCCCTGGTGATCTTCGGGCGGTGGCGGATCATGCGGGTCGTCGCGGGGGCCCTGATCTTCGCGGCGGTCTATTCGCTGCAGTTTCGGCTTCGCATCCTGCCCGGCTGGGGCGACGTCCCGTTCGAGCTCCTCCTCGCGCTGCCATACCTCGTCGTCATCGCGGCCCTCGCCATCTCGGGTCGCAACGTCGCGTATCCAGGGGCCTACCTCAAGCCGTATCGTCGGAGCTGAACCGCTATGACTGACCAGGAGTTCCTCGACGTCGCCATCGAGCAGGCCCGCATCGGGCGCGACGAGGGGGGCGTGCCGATCGGCGCCGCGCTCGTGGTGGACGGCCGCGTCCTCGGGGCCGGCCACAACCGGCGCGTCCAGCTCGGCAGCGCGATCCGGCATGGCGAGACAGACGCCCTCGAGGAGGCCGGGCGACTTCCGGCCGCGGTCTACAGGCGCGCCACGATGTACACGACCCTATCGCCGTGCGACATGTGCACCGGCGCCATCCTCCTCTATGGGATCCAGCGCGTCGTCCTGGGCGAGAACCGCACCTTCCTCGGCGGAGAGGATCTGCTCAGATCGCGTGGCGTCGAGGTCGTGAACCTCGACTCGGCCGAATGCGTCGCGCTGATGGACGAGTTCATCGCCGCCCATCCCGAGATCTGGAATGAGGACATCGGCGAGGACGCCTGACTGGCTAGATCGTCGAGATTCGATCCATGTCAGTCGATCGTGGCGATATCGCGAGGCGCCCTTCCGTAGCGCGGGCGGGTTGCTCGGAGGACCGTGGTGGCGGGCGGGCTCCGCGGAGCGAGCGCTAGCGTGGCGAAGCAGCGGAGCGAGCGAAGCGCGGAACCCGCCCGCCCACGCTGACCGTGATCGTCCGCCAAGGACCGTCGATTACACTCCCGTTCGATGACGACCGAGATCCTGCCCGCTCCGTCGCCGGTGGCTGCGGCCGCCCCGAGACCCCGCATCTTCTCCGGTATCCAGCCCTCGGGGGTCCCCCACATCGGCAACGATCTGGGCGCCATCCGCAACTACGTGAAGCTCCAGTGGGAGTACGAGGCGATCTATTGCATCGTCGACTACCACGCGCTGACAAGCCTCCACGATCCCGAGCAGCTGCGGCGTCAGACGCGCGAGATGGCTGCCGGCCTTCTGGCGCTCGGGCTCGATCCGGAGCGCTGCACGCTGTTCGTCCAGAGCCACCGACCCGAACACACGGAGCTCGCCTGGCTGCTCGCGACGGTCACGCCGGTCAGCTGGCTCGAGCGCACGCCGACCTACAAGGAGAAGCGGCAGTTCCAGCCCGATGACATCAACCACGGGCTATTGACCTACCCGGTCCTGCAGGCCGCCGACATCGTCATCTACAAGGCCTCGCTCGTGCCGGTCGGCAAGGACCAGGTCGCCCATCTCGAGCTGTCGCGCGAGATCGTCCGTGCCTTCAACCGTACGTACGGCGACACGTTCCCGGAACCTGAAGCCGTGCTGACGGAGTCGCCGATCATCCTAGGCACCGATGGCGTCCGGAAGATGAGCAAGTCCCTCGGCAACACCATCGACATCTTTGCCCCGGAGGAGGCGATCCGGAAGCAGATCATGTCCATGGTCACCGACACCAAACGCATCCTGCGGACCGACCCCGGCCGGCCGGAGGTTTGCAACGTGTGTCAGCTTCATCGCTCGTTCGGCGATGACTACGAGGAGATCTGGGAGGGCGAGCGGACGGCGCGGACCGGCTGTGTCGACACCAAGAAGCTGCTTGCCGAGCGGGTCCTGGCGCACTACGCCGAGGCCCGCGAGCGCTACCGCGAGCTGATGGCCGATCCCGTCCGGATCGAGACGATCCTCGACGAGGGCGCCGAACGGGTGCGACCGATCGCCGAGGCGACGATGGACGAGGTCCGACACAAGATGGGTCTGCGGTAGGCCGTCATGTTCGACGCGATCCCGCCTGGAGGCCGCGACCGCCGGCTCGTCAGCGCGATCCTGATACTCGCGACGATAGTCCTCTTCTTCGTCGCGGTCAGCCTCGTGGCGACGGCGCTCGGTTACTTCGGTGACACGCTGCTGGCGTTCTTCCTCGCCTGGTTGCTCGCCTTCATCATCAGCCCGATCGTCACCCGGATCGTCGACCTCATCCCGCGCCTGCCGCGGGAGCTGGCGACCGTGCTCGTCTACTCGGCGATCGTGGTCGTTCTCGTCTTCCTCATCCTGGTCGTCGCGCAGGCGTTGTCGAACTCGATCACCCAGTTCGTCGCATCGCTTCCGGAGATCCGCGCCAACATCGGCTCGATCGTGGCGCCGACCCAAGCCTGGCTCGATTCGATCGGCCTCGGCCAAGTGCATCTGGCCACGCAAGCTCTCGCGATCCTCGACAACCTCGATGTGTTCGCGGCCCAGCTGATCGTCCCGCTCCAGGCGGTCGCCGTCGCCAGCGTCGGCGCCATCGGGACGATGTTGATCGTGTTCATCCTGTCGATCTACATGGTCATCGACCGCGACCAGATCATGGCGTTCCTCTTCCGGCTCGTCCCGCCGTCCTATGCGGAGGAGGCCCGGTTGCTGCAGACGTCGGTGGCGCGCTCGTTCGGTGGCTTCCTCCGCGGCCAGGCGCTGATGGGCACCGTCTATTTCGCGATCGCTCTGCTGACCCACCTCGCGTTGGGGCTCGAGCTGACCGCCCTCTCATCAGTGAGTGCTGGGGTCCTGATGGCGATCCCATTCTTCGGCCCGTTCCTGGCGTGGGCGCCGCCGGTCCTGGTCGCTCTTGTGACCAAGCCCGATGTCCTGCTGCCGACGATCGCGATCATGGGAGCCGGCTGGCTGGTCGTCATGAACGTACTCCAGCCGCGGATCATGCAGGGCGCGGTCGGCATCCACCCGATCGTCGTGCTCGGCTCGGTGCTCATCGGCTCGAAGATCGCGGGCATCCCGGGCGCCATCTTCGGCATCCCGGTCGCGGCGGTCGTGTCGTCGTTCTTCTTCCACTTCCTGCACCTGACCGCGGGCGATCGGAGCGTGGCCGAGCGAGCGGCGAAGAGGCTGAGCAAGCGCGAGGGTCGGCCGGTCACGGTGCCACGCGAGCCGACACCGGGCCAGGCTGCCGACGTCCCGGATCCATGACCGACGACACCCCGCCGCCCGACGACACGCCACCGGACGACGTCGCGACCCCGCGCGAGGCGAAGGCGATCCGCGACGAGGTCCCCGACATGACCCGCGAACGAGCGCGAACCGAACGGCGCGACCTCGACAAGGAGCGTGGCGAGCCCCTGGCCGGTGGCTCGGCACGCGGCGGGCCGCGTGCCCTCCGGACACCGAGCCGACCCGTACCCGAGTGGACGAGCAAGCCCCGGATCCTCGTGACCAACGACGACGGTGTCGAATCGCGCGGCCTGCTCGCGCTCAAGCAGGCACTCGAACCGATGGGCGAAGTCACCGTCGTCGCACCCGACACCAACCAGAGTGCGGTCGGCCACCAGAAGACGTTGATGCGGCCGCTGCGCGTCCGGGAGCGCATGCTGGCCGACGGCTCGACCGCATATTCGGTCGACGGCTCCCCGACCGACGCGGTCAGCCTGGCTTTCCTCGGCTACTTCGGCCACGGCTTCGACCTCGTCGCTGCCGGCATCAACTACGGCGCCAACCTCGGCGACGACATCACGTATTCGGGAACCGTCAGCGCGGCGATGGAGGCGGTCATCAACAGCTGCCCGGCCTTCGCGATCTCGCAGGAGTACTACGAGCACCCCGACTTCGCGCTGGCCGGGTACGCGGCGACGATCGTCGCCCGCAACATCCTGACCGAGGGTCTGTCGCGCGGCGAGCTCATCAATGTCAACGTTCCGGCCGTCACCCTCGAAGAATGTGAGGGCATCGAGGTCACACGGCTTGGCCGGCGGGTCTATTCCGACCAGCTCGTCGAGCGGCTCGACCCGCGTGGCATCCCCTACTTCTGGATCGGTGGCCCGCCGCCGTCCGGCCTCGCGGTCCCGGGTACAGACTTCCATGCTGTGGTCAACCGGCGGATCGCGGTCACGCCTATCCACCTCGACCTGACCGGCCGTCGCCTGCTGCGCCGCCTCAAGACCTGGTCGTGGGATCTGCCGAAGAAGGGTGCGAAGCGCGAGTCGACGAGCGACCCGAAGCTATACGCCAAGCCCGTCGCCAAGCCGCAGCGGCGCCGAAAACGGGGCTGATCGGGCGCGGAGGCACGATCCATTCGGCATACGCGCGTCGGTTCGGCATCGCCGACAGCAACGTCCCGGGACAGGGGCGCGGATACCATCGTCCCCGTCCCTGGCGACACGCGACGTGACGGAGGCCCCTCATGGACGATCTCTCCAACCTGAGCCGCGGGCTCGGCCCGACCGGCGGTGCCGATGTCGGAACCACGATGGGCGACCTGGCTGGCGCGATCGACGACACCGGCGGTCTCGACGGGCTTGTCGGTCGGCTTCGCGAGGGCGGTCTCAACGACGAGGTCGACTCGTGGGTGTCGACCGGCGAGAACCGATCGGTCGACCCGCAACGGCTGGGCGACGCGCTGGGGCCCGAGACCGTCCAGCGACTGTCGAACGGCACCGGCCTCGACATCCAGGCGCTCCTCCCGCTGCTCGCGGCGTTCCTGCCACAGCTGATCAATATGCTGACTCCTAACGGCCGGACCCCGGACGGTGGTCTGGATAGCGCCCTGGGCAGCGGCGGGCTCGGCGACCTTGGCGGCCTGCTCGGCGGTCTGATGGGCGGCACGGCAGGCGGGCCCGGCACGGGCACCCTAGACGACCTGCTCAGCGGCCTCGGCGGGAATCTCGGCGGCAACAAGGGTCGCTGACCGAGGCTCACGAGCAGCGACTGCTGGGCGTCCGCCAGCGTTCCAGCGCCCGCCCGCGATGGAGTCAGGCGGAGGTGGCGTCCGTGCGGACGGCGGCCCGGCGACGGCTGAAACCGCCGAACGGGGCGCGGAACGCGGGTGGCGGCGGAGCCTCGACGATCGCGTCCGTCGCCAGTCGGTCGGTGTCCATCAGCGCGTCGAATGCGCCGGCGGCCACCTCGTTGCCCGGGATCGGCTGGGCGAAATGGAAGCCCTGCCCGTATGCGCAGCCCAAGGCGCGCATCCGGTCGGCCTGCTCCGCGGTCTCGATCCCCTCGGCCACAGTTCGGATCTCGAGTGAGCGACCCATCGCCACGATCGCTCCGGCAAGGGCCGCGGTCTTGGCGTCGCTGTCGGGGACCTGGACGAACTCACTGGCGATCTTGAGGACGTCGACCGGGAACTGACGGAGGTGGCTCAATGAGAAGTAGCCGGTCCCGAAGTCGTCAATGACGATGTGGAGGCCCAGCTGGCGCAGTGACTCGAGGGTCCCGATCGTCTTTGGCGTTGCCCGGAGCAGGGCTGTCTCGGTGATCTCCAGGCTGAGCCGCGAGGCAGCCATCCCCGCCTCGCCGAGCGCCTCGCGGACGGCGGTCACGAAGCCCGGCTGCTGGATCTCGCGGGCGGACACGTTCACGCACAGGAACGCCGACCGATCCATGTTCGGCCAGGACATCGCCTCGCGGCAGGCTTCCCGCAGGATCCAGCGGCCGATCGGCAGGATCGCGCCGTTCTCTTCCGCGATCTCGATGAACTCGCCCGGCGAGACCACGCCACGGTCCGGGTGCTGCCAGCGGACGAGCGCCTCGATGCCGACCAGGTTGCCGTCGGCCAGATCGACGATCGGCTGATACGCGAGTCGCAGTTGGCCGAGCTCGACGGCATGCTGCAGCTGGACCCCCATCTCGTGGCGCTCGCGGATCGCGGCGTGCATGCCTGGGTCGAAGACCGCAAAGCCGGCCTTGCCGTTGGCCTTGGCCATGTACATCGCGACGTCGGCGTTCCGGACGACGTCGGCGGCACTCTCCGTCGTGTCGCGAGCGCTCGCGATGCCGATGCTGGCCGAGACCGTGACGGTCTTCTCGCCGATCATGTACGGCGCTCGGAGTTCACGGGTGAGCCGCTCGGCCATCGCAAGGGAGCGCTTCAGGTCCGGGGCGTCTGTCGTGAGGATCGCGAACTCATCACCACCGAGGCGCGCGACGAGGTCGCCGTCCCTCACCGATTCCGTGAGCCGTTCCGTCACTGCCTGCAACAGCCCGTCGCCGGCAGCGTGACCCAGCGTGTCGTTGACGACCTTGAAGTCGTCGAGGTCGATGAACAGGACTGCCGTGATCGACTCACGATCCCGGAGCTCCCGACCGTCGAGGACGTTCTCGAGGTGCATCTGGAAGGTGCGGCGGTTCGCGGCTCCGGTCAGGGCGTCGCGTTCGGCGAGGTCCTGGACGTGTCGGAGCAGGACGGCATTGCGCAGGTTGAGGGCGGCCATCGCGCACATTGGCTCGAGCACGGTGGTGACGCGTCGATCGACGCGCCGGAGGACGCGCGAGGGGTGCTCCACGACGATCGCGCCGACCGCACGACCGTCGGCGACCATCGGCGCCACGAGGAGGTTCACCGCGTCCGGCATGACGGAGGTCAGGAACGGATCGAGCGCCGGGTCCATGGATCGCACGGCGATGGTTTCCCGACCCGACAGCGCACGAGCGACGATCGCGTCCGGAATGGCCGTTGCCGTGGGCGGCGCTTCGACGCCGCTGGAGGCAAGGATGACCATCCGATCGTCGACCGATCCGAGCACGACGCCGCGCGGGAAGGCGAACCGATCGACGAGGCCCGCGAGCACGAGGTTGGACTGACGGACAGGGTCGGTCACGTCGTCGAGGCGAGCGCCGACGTCGACGAGCGCCTGCAGATCGGCGCGACGCTGACGCAGCTCGCGCTCGTTCATCGCCGAGAACACGGACGTCGCGAGAGCGAATAGCCAGAACGAGATGAGGTTGGCGATCGGCATCTGTTCGAACTCGATCGCCTGGCCGGGCGCGACATCGACCGCCGGCATCAGCTGCGCCGCCTGCGCGTAGAGGACGACGAGGAGCAGCAGTGAGTCCCAGAACGCCAGCTTCAGGCCGGTTCGGTACGAGGCCAGGAGGGACACGGCGACCAGGTGGAGATAGACAAGAAAGCGGATCGGGCTGCCCATCCCACCTGTCAGGTACATAGCCCCGATCAGGTAGACGCCATCCGCGAGCAGCAGCCCTGTGATGACCGACAGCCCGCGCCGACCAGAGCGGCGCCGACTTGCCTCGAGGGCCAGGCTGGCGGCCACGTAGGCGAAGCTCAGCGCCGCGACCGCATCGAGGGGAACGGCGCTGACATCGGGCCGGACCCACGCCCACACAAGGACGAACCCGGCCATCACGACACGCAACCCCAGGAGGGCGTTCATCCGGTCGCTGAGCGGCGTGTAATCGTGGCGGACCGCTGCGTGCATCAGATCGCCCCCTTTTCCTCGAACACGATCGTCGTGTCGGCCCGGTTCAGCGGGGCCAGTCGGAATTTCGGATCGTCCATCCGCCACTGACCGATCAGGAACACGAGGACAGCGACCATAAGGACCAGTGGGAAGCTGAACGCTTCGGCGACTGCCGCGATGGCCCGTGGTTGGACGGTCGCCGCGACTCGCTCGCGAACGCCATCGACGATCGCCTGGACGAACAGACCGGCCCCGGGCAAGGCCGCAAACGGACTCGTGGCAGGCGGCGTGGTGGGCGCCGGACCAAGCGTGGCCTGACTGCCTGAGCCGATGGGTGTCGTCTCACCGCCTGATCCGCCAGGCCCACCAGGCCCGGGGTGGTCGGGCGTCGTCGACGGGATCGGCCCGGTCGTCGCCGGCGACGGCGTCGGCTCCAACGTCGGCGAAGGCGTCGGCGGCGGGGTCGGATCCGTCTCGGGCGTCGCCTCTGGCGTCGGGGTCGGGCTGGGGGTCGGCGGTGGCGTCGGGGTCGGCGTGGGGGTCGGCGTGGGGGTCGGCGTCGGGCTTGGCGTGGGCG
>DASTIG010000119.1:0-9384 GCA_035717785.1 Candidatus Limnocylindrales bacterium
GCGGCTCGTCCTGCCGACCGGCCGTATCATCGCCCGCGTGATCCCGGTCGGCCCGAACAAGCCCGGTTCGCACTCGTCGACGCTGCGCCTCCGGCGCCTGCCCGATCGAGTCGCGGCGCTGCGTCCGATCGATGCGGCCGAGGCGTTCCGTGACCTGCCGGGGCTGGCGCTGCTCGAGAGCGCTCGCCCCGGGCGTAACGCGCGCTGGACGTACCTGACGGCGGACCCGGTCGCGGTCCTGGACTCTCCGGCGGCGGGTCCCGATCCGTTCGCCGTCGCGCGCCGCCTGCTGGCCCGGCTCGATCCCACACCGATCGTCCCCGCCGATGCGCCGCGGTTCGTCGGTGGCCTCGTCGGGTTCCTGGGCTATGACCTGGGGCACGCGCTGGAGCGGCTGCCGTCGATCGCGCTTGACGACCAGGGCCTGCCGCCGCTCCGGCTCGGGCTGCACGACTGGGTCGTCGCCTGGGACCGGCGGACCGGTCATGCGTGGCTCGCGGGGCGTGCCCTCGACGGCGATGCGCGGCGGTTGGCGCGCCGACTCGACGACGTGCACACGCGGTTGACCTCACCCACCGGCGGCGCCCCCGCGGCGCTGCCTCGTGAGGGGCCGTTGCGCTTCCGGTCGAGCCTCTCGCGACCTGAATACGAGGCAGGCGTCGAGGCGATCCGGCAGCACATCGCGCGCGGGGACATCTACCAGGCGAACCTCACGCGACGCCTGGAAGCGCCGTTCGACGGCGATCCGTGGGAGCCGTATCGCCACCTGCGGACCGGCGACCCATCGCTCTTCTCGGCGTATCTCGACCTCGGCCCATCACCCGAGACGGGCATGCCGCGGGCTCTCCTGTCGGCCTCACCCGAGCCGTTCCTGTCGGTCGATGCGCTCGGGGACGTGGCCAGCGACCCGATCAAGGGGACCCGCCCGCGCGGTCGCGATCGGCGCGAGGATCGGGCGCTCGCCTGTGAGCTGTTAAGCAGCGCCAAGGACCGGGCCGAGAACGTGATGATCGTCGACGTCCTCCGCAACGACCTCGGCCGTGTCTGCCGTCCCGGCACCGTGCGCGTCCCGCGCCTTTGCCGGCTCGAGCGGACCGCCGCGGTGCAGCACCTCGTCTCGACCGTCACCGGCCGGCTGGCTGCCGGCCGCGACGCATTCGACCTGCTCGGGGCAAGCTTCCCGGGTGGCTCGATCACCGGTGCTCCCAAGATCCGCGCGATGGAGATCCTCGAGCGGCTCGAGCCCGTACGCCGCGGGCCGTACACCGGCGCGCTCGGCTGGATCGGCCCGGACGGCGCGATGCAGACCAGCATCCTGATCCGTACGTTCGTCGCCGACGGTCGACGGCTGACGCTGCACGTTGGAGGCGGCATCACCTGGCGCAGCGAGCCCGCCGCGGAATGGGATGAGACCGTCGCCAAGGCACGCGGCCCGCTCGGGGCGATCGGCGGCGAGGAGGTGGCGTGACGTCGACCGGGGTAGGCCGACCACGGCACGTCTGGCTCGACGGCGAGATCCTCCCCGCCGAGGGGCCGCATCTGTCCGTCTTCGATCGCGGCTTCCAGCTCGGGGACGGGGTCTTCGAGACGCTGCGCGCGCGGGGTGGCCACCCGACGGAGATCGATGCCCATTTGGCGCGTCTGCATCGATCGGCGGATGGGCTCGATATCGAGCTCCCGGCCGATGTCGACGCCCGTCTGTCCGCCGGCATCGCCGCGCTGCTGGCCGTGGACGGCCTCGACGGTGCCGACGGCGACGCGTCGCTCCGGATCACGGTGTCGCGTGGCGTCTTCCGGACGCGCGGCGTGCTGCCGCCGAACGAGGACGCGCAGGCGACGATCGCGATCCAGGCGTGGCCGATCGTGGCTGCGCCGGCCGACCATCTCGAGCAGGGGCTCCACCTCGCCGCCTCCGCCGTCCGGCGCGACCCGCGCAACCCGTTGGCCACCCTCAAGACCACGTCCCGCGCCGAGTACGTCTATGCGCGGCTCGAGGCGCGCCGGGCCGGGGCGGACGACGCCCTGTTCCTGACCATCGACGATCACCTGTCCGAAGGGACGTCAGCCAACATCTTCCTGGTCCGCGGCTTGGCTGGAGGGACGCCCGAGCTCGCGACACCGTCGCTCGACTGCGCGATCCTGCCGGGGACGACGCGATCCTGGCTGCTCGACTGGGCGGCACGGGTTGGCTTGCGGCCGGTCGAGGCCAGGCTGCGGCGCGAGGATCTCGCCAACGCCGACGAGGCGTTCCTGTCGTCGAGCGTGGCCGGGATACTGCCCGTCACCGCTTTCGATGGGGCGCCCATCGGCGCCGGGACACCCGGCCCGTGGACGCGTCGCGCCCGCGCCGACCGCGAGGCGATGATTCGCGACGGCGAGGTGGCCCGACGATGACACGCGACGAGCTGATCGCCAGGACCCAGCAGCTGATCGACGAGGGCGATCGCCTGGTCGCCCAACCATCCCTCGGGGCGATGCAGCTCTGGCTGCAGCTGTCCGACGACCTCCTGTCCACGGCCTGGGGGAGCATGGACCGTTATCACCTCGCGTGGCTGATGGTCGGCAAGCCGAAGGCGATCGTCCGCGGACGGCCGATGACCGCCGACGAGGAGTCGGCATACGTCCGCGAGGTCGCGACCCAGAAGACCGCCGCGCTGCGGATGAGCCTGGACGCGGTCGATCGGCAGCACATGCCGTTCGTCGGGGAATCGGGCGGTGTCGGTCTGGGCGCCGCGGAACCTGATCGGCCGGCATCCGCGGGGGCCGAGCGCCCGGGCGAGCGCCCAGCCGACCGCGCACCGGACCGGGCTGGCCTGCCACCCGACCCGACCCTGGCAGAACGTCTCGCCGAGGCCCGGCGGCGGGCCGACGACCACCGCGACCATGGGGAGCGCCGCGCCCCACGGCCCGATCGCATGCAGCGATGACGCCGGCCCCGCAGCGGGTCTCGGCCGTCGGCGGCACGCGGACCGTCCCGGCGCCGGACCCCATCGCCACCGACTATCTCCTGCTCGGTCTCCGGCTGGACCAGCACATGCCGGGTCTCGTGGACGCGTACTACGGGCCGGCCGACACCAAGGCGCGCGTCGACGTGGAGCAACTGCGGGCTCCGAGCCGGCTTCGTGAGGACGTCGCGTCGCTTGCCGATCGCGTCGCCCGCGAGATCGACGAACAGGACCGGAAGGAGTGGCTGACCGCACAGCTGCACGCGCTCGACGCCCACGCCCTGGCGCTCGCCGGGGAGCCGCTGCCGTACCGCGAGTACGTCGAGCGCTGCATGGGTTTCGCGCCGCGGCGGTATGACGCCGCGGTCTTCGACGCCGCCGCGTCGGCCATCGATGCGTTGTTGCCGGGCAAGGGTTCCGTCGCGGAACGACTGGAGGCCTGGGACCACCAGCTCGAGGTGCCGGTCGATCGGTTGCCGTCCGCTGCCGAGTGGCTCGTCGAGCGGTTCCGCGAGCGCGCTCGGCGCGATTTCGGACTGCCAGAGGGCGAGAGCCTGCGCGTGGCGATCGTCCGCGACCAGCCGTGGATCGCGTACAACTGGTACGAAGGCGGTCGTCGCTCGCGGATCGACATCAACGTCGACCTACCGGTCACCGCCCCCGATCTCGTCGTCACGGTCGCTCATGAGACGTACCCGGGCCACCATCTCGAGCTCTCCTGGAAGGAGACGGACCTGGTCGACCGCCGTCACCAGCTCGAGTCGTCGATGCTGCTGACAAACACGCCCGAGGGCCCGGTCAGCGAAGGGCTGGCCCGCTACGGGACCAGGCTCGCGTCGCCGCTCGAGGAGCGAGCCGACCTGCTCGTGGAGCTCTTTGAGCGCGCGGATCTGGCGGTCGCCGCGGACCGGCCCGCCGCGCGTGAGATGGCGGAGCGGGCTGTCGCGCTGGTCGCGCCGCGCGACATCCTGGACGCCGCCGTGGACGAGGCCGCGCTCCGTCGTCACGCCGACGGTCGATCGCACAAGGAGGCGTTGACGTATCTCCGGAAGGTCGGACGTTTCTCCGAGGAGGTCGCCGCGAAGCGCCTCGAGTTCATCGAAGACCCGCTATCGCGGCTGTATGTCTTCGCGTACGAGGAAGGCGAGCAGCTCATCGCTCGCTGGGTCGAGACAGGCGAAGCGCCCGACCGCGTCGGGCGCTTCGGCCGCCTCCTCCGCGAGCGGGTCACACCGGGTCGGCTCCGCGCTTCGCTGGATTGAGGGTCACATCCGGGAGCTCGCGCGGTGGCTTCCTGCCCGCCAGCCAGGCCATCGCGAACCCCGCGGCTGCACCGGCAAGCACCGACAGGCTGATCACCGCGATCAGGGGCAGGCCGCCGCCGCCCTCGAGGGTGGCGACACGGTCGGCGAGCGCATCGCGATCGGCCGTCACGTCCTTCATCTGGGCGGCGAGATTGTCGAGGCGCGCCCGATAGCCGTCGTCCTGTCGATCGAGGCGCTCGATCTCGGGGGCGAACCGCTCGGTCAGGGAGTTCGTGACGTCGATCTTCGCACTGTCCACCGCCGACATGACCGTCGACGGATCGAACGGCGGGGTCGCCCCGCTGGCCGTGACGACCGTTATCCGGACCGGGACGTGCTGGCTCTCGAGGTTCCCGAGCCTGACTTGCCAGCTCCAGTAGCCGGCGTGTGGAACCGTCGCAGTCGCGACGAAGTGGCCGTCCGCGCGGTCGTTTGTCGCGGCGATGTCGAAGGCCTCACCCGTTCCCGCGTCTGTGAAATGAACGGTCGCGGATTCCCACGGTGCGGGCGTCTGCCCGTGCTGAAGCACGGTGAAGCCGACTTCGAACGGCGTGTCCTCGGTCGGTGTCGTGGTCTGCGCGTCGGCCTCGATCTCAGCCCAACCACCGGCCATCGCCGGGACGGCGAGGGCGAGGAGCAGGGCAGTCGCGGCGATCACGGCGGCGATCCGGCGAAGCATCGGTGGACTCCTTCCCGTGGCGTGTCGGGCGGGGTGACCCGTGTCGAGATGTACACCGGACGCGGGCGATCGGTTCCCGAGACGTTCTGGCGCCGACCCTCAGAGGTCGCGGACGAAGACCGCGCGGTCGTCGCCGTCGCCGTCGTAGTCGGCGTACGCGGGCGTCCCGTACAGGTTCTGCGTCCCCGGACCGTCGTCGACGCGGAAGCCCATGGATCGGTGGAAGGCCACGCTCTGGCGGTTGCCCGGCCAGGTGATCGCCTTGACGCGGGTCACGCCACGACCTGACAGGTCCGTGAACACGCGCTCGTACAGCGCGCGGCCGATGCCGCTTCGCCGCCGGTTCGGATCGGCCGCGATCATGTGGACGTAGCCGACGCTCGGATCGTCCTGGCTGATGAACGCGACGACGAAGCCGACCAGCCGCCCGTCACCCTCCTCCGCGATCCACGACGTCCCGGTGAAGTGCTGGAACCACAGGCGTGGCAGGAGCGAGCGCATGTGGCGACCGTCCCACCACTCGTCGACCAGCCCGACGATCCGGCGGTGATCGGCCTCGGTAGGGCGCCGGAAGGTGAGGTCCCCCGGGTCACCCGCGTCGCGTGGGTCGCTCACCGCACGCGCCACCAGGCGACGACAACGGCGATGAGCAGTTGCAGGGGGATAAGGATCCCGAACACCTCCCCGAGGTACTCGACGAGACCGAGCGTCCCGCCCTCCTGGCGGGCGACCAGCCAGAGGCCGAGCTGTCCTAGCGCGACCCCGACGGCGGCCAGGGCGGCGGCCAGCACTTGGCGTCGGACACGCGCGCCGTCGGCCGGACTCGTCGACAACGCTGCCGCGACTGCCCAGCCGAGCGCCGCCGCGATGACCAGCAAGCCCAGGGTGATCGCCAGGATGCCGCCGCTGACGGTGATGACGGCAGCCCCAGCGACGGCCGCGAGTACGGCATACGCGAGCGCGCGCCCCTGCGACCCGGCTCCGTCGGGACCCGGCTCAGGCACGGCCGGCTCGTACCGATCCGAGGGAGGTCGTTCGAGGCGCCGTTCGCCGGGTTCGCCAGTTGTCCCTTGCTCGTCCACGGCACGCATCGTAGCCGCGGCACGGATGGCGACGTGCCCGAGCGGACGCTAGACTTTCCGATCGTGAGTCACCCAAGCCTCGGCCGACCGCCGCTCGACCTGACCGCCGGCTCGCCCGAGGCCGCGCGACGGATCCGCGATGCCTTGCCGACGCTGGCGGCGCGGGCCTTGGCGACCGCGCTCGACCGCGATCCGACGCTCCGGGATCGGAACGACGAGGTCGGGCTGCGGCAGCGCCTGCGGGACGCAGAACTTCTCGCGGACCGCGTCGCAGTCGCCGTCGCTGCGGGCGATCCGGCCCCGGCGCGTGAGTACGCCGATTGGACCTCTCCGGTCTATCGTCGCAAGGGTGTCCCGCTCGACGACCTGATCAACCTGTGCGAGAGC
The DNA here is from genome assembly GCA_035717785.1 of Candidatus Limnocylindrales bacterium. Classification (GTDB taxonomy): domain Bacteria; phylum Chloroflexota; class Limnocylindria; order Limnocylindrales; family CSP1-4; genus SPCO01. Next base: position 6,398 of record DASTIG010000119.1, read on the forward strand.
CTGCGCGCGGCGCTCCCCGCGGTCATCGCGCCGGAGGAGTCGGTCGAGTCCGATCGGGCCATCGACGAGGCTATCGCGCAATACCGCTGGCACCGGCGGCTGGCCGGCGACGCGCGGAAGCGGAACGCGTTCCTCCAATTCATCTACAAGGGCGGCTGAGCCCGATGACCGTCAAGTGGGTCCAGCAGGACCCGCTCGTGATGAACGGCGAGCCGTTCTGCTACGGGTCGCGGCTCACGGTGCGCCAGCTGCTCGAGCTCCGCGCCAACGGGTACGACCTCACCCGCATCCTGACCGACCACCCGGAGCTGCGACGGGTCGGCGTGGCGGCGGCGTTCACGTACGCGAGCACGCACCGCGAACGTTACGCCGACTTCTTCGAACCGGATGGGTCGCTGGTCGGTCCCGGCTACAGCGATGCGGAGGCGGCCGGCCTGCCGTCCCAGTACAGGCTCCCGGGAATCGTCGTCAAGACCGGCTGATCCGGCTCCCGGCGCGACGCGCCGGCGCAAGGGGCCGGCACAGAAGACCCGCGCTCACCAAGGCATCCCGGGACTCACCAAGGCAAGCGTCAGATGCAGGATCCGCACGCCTATGCGTGATCGCGAGCGCAGATGACGGATCGCTCCACCTGGGTGGTCGATCGTGCACAGCTGTCGGAGATGTGCTTCTCATGGTTGCGGCCGCATCGGCGGATCCCGGGAACCGTCACAGGTCGTACGAACGGATCGGATTGCCTCGTTCGGAGTCGGTGCTAGGCTGTTCCCACGATGACCGACACAAAGACGACTGACGACACCGCCGCCGCGACCGCGGTGGAAGCGCCTGCGACCACGGCTGAAGCGCCCGCGTTCGACCCCGAACGCCGTGCCACCGAGCTCGCGATCCTCGACGCGCTGCGCGCGGTCGTCGATCCTGAGATCGGCATGAACGTGGTCGAGCTCGCCCTCATCAAGCAGATCCTGCTCGGTCCCGACTCGACCGAGATCAAGATGATCCTCACGACGCCGTTCTGCCCCTATGCCGGGTCGATGATCGCCCAGGTCAAGGAACAGGTGGAATCCGTGGTCGAGCACGAGGTCAAGGTCACCCTTCTCGCCGAGCGCTGGGATCCGCGCGACGCGGGCCTCATGTGGTGAGCGTGCCTTCCGACCGGTCATCAGAGATCTCAACCGTCCATTCCCGTTCCTGCATTGAGGAGCATCGAGCCGCATGAGTGATCCGCGGTCCCCCAACCCCACTCCCTATTCACCGACTCCCACACCGACCACCGGCCCGCTGGTGACGCCGGCCGGGTCCGAGTCCCGGACGATCCCCGACGCGCGCACGCAGCAGGCGTTGCTGACCCAGGCGTTCCTGTGGATGTTCGTCGGGCTGGCGGTCACCGCCGGCGTCGCCTACTTCGTACAGAGCAACGCCCGGCTGCTGGAGTTCACGGGCAGCAACTGGTTCATCCTGCTCGTCGGCCAGTTCATCCTGGCGATGGGTATCTCGTTCGGTATCCGCCGGATCAGCGCGACCGCCGCGCTCGGAGCGTTCTTCGTCTACGCTGCGTCGCTCGGCCTGACGATCGGGCTGATCGTGTCGTTCTACACGACCGGGTCCGTCGCGACCGCGTTCCTCTCGGCATCGGCGATGTTCGGGGCCGCGGCGATCTACGGCCACGTGACGAAGCGTTCGCTGGCCCGCCTCGGCGGCCTGCTGTTCATGGGCCTCATCGGCCTGCTTGTCGCGAGCGTCATCAACATCTTCCTGCTCAATGACACCGTGTCCTGGGTCATCTCGATCATCGGCGTGGTGATCTTCACGGCCCTCACCGCCTACGACGTACAGCGCATCCAGAACGGCGACCTGGCGGTCTACACCGGGTCGGTGGAAAAAGCAGCCGTGCTCGGCGCCCTCCACCTGTACCTGGACTTCGTCAACCTCTTCCTGTTCCTGCTTCGCCTGTTCGGCGCCCGCGACTGACGGTCGCGTCGCCTCACGAAAACGACAGACCCCCGTGCCGCGAGGGCGGGGGTCTTTCCATGTGCCGCGTGCCGTCAGACGACGCGGCGCAGCGATCCCGTACGCGTCCGTCGCGGTTCGGTGGACCGGGACGGTACGGTGTGGTGGCGTCCGGGGCGATAGCCCATCTGTAGCGGGAGGGTCAGGGCAGCAGCGAGCCGATCGAATCGATGATCGCGTCGGCGTCCCCCAGATCGGATTCGGTCCCGACCCCGCTCCGCACCCCGATCACGCGCCCCGCCCCGGCCGCCCGCGCCATCGTCAGGTCGGCGGGTGCGTCCCCGATGACCGCGACCCGAGCGGGCTCGGTCCGGAAGGCATGACACACAGCGAACACGGCGTCTGGTGCCGGTTTCACGGCGAACCCATCGTCGCCGCAGACCATCGCCTCGACCCGGTCACGGACGCCGAGCGCGCGGAGCGAGGCGTCGGTCGGCCCGCGGTCATCGGTGGTTGCGACGGCGATCCGGCGGCCGCCATCGCGGAGCCGGTCGAACAGGGAGCCGAGATCAGCGAGCGGGACGGCCGACGCCGCCGGATCGGGGACGAACCAGGCGGCCTCGGTCGCGCGACGCGCGGCGGCGATGCTCGGGCACCAGCGGCGGAGGACGCGAGCGACCGTCTCCTCGATCCCGGCCATCGTCGCGGTCGCGAGCGGTCCGCCGGTGGCGACCCGTCCGGTCGACGGGTCGAACCCGATCGTGGCGAACACGTCGAGCGAGACGGGTCGCCGGATCGTGGCGTCCAGGCGGACGCCCAGCTCGCGCGCCCACCCGCCCCACATCGCGTGGAAGTCGATGAGCGTGCCGTCCTTGTCGAAGATGACCGCCTCGATGCCGGTGAGGTCGACCGGCGTGGCCCGGCGCGCTACAGCAGGGCCTCCGCGACGGCCAGCGCGTCGGGCTGGTCGGGAACGGCCTCGCGTCGCAGCACGAGGCACGCCTCCGGTGGGAATGACACCGTCACCGACGAGTCGATCG
>DASTIG010000120.1:0-9825 GCA_035717785.1 Candidatus Limnocylindrales bacterium
CGTTACGCGGTGATCGATGTCGGGACGAACTCGGTGAAGTTCCACGTCGGCGAGCGCGTCGACGACGGCACGTGGCGAACGGTCGCGGACCGGGCCGAGATCACGCGGATGGGCGAGGGGCTCGGCAGCGGTGGGACGGTCGAGCCTGCGGCCCTTGAGCGGACGATCGAGGTCATCGGCGAGATGGCCGACGAGGCGAAACGCGAGGGAGCGGTCGCGATCGCGGCGGTCGGGACAGCCTGGCTGCGGGCCGTACACGACCGCGACGACGTGCTATCGGCCATTCGCGAGCGGACGGGCGTCATGGTCGAGGAGGTGAGCGGCGAGGACGAGGCCCGGCTCGCCTATGCGGCGGTCTCGATCGGACTGCCGGCCGACGCGGGTCACGTGGTCGTGTTCGACACGGGCGGTGGCAGCACCCAGTTCACCTTCGGCCAGGACGGCCGCGTCGACGAGCGCTTCAGCCTGCCGCTCGGGGCCGTGGCGTATACGGAGCGGTTCGGGCTAGACCGCGCGATCACGGCCGAACGCCTGGACGAGGTCCTCGCGACCATGTCTAAGGACTTCGCCAGCCTCGATGGCCGCGCCAAACCGGATGCGCTCGTGGCGATGGGCGGTGCGGTGACGAACCTTGCCGCGGTCAAGCACGAGATGGCCGTCTACGATCCAGACATCATCCGGGGCACGGTCCTCGACCGCGAGACGATCGACCGCGAGATCGAGCACTACCGGACGCTCGACGCCGACGCGCGCCGGACGATCGTCGGCCTCCAGCCGGCGCGCGCCGAGGTGATCCTGGCCGGCGCCTGCATTGTCCGGACCGTGATGGACAAGCTCGGCCAGGCGTCACTGACGGTCAGCGACTTCGGGCTCCGCCATGGAGTACTCGCCGAGCGGTTCGGCGCATAGGCAGCCGCCGCCGCGGTGCAACCATGACGCAGGTTCACGGGAGGTCGACATGACGACGCTGGTCCTTTTCGGACGCCCCGCCTCTGGCAAGGGCACGGTGGGCCAGCGATTGGCCGAGGCCGGCTACCTGGCCCTTTCCACCGGCCAAGCGATGCGCGAGTGGGCGGCCGGACCCTCAGATGAGCAGCGGGCCTTGCGCGAGACGATGGCGGCCGGCGGGTACGGCTCCGACGAGCTGGCTGTCCGCATCGTGCGCGAGTTCATCCAGGGCCTGCCTCCTGAAACGACCGGGGTCATTCTCGACGGCTTCCCGCGTGACCTCGCGCAGCTCGAAGCCTGGCTCGCTGCCCCGATCGACCACGGGATCGCGGTCGTCGTCGACACGCCCGAGGCCGTCTGCCGCGACCGCATGCTCGGGCGCATGATCTGCCCGGCCTGCGGCTGGTCCGACCATACGCCGACGACGATCTGCGTCCGCTGCGGGGAGGCGCTCCAGCGACGCACGGACGATGGGGACGCGGCCGTCTTCGATCGCCGCGTCAGCGACTACGAGACCCGCGTCGCGCCCGTCATCGACGCATGGGCTCGGGCGGACCTGCCGCTCATCCGGCTCGATGGCACCCGTGACGTGGATGGGATCGCCCGGGAGCTGCTCGATGAGGTGGCTCGCCTCGAGGGAGGGTGACGTCGCCGCCTACAACTCCGTGCGATCACTGCAGCAGCATCGCACCGGTCAGGACGACGACCGTCAGGAGCGCGAGCGAGATCAGGACCGGCCAGACGAATCGGAGCCACGTCCCATAGCCGACTCGGGCGATGGCCAGCCCGCCCATGACGACCGCGGACGTCGGGGTCACGAGGTTGACCAGCCCGTTCGCGCTCTGGTAGGCGGTCACGACGAGTGGCGCTGGCACATCGGCGAAGCTCGCTAGCGGGGCCATGATCGGCATCGCCACGGTCGCCAGGCCGGACGATGACGGGATCAGGAACGAGAGCGGCAGGAACAGGAAGTACATGAGGTTGATGAAGGCCACCCCGCCGAGCCCGCCCATCGCCTGCTCGGCCGCGTTGAGCACCGTGTCCGTGATCAGCCCGTTGTTCATGATGACCGTGATTCCGCGGGCGATCCCGATGATGAGCGCCACCCCGAGCAGGTCGCGGGTGCCGTCGACGAATGTTGACGTGAAGTTGGTCTCCGACATCCGCGCGACGATCCCGATGAGGATCGCAAACAACAGGAATGACGCCGTCATCTCGGGGAACCACCACCACAGCGTCGGCAGGCCGATGCCGAGGTCCTCCCACGGGATGACGCCGTAGATCATGACGACGAAGGCAAGGGCGAACAGCAGGAGTACGCCCCGCTGCGGCCCGCTCAACGACGCGTCCGGGGCGCTATCGTCGGTCGCCGCGCCGAAGTGCTCCTCGTTAGCGGCCCTCTGGTCGGCCACGAGCGACTTGCCAGGGTCGGCCTTGACCCGCGCGGCGTAGCGCATGACGAAGACGATCCCGATGGCCGTGCCGACGACGAGGATGATGAGGCGCCCGACGATGCCCTCCTCGATCGACACGCCAGCGAAGCCCGAGGCGATGCCGGTCGCGAACGGGTTGATCGTCGAACCGAGGACGCCGATGCCGCAACCGAGCAGTAGCATCGACGCGGCGACCAGCGAGTCGTAGCCGGCCGCGATCATCACCGTGATCACGAGTGCGTAGAACGCCAGGCTCTCCTCGGCCATCCCGAACGTCGTCCCGCCGATGGCGAACACGGTCATCAAGATCGGGATCAGCAACCCCTCACGGCCCCTGAGCCGCGCGACGATCCGCGCGATCCCGCCCTGGATCGCGCCGGTCTTCATCGTCACGCCGAGGAAGCCGCCGATCACCAGGATGAACAAGGCGACGTCGATGGCCCCGAATAGCTCGCCGGAGTTCCAGACGCTGATGCTGCCGTCCTCGCCTTCGATCCCGTAGAGCCCGTTGATCGGGGCCATCAACGAGTCGACGACGATCCGCTGGGGGTTCGGCTCGACGTGGTGGTAGCTGCCAGGGACAGGCTCGCCATCTGCATCGACGTCGTAGGTGCCCGCCGGGATGATCCAGGTCAGGAGGGCGACGATGACGATGAGCAGGAACAGGATCGTGTACGCAGACGGCAGCGCGAACCCCCGGCCGCCAGATGGAGAATCGCTGGTGGCCGCCGTCATCCTGGTCCTCCTTCGATCGGTCTGGGGGACGGGGAGGGTGGCGCGTCGTCAGGGCCGGCGCTGGGTCCCGGTCCGGGGCCGGTCTGCCGGACTCGCCGACGCGACCAGCCCACATCCAACAAGACGCTCACCACCAGGATGCCCACGAGGGTCGCGATCGACGCGGGCTCCTGGATGAGGGTCGTTACCGCGAATGTCGCGAGCGTGACGGCGACGGTCGCGAGGGCGAGATAGAGGATGCTCCGCCGCGCCCCGGTGTCGGCGCTGATGCGCAGGTGCCCGAGCGTGACCAGCCCGAAGATTGTGAGCGCCACTGCGCTGCCGATCGAGGCCACGGCCGAGAGATCGAAGACGACGACGACGATGATGACCGCGACCGCCAGGCTGATCAGCCCGAACGGCACCCGGCCGCCCAGCCGGCGGGCCATCAGGGTCGGGAACTGGCCGGTTGCGGCGAGGTGGTCGGACAGGCCGGTCGCCGGGTACAGGCCGGAGTTGGTGGCGCCGGCCGTGGCGAACAGCGCGGTCACCGTCATCAGCCAGTAGCCCGCGTTGCCGAGGACAGGCTGGGCCGCGACGGCGATCGCCGTCGGACCGGCGGCGATCACCTCGGCCACCGACAGCGTACCGAACACGCCGAGCGCGACCGCAACGTAGATGATCGTCGCCACCCCGATGGCGATCGCCATCGCCATCGGCAGCTGCTTGGCCGGGCTGGCGAGGTCCCTGGCCGTGAACGTCACGACGCCGAAGCCAAGGAACGCGAAGAACGTCAACGCGACGCTCGAGACGATGTCGCGCACGCCGGGATAGGTGGATGGCGCGAGGTTCCCCGGCTCGATATTCGCGATGGTGACGATCGCGAACACCGCGAGGATGCCGATGACGACGAAGACGACGACGCCCTGAACACGGGCTACGACATTCGAGCCGGCGACGTTGAGGCCGGTCATCACGAGGAGCAGGGCGACCGCGAAGGCCTTGATCGCGACCGGGTCGCCGCCGGCGAACGCGGTGCTGGCGTAGCTTCCGAAGGACAGGGCGACCATCGCCGTCACGATGCCGTTGGCGATGTACACGAGCCAGGCCACGATCGTCGCGATGTGGCCGTCGCCGAAGGCGCGGTTGACGTACTCGAGCATGCCGCCGGCCGAGGGGTAGCGCGCCCCGAGCTTGCCGAACGAGTAGCCCTGCAGGGCGGCGATGCCGCCGGCCAGCACGAATGACAGCCAGACGGCCGCACCGGCGACCTCGCCGGCCGCGCCGAGCAGCGAAAAGATCCCGGCGCCGACCATCGCGGCGACGCCGATGGACGCCGCCTGGCCGGTGCTTATGTGCTTGCCGGCGACCGCGATGTCGCTCATCCGACGGCCTCGAGGACCCAGCCGGCGGCGGGCGCCGTCGGTTCGGCATGCTCGGGCGCACCGCGGGCGAACGCTACGAGCCCGACGATGGCTGCGACGATGAGGATCGCGAGGACCCAGCGGAACGGACCGTCCATGCCTGAGCCCTCCCTCAGATCGGGTCGCGCACGACCGGGCAGGTCATGCAATGCCCGCCACCGCGGCCCTTGCCCAGCTCGAAACCCTCGATCGTGACGACCTCGACTCCCGCCTCCCGCATCTTCGAGATCGTGAACGTGTTGCGCTCGTAAGCGACGACCACGCCGGGTTCGAGGGCCACGACGTTGTTGCCATCGTCCCACTGCTCGCGCGCCTGCTGGTAGGCGTCGCCGCCGGTCTCAACGACGTGGAGCTTCTTGAGGCCGAGCGCATCGGCCACGGCGGACAGGAAGTCCTTGTCGGGACGGACATCGAGCGTGTCGGACTTCGAGCCCGGTCGCAGGCTGATCGCCCGGATGCCCTCGACGACCTTGGGAAAGGCCGTCGCCTTGTCGCGATCGAGGAGGGTGAAGACCGTGTCCAGGTGCATGTGGGCACGGTCCTTGGTCATGACCGCGGCGATGACCCGCTCCGCCGCTCCCTTCGCGAAGAGCGACTTCGCGATCTGCTCGATCATCCGCCCGGTCGTCCGCTCGGACATCCCGATCGCCACCGTCCCCTTGCCGATGATCTCGACATCGCCTCCCTCGAGCGACGCCCGGCCGAAGTCCTCGAGCCGGAAGCGGTCGTCGTCGCCCATCGGCGGATACCAGTATTCGAACGAGGCGTCCCGGAACTTGGGATGCGCGCGGTAGATCGCGCCCATGTTGTAAGCCTCGCGGCGACGCGCCGGCCAGTACATGGGGTTGATCGAAACACCACCGTAGATCCAGCACGACGAATCGCGGGTGAAGAGGGAGTTCGGTAGCGGCGGCAGCACGAACGTCGACTCGTCGTCGATGGCGGCCGCGATGAGAGACGAGCTCTTCAGCTTGCCGAGATCGAGGCCTGACTCGGCGACCGTCAGGCCGCCGATCAGGTGGCGGGCCAGCGCGTCTGGTTGGAGGGTCGACAGGCAGGCGCCGACCGGCTCCACGAGGCTGGGCCCGACGACCGCCTCGGAGGCGACGAGCTCGATGAGCCGGCGACGGACCTCCTCACCGGTGGCAAGCGCCTCGGTCAGCAAGTCCTGGACGTACAGCACCTCGACCCCGCGCTCTCGCATCCGGGCGACGAACTGATCGTGTTCCCACTGGGCCCGCTCGACCCATAGGACGTCGTCGAAGAGGAGCTCGTCGTGGTTGGCGGGCGTCAGCCGCTTGAGGCTGAGGTCGGGCCGGTGGACGATAACCGTGCGGAGCTTGCCCACCTCCGAGTGCACGCCGAACGACGCCATCAGACTTCCTCCTTCGCAACGACCTGTGTGCCACCGCGACCTTCGACCAAGCCGTCGATCTCCTCGAGCGACCCGATGGCGGAGCGTTTCCCGGTCGCCGCCACGAACTCCACGGCGGCGTCGACCTTCGGGCCCATCGAGCCGGCGGGCAAGTCCATCGCCTTGACCTGGTCAGGCGTCGCCCGCTCGATGCGCGCCTGTGCGGGCGTGCCCCAGTCGGTGTACACGCCATCGACGTCGGTGGCCATGACGAACAGGTCGGCGTCGAGCTCGCGGGCGAGCAGGCTGCTTGCGAGGTCCTTGTCGATGACCGCCTCGACCCCGACGAGGTAGCGCTCCCGATCGCGGGCGTACATCGTCGGGATGCCGCCGCCCCCGGCGCAGATGACGACGGCGCCGTGTTCGAGCAGCCATCGCATCGGCCGGATCTCGAAGATCCGCTTTGGCCGGGGAGAGGGGACGACCCGGCGCCAGTACGCGCCGTCCGGTTTGACGGACCAGCCCTTGTCGGCGGCCAGCGCCGTCGCCTGGGCCTCGTCGTAGATCGGCCCGACGAACTTCGTCGGGTCGGTGAAGGCCGGGTCGTCGGGGTCGACCTCGACCATCGTGAGGATCGTGGCAAGCGGCCGCTCCTCGGGCAGCAGGTTGCCGACCTCCTGCTCGACGAGGTAGCCGATCATGCCCTGGGTCTCCGCGCCGAGGACGTCGAGCGGATAGCTCTCGACCTCCCTGTAGGCCTCACCCTGGAGGGCAAGCAGGCCGACCTGCGGACCGTTGCCGTGGGAGATGACGAGCTCGTGCTCGCGCGCGACCCGCGCGAGGGCTTCGGCCCCGACCCGGACGTTGGCCCGCTGATGCCCGGCGGTCATCGGCTCGCCCCGCTTCAGCAGGGCGTTGCCGCCGAGGGCGATGACGATGCGCATCGATCCGACCTCGCTGCCGCCGCTACAAGCCGATCGTGGCGACCATCACGGCCTTGATCGTGTGCATCCGGTTCTCGGCCTGGTCGAACACGATCGATCGCTCGGATTCGAAGACGTCGTTGGTGACCTCCATCCCGTCGAGGCCGAAGCGCTCGAACATCTCCTCGCCGACCTTGGTGTGGCGATCGTGAAAGGCCGGCAGACAGTGCATGAACTTCACCTGGGGATTGCCGGTCTTCGCAACGAGCTCGGCGTTGATCTGGTATGGCAGGAGCAGCTTCACCCGCTCGTCCCAGACGGACTTGTCCTCGCCCATCGACACCCAAACATCGGTATAGAGGTAGTCGACGCCCTTGACGCCTTCCTCCGTGTCCTCCGTAAGGGTGATCCGCGCCCCAGTCTCCTCGGCGATCGAGCGGCAGGTGGCCAGCAGGTCGTCGGCCGGCCAGAGCGACTTGGGGGCGCACAATCGGACGTCCATGCCGAGCTTGGCGCCGCCGACCAGCAGGGAGTCGCCCATGTTGTTGCGAGCGTCGCCGAGGTAGCAGTACGCGATCTGCGTCATCGGCTTGTCCGAGAACTCGGTCATGGTCAGGACGTCGGCGAGAATCTGGGTCGGGTGGAATTCATCGGTCAGGCCGTTCCACACCGGCACTCCCGCGTAGTCGGCCAGCTCCTCGACGATCGCCTGCCCGAAGCCCCGGTACTCGATCCCGTCGAATATGCGACCCAGGACGCGGGCCGTGTCTTTCATCGACTCCTTGTGGCCGATCTGCGAGCCCTCGGGGCCGAGGTAGGTGACGTGGGCACCCTGGTCATACGCGGCGACCTCAAACGACACGCGCGTCCGCGTCGAGGTCTTCTCGAAGATGATCGCGATGTTCTTGCCGCGCAGGTGCTGCTGTTCGTACCCGCCGTACTTCGCCCGCTTCAGGTCACGTGAGAGGTCCAGCAAGTAGTGGATCTCGCGGGGGCTGAAGTCGAGCAACTTCGTGAAGTTGCGATTCCGAAGGTTGTACCCCATGGATCCTCCCCAGCTGACCGCGTCCGCGATCCCCTCGGTGACTGCCACGCACGGCGGCTGCAGTCTGGAGGTCAGGAGACGCCCCGAACCACCCCCCATTGCACTACGTCCATCAGGATACACATCGGAAAGTCGTGCAACATCATCAGGGAGTTGATATCCCGATGCATCCGCGAAAACGACGCCGGCGTAGGTCGTCGGCACATAGCGCTGCGCGATGACCGGAGCTGGGGTTGAGTCCGACATGACGGCAAGCCCCGCGCGTGCACGGGTCGAGCGGCGGGTGCCGGGCGTCCGGGTCATCCGGACGTACGAACGGTCATGGCTGTCGCGTGACCTGATCGCAGCTGTCGTGCTCGTCACGCTGCTCGTCCCGCAGGGGATGGCGTACGCGGAGCTGGCCGGACTGCCCGCCATCACCGGCCTGTACACCACGGTCGTGTGCCTCATCGCGTACGCCCTCGTCGGACCGTCGCCGATCCTGGTCCTCGGGCCGGACTCGTCGCTGGGTCCGATGATCGCCGCGACGATCCTGCCGCTCGCCGCCGGTGACCCGGAACAGGCGGTCGCCCTCGCGGCATGCTCGCGCTCCTCGTGGGCGCCGTCACCATCAACGCCGGAGCTCTCAAGCTGGGGTTCGTCGCCGACCTCCTCTCGAATCCGGTCCGGACCGGGTACCTGGCCGGTCTCGCGGTGGTCATCCTCATCAGCCAGATGCCGAAGCTCTTCGGCTTCTCGACCGATGCCGACGGACTCATCGGCGAGGTGGGCGCGTTCCTCGGCGGTCTCGAGATGACGAACCCGCGGGCGCTCGGGATCGGCCTGCTCAGCCTGGTCCTCATCCTTGGCCTCAAGTGGCTGGCACCCAAAACGCCCGGCATCCTGGTCGCCGTCGTCGTCGCGATCGGGTTCTCCGTCGTGCTCGACCTCGCCGCGCGCGGCGTCGAAATCATCGGCGTCCTGCCCCAGGGCTTACCCGTGCCGGCATTCCCCGCTGTCGAGGCGACGGACCTGCCGCTGTTGTTCGCGTCGGCGCTCGGCATCTCGCTGGTCGCCATGGGCGACACGATCTCGACGTCCGGCGGCTTCTCGAGGCGCGCGAGCTACGAGGTGGACGGCGACCAGGAGCTCGTCGGGATCTAGTCGGCCAACCTGGCGGCGGGGATGTTCACGGGCTTTCCCGTGAGCACGAGCGGGTCGCGCACCGCGGTCGCGTTCCAGTCCGGGGCGAAGACGCAGCTGACCGGCCTGATCGCGGCGGCCCTCGTCGTGGCGATGCTCCTGTTCGCGCCGGGCCTCGTCCAGGCCATGCCGCAGCCGGTCCTCGCGGCGGTCGTCATCGCCGCATCGATCAGCCTGTTCGACGCCGCCGCGCTTCGCCGGCTATATCGGGTGCAGCGGACAGAGTTCGGGCTCGCCGTCGCCTGTGCCCTGGGGGTCATGTTCCTCGGCGTCCTCCTCGGCATCGTCATCGCCGTGGCCCTGTCGGCCGTCTACATCTTCGCGCGGGTCGCGGCACCGTATTCGACGGTCCTCGGGAAGCCAGCTGGCGTCCCCGGCTGGCACGACATCCGGCACTATCCCGATTCGGAACAGGTTCCGGGGCTGCTCATCGTCCGCTGGTCCGCACCGCTCTTCTTCGCGAACGCGAACCAATTCCGCGACCGCATGCGCGAGCTCGTCAAAGCCGCTGACGCCCCGCCCACGTGGATCCTCGTCGCCGCCGAGCCGATCACCGACATCGATACGACCGCCGCGACGATGCTCACGAACCTCGATCTCGAGCTGAATGCGCAGGGGATCCACCTCGCGTTCGCGGAGCTCCCGACGAGCGTCAAGGACACGATCGTGCGCTTCGGGCTGCTCGAGACAATCGACCAGGGCCACCTGTATGCATCCGTGACCGAGGGTGTCGAGGCGTTCCGCCGTGAGGGATAAGGCGGCGAGTCCAGCTAGCCTCGCTAGGCATCTGATGGGCTCGTGG
>DASTIG010000121.1:0-6221 GCA_035717785.1 Candidatus Limnocylindrales bacterium
TGAACGCAAGCCTTCCGCTAATTTCGGACGATCCAGGACGCGCCACGGAACCTCAGACCTCGGCGGTCGATCGCAGCGCTCGGCGAAGAGCTTGTGGTACGAAGCGCGGAGGCTGACGAGCTTCGCGTGGACGCGAGCCCACTCGAGGCTGCCCTCTGGGATCACACCGAGCCCACGTTCCGCCGCACGCCAAGCGGTCAGGATTTCGTGGATGTCGACCTTCCCGGAGTGATCGATCGTTTGCGGAAATAGAGGTACCAACACCAGGTGGCGCGACTCGAGCGCCTGTGGCACCCGGTTCTCTGCAACCCGTCGAGATCGGCTCGCGGCCGCGAGATCGTCTGGCGCGCGAAACGGGGCCAGCCGCAACGCGACCCGCTCTCGGAATTCCAAACCCGCGTCGACCACATCGGCCGAGGGGCCACTCAGGTCAGACTCGGCGATGCCCATAGCCTCGCTCACTGCCCCCCATGGGTGGACGCGTGCACGGTGGGACGTACCGCACCGACGCGCTAGGGGACGGGCGGCGTGCCACGATCGAAGTCTCCGATTTGACCGCGACATCGTCATGACGTCTCGTCATCTGGACAGTCGTTGACTTCAAGCCTGCTCGAGGAGGATCGCCGTGAGTGCGTGGGGCGTCCGCCGGCAAGAGCAGCGCCGCAGCCCGTCATGAGGCGGCGTCATCAGTAGACTCGGCCTCATGGGAGTCGACCAACCAATCGTCTATGCGGGCGAGCCCGGTGCGTTCGCCGAAGACGCCGTGCTCGCCGCCTTCGGCGACGCCGAGCGCACGGCCGTCGGTAGCTTCCGTGCCGTGTTCCAGGCGGTGACGGATGGCGAGGCACGCGCCGGCGTGGTACCTATCGAGAACGTCATCAACGGCACGGTCCGTGAGAACTACGACCTGCTCGTCGAGCACAAGCTAGTGATCCGCGGGGAGATCGTGGTGCCAGTCCGGCTGTGCCTCGCGGCCCTCGGCGGCCAGCGCATCGACGACATCGAGCGGGTGTACTCGCACATCCAAGCACTCGGCCAGGCGGAAGCGTTCCTCCGCTCGCGACCCTGGCAGCTTCTCTCGACGTACAACACGGCCGGGGCCGGCAAGGCCATCGCCGACAGCGGTGAGCGTGGGGCAGCCGCCGTGCTGTCGCCGCGGGCGGCGGCCCTGTTCGGCCTCGAGGTCCTGGCCGACGACATCGGCGACCTCCCGGACAATCGGACGCGGTTCCTCCTTCTGGCGCGACCGGACGGCCAGCCGCCCGACCTCATCGACCCGCCCGACATGCGTCGGACGACGCTCGTCGTGGCTGTGCGCAACGAGCCCGGGACCCTCCTCGCTGTCCTGCAGGTCATCGCCGCCCACGGCCTGAACATGCGCAAGCTCGAGTCGCGCCCGAGCCGCGAGCGGGCGTGGGAATACGTCTTCTGGATCGACCTCGACGGCGACATGGCCGATCCCGCGATGGCGGCCGCCCTGGATGAGGTCCGCGGCGTCACGACGATGACCAGGGTCCTGGGCAGTTATCCGAGCCCCGACGCCTGAAGCGCGGTCCGGCCGACCGTCATGCGGTCAGGCGGCCGGATCCTCGGAGTGGCTTCCGTCGGTGATCAGATCCACCAGCTTGAGATCCGTCATCGCCATCGTCGGTGCCGGTCGCCCGAACAGGAACCCCTGCCCGGCATCGTACTGAAGCTCCAGGACCGCCTCGAGCAGATCGGGCGTCTCGATCCCTTCCGCGACGATCTGGTGACCGCGCTGGCGGGCGAAGCTGCCCAGAGCGCGCAGGACCGCCTCCGACGGCTCGTGCGTGGCGCCTGCCCGGACCAGCGACAGGTCGATCTTCATGATGTCGAAGTCGACCTCGCTCAGGAGGCGGAGACCGGCGTTGCCCGCCCCGATGTCGTCGAGCGCGATGCGGACACCCTGGCGGCGCAGGGTCGCGACGGCGGCACGGAGGCTCTCGAGATCCTCCACCGCCTCGCGTTCGGTGAGCTCGATGACGAGCTGCTCCGGCGGTACCCCGTGTCGCCGAGCGAGGGCGACCACTTCGAGCGGGCTGAACGCGTCGGACTCCAACGTCCGCGGCGACAGGTTGATGGACAGGTACTGGTTGGGGCGGAGGTCGCGCGCGCCGGCGAGCACGGTCTGTGCACATACGACGTCGAGCTCGATCGTGCGGCTGGTCGCCTCTGCCGCGACGAACAGGGCAGTCGGCTCGTCGAATTCCGCATCGGGCCCGAGCCGGACGAGGCCTTCGAACCCGCTGACCTGGCCGGTCCGCAACGAGAAGATCGGCTGGTAGACGGCCCGCAACTGGCCGTTCGACGTCACCCGTTCCACCGACGCCACCAGCTGCGCGAGTGTCCTGGGGTCGTCGGCGATGCCGTGTCGCTGCGGGTCGAACCGTTCGACCTTCGTGCGGCCGTGCCGCTTCCCCGAATACATGGCGGCGTCTGCGTGGTGGAGCAGCTGCTGTCGATCGGCGCTTGGCGTCGGGAATGCGGAGATCCCGATCGTCACCGAGAACGCGCCGATGCGGCCATGGTGTCCGCTGAGCGTTGCGGCCAGCAGGTGGTTGGCGATGATCCCGGCGTCGTCGAGGTCGCAGCCGGGCAGCAGGAGAGCGAATTCGTCGCCGCCGAGCCGGTACGCGCGATCCGACCGCCGGAGGTTCGCCCGCATGACCTGGGAGACGGTCCTGAGCAACTCGTCGCCCGCCGCATGACCCTTGCGATCGTTGATCTTCTTGAGATCGTCGACATCGATGATCAGCAGGGCCACTGGCGACTCGTCGTCCCGGGCGGTCGCCACCTGGGCGTCGAGCTCCTCCTGGAACGCCCGATGGTTGCCGAGGCCGGTCAGCCCGTCGCGCAGCGAATCGAGCCGAGCCCGGTCGTAGGCCTCGCGCAGGTCCGTTCGCTCCGACTCGAGGACCGCCGCGTGGCGACGGATGCGCGCCGTCGCGAAGGCTAGTCCGCCGAGAACGAGGAGTGCAACAGTCGCCCCGGTCGCGCCGATGACGACGACAGGATCCACGCCCGACTGCCGCGGGTCGAAGACAGGGAGGGCGAGGGCGACCGATGCCCCGATGGCGATCCCGGCAAGCAGGACATACGCTGCGAAGGCGGCGGTCGTGAGGCGACGGATGGCGCGCGCCGACGATCGGGAGATCGTCGTCGTCGGTCGTGCGGACATGCTTTCGCCAGTTCCCCCATGGGACATCCCCCCGCCGACATATCTGTACCGCGTCGGACCCTCGATGGTCACCCGTACGAAGGTCCCGGTCTCATTCCTTAGCCGAGAACCGGCTCTGGCCCGGAAGGGGCCCGGTGATACGCTTGCGCCTCCCCCGGCACCACCGCACCGGCCGCCTCGGAGGACCCATGGACCAGGCATTCCGCGACGCCATCACGGCTGGGTATGCGTTCGATGAACCGGCCCTGGTGATCGGCAGCGCCATGCACGAAGGCGAGCTGTTCAACGACGTGCGGGTGAGCGTGCCGATGTCGACGCTCAACCGGCACGGCCTCGTCGCCGGCGCGACAGGCACTGGCAAGACGAAGACCCTCCAATTGCTCGCCGGCCAGCTGTCGAAGGCCGGTGTGCCTGTGTTCGCGGCCGACATCAAGGGCGACCTGTCCGGCATCGCACTCGCCGGCGATGCCGCGAATCCGAAGGTTCAGGAGCGGGCGGCGTCGCTCGGCTGGCAGTTCGAGGCCTCGGGACATCCGGTCGAATTCCTGTCCCTCTCCGGGAAGCAGGGGGCTCAGGTCCGCGCGACCGTCCATTCATTCGGGCCGTTGCTGCTCGGCAAGGTGCTGGACCTCAATGAGACGCAGACCAGTGTGCTGGCACTGGTCTTCAAGTACTCCGACGACAACGACCTGCCGCTGCTCGACCTGAAGGACCTCGCGACCACGTTGAAATACCTCTCATCCGACGAGGGAAAGGCGATCCTCGAGGACTACGGCGGGATGTCGACTTCGACGGTCGGCGTCCTGCTGCGGTCGATCGTCGTCCTCGAGCAGGCGGGCGCCGACGTCTTCTTCGGCGAGCCCGAGTTCGAGGTCGAGGACCTCATCCGCACGACGTCGGATGGGCACGGGATCATCAGCGTCCTCGAGCTCGCGGACGTGATGGACCAGCCCCGCCTGTTCTCGACGTTCATGCTCTGGATGCTCGCCCAGCTCTACGAGACGCTCCCGGAGGCGGGCGACCTGCCGACGCCGAAGCTCGCGTTCTTCGTCGACGAGGCGCACCTGCTGTTCGACGACGCGTCGGAGGCGCTGATGGACCAGATCGAGCGCACGGCGCGGCTGATCCGGTCGAAGGGGGTCGGAGTCTATTTCGTGACCCAGGCACCGACCGACGTCCCCTCATCGGTCCTGGCCCAGCTCGGGAATCGCGTGCAGCACGCATTGCGTGCCTTCACGCCGGACGATGCCGATGCCCTGCGCAAGACCGCGCGGACATTCCCGATGACCGACTTCTACGACGTCGAGAAGACCATCACGTCGCTCGGCACCGGTGAGGCCCTCGTCACCGTGCTGTCGCCGCGCGGCGTGCCGACGCCCCTCGCCGCGACCCGGATCCTGCCGCCCGACTCCTTGATGGCGCCGATGCCACCGGAGGCGTTCGCGGCCGCGGTCGCTGGCAGCACGTTCGCCACGAAGTACGGCGCGACGGTCGATCGCGAGAGCGCGCACGAGCGCATCACGGCACGAATCACCGCGGCACGCCAGGCGGCCATCGAGGCCGCGACCCGCGCGGGTGTCGAGCCGACCACCGCCGGCGGTCTGAACGACATGACGCCGGCGCAGCAGCAACGCGAGATCGCGCGCCAGCAGCGGGAGCTCGAGGCTGCCCGGAAGCGCGCCGCCACGGAGGCCGAGCGCCAGCGCAAGGCAGATGAGCGTGCGGCCGCGGCCGACGCGAAGGCCCGCCAGAAGACCATCGACACCGCCATCCGGACAGGCGGACGTGTCGCGAGCTCGCGACTCGGCCAGGACATCCTCCGCGGGATCTTCGGAACGCTCTTCGGCGGCGGTCGGAAACGCTGACGTCGTCTGTGGGGGACATGGGAAACCGACCATCGCGCCCGACGGCGATCGGCCTCGTTTTCGCACTGGTGCTCGCCTTGCTGGGCGGCTGTCGTCCGACGACCGCGTCGACGAGCGCGCCGACGGCCACCGCGCTACCGAGCGCGGCCTCCCCGAGCCCGAGCCCGACGCGGTCCCCGAGCCCGAGGCCGACCGCCTCCCCAGCCATCCCAGCCTTCTCGAACGTCTGGATCGTCGTGCTGGAGAACCAGGACTACGAGCGTGTCGTCGGCGCTGATGACCTTCCGTACATCGCCGGCCTGATCGACCGATACGGGCTGGCCGAGCAGTCGTTCGGTGTCGCGCGGCCGTCCCAGCCGAACTACTTCGCGTTGTTCAGCGGCTCGACGCATGGAGTGACCGACAACGGCCGCCACGATCTGGATGCGCCGACGATCGCCGATCAGATCGAGGCGAGCGGACGGACGTGGGGCGAGTACGCGGAGAACCGGCCGCCGGACTGCTTCAGCGGCCGCTCGGCGAAGGATGGTCGCGACGGACCAGGTGTCTACGAGCGGAAACACGCACCGGCCATCAGCTTCAACAGAATCCGGACCGATCCGGACCGCTGCGTCCGGCTCCAGGACCTGACTGCCTTCCAGCCGGGCGACGTGGACTACGCCTTGATCGTCCCGAACCAGTGCCACAGCGCGCACGACTGCTCGATGCGCATTGCGGACGACTGGCTCGCCGGGTTCCTGCCGACCATCCTCGAGAGCCCGGCGTTCGAGGCAGGTGGCCTTCTGATCGTGACGTTCGACGAAGACGCCGGCAATGATCCATCGGGCGGACACATCGCCACGATCGTAGTTTCAAAGGACGTTCCGGCGGGCTTCCGCTCCACCGAGCGGCACGACCATTACAGCGTGCTGCACACGATCCAGGATGCGTGGGGTCTCGACTGCCTCGCCGAGTCGTGTGCGGCCGGGACGATGGACGAGTTCTTCACGTCGTCGTGACACTTCCCCGGGTCCAGGACTGGACGGACCCCACATGGCTCGCAGGCATCGTCGACTGGGCCGGCGATCGACTCACGGCTCGGGGCTACTCGATCGTCGGGCCCGTTGATCAGCCGCACGTCCGGCCGTGGTCGACGGTGTTGCGCATCCCGACGGACC
>DASTIG010000122.1:0-3413 GCA_035717785.1 Candidatus Limnocylindrales bacterium
CGTGCCTGCTCGAAGTAGTGCAGCACGTGCTCCGCGCAGTCAGCCGCCCACATCGCGAGAAGACGATGATCGTCGTCCTGGAGGGTCCCGCCGCGACGAACGGTGATGAACCGCGGATCCCGGATCTTGGGGAGGATCACCAGTTTGCCCATCTCGCTCTTGGGTCCGCCAAGGGTAAGCGGGATCGGCCTCCGCGAACCTGCCTCCCTATCAAGGTCCCTCTAGGCGATGTCCTCTACCCCCTGTCGAGTGGCTGACGACCCTCAGGCGGTCGCCGCCTGACGCTCCAACCAGTGGCCCAGCTCGTCGAGCATGCCGCCGGTGCCGTTCTTCCGGAGCTCCGGGTCGTCGACGCCGTCGAGGAAGGCGCCGTGCTCGGTGTATGTCAGCTGGGTGCCGGAACCGTCGCCGGTCGGGCGGAACTCGACGGTCGCGAGCGATACCGACACGAGCGGGCCACCGAATGACAGGTCGTAGGTGAAGACGATCCGTTCGTCGGGGACGATCTCGTGATAGTGGGCCACGTACCCGCCGGGCTCGTTCCGGTCCGTCTCCTGGCCGCCTACGCGAAAATCCATGTCGAGGTCGATCGGGGCGTCGTCGGTGCCGCCGCCGAACCAGCGCCCCTTCAGGGCGGGGTCGGCCCAGGCGCCGAACACGCGGGCGGGCGGGCGGTCATACGTGCGCTCGAGCGTGAAGGTCGAGTGGACGACGGATCGTTCGGGCATCGGGAGCTCCTTTTCGGGGTCAGTCGGGCTGCTCGGCGAGGACTGCACCGAGTCGATCGAGGCGTCGCTCCCAGGTCGCCCGGCGGGCCTGGATCCAGCGGCCGGCGACCGACAGCGTGCGGCCATCGATCTGGCAGGTCCGGACGCGCCCGACCTTCTCGGATCGGACGAGCCCGCTGGCTTCAAGGACCGCGACGTGCTGGAGCACGGCCGGCAGTGACATCGCGAACGGCTGCGCCAGCTGGCTCACCGACGCTGGCCCGCGGCCGAGCCGCTCGACGATCGCGCGCCGAGTCGGGTCGGAGAGGGCCTGGAAGACGAGATCCAGCGGCGGCTGAGAGTTAAGCACTTGCTTTAGTATTGCGCCCACTGGCGACGGCGTCAACCGTCTTTGGCGATGGCATCCGACTCATCCGCGTTGGTGGATCGGGCATCTTGGCTTGGGCGCCTGTCTCATCCCCAAACGAGCCCTGGGCCGTTCGGTGGAATCCAGCAGTTTTCGAGAAGCGGCCGCCAGGTTCCGTTCCTACCATCGGGCTCGTCCATCAGCTCACGAGAAGGGAGAAACCACATGAACTCGCACGTCAGCGCGATCCTGCTTGGCGTCAACGACATGGAACGGTCCAAGCGCTTCTACGTGGACGGGCTGGGCTGGAAGGTCCAGGACGACTACAAGATCTCGGTCTTCTTCGTGCCTCACGGAGGCTCGCTCGTCGGCTTCTACGGCCGCGAGGGCCTGGCCGACATGGTCGGGGCCAGCCGCGAAGGCAGCGGTTTCAGCGGCATCGTCCTCAATTACGTCGTACGCAGCGAGGCGCGCGTCGACGCGGTCATGGAGGAGGCCGAGAAGGCCGGCGCACAGATCCTCAAGCCCGCGGCAACGCTGCAGTGGGGCGGCTACGGCGGGACCTTCGCGGACCCGGACGGCTACGTCTGGAGCATCGGCTACAGCGCGCAGGGGAAGGATCAGCCCTACGCCGAGTAGCGCGCGACTATGCCTCCCCTAGGTGCGCTGGGCGATCTGGATGAGGTTGCCACATGTGTCGTCGAAGACGGCCGTCACGACCGGGCCCGCGTCCATGGGTTCCTGGGTGAACGTGACACCGAGGTCCCGCATGCGTGCGAATTCGGCTCGGACGTCGTCGACGGCAAAAGACGTATACGGCATGCCGTCTTCGACCAGGGCCGCCTTGAACGGCTTGGCCGCGGGATGCTGGTCCGGTTCGAGCAGCAGCTCGGTCCCATCCCGGTCCTGCGGCGAGACGACGGTGAGCCATCGAGCATCGCCCACCGGGACGTCCTCCTTCTTCTCGAACCCGAGCACGTCCGTATAGAAACGAAGCGCCTTTTCCTGGTCATCGACAAGGACGCTGGTAACGACGATCTTCATCGGGACCTCCGTTCATTCGGCTGTAGGCCAGCGACTCGCGATCTGGCGCAGGGGCGAGCTGTCGAGGTCGTGGAACTTGTACCGGCCGGCACGGCGCGTCCGGATCAGGCCGGCGTCTTCGAGCACTGCGAGATGCTGTGAGATCGCCTGCCGGCTGGACCCAAGGGCATGCTTCGACGTCAGCCGAACACAGAGCTCGAACAGGGTCTGTCCATTGCGTTCGGTCAGCTCATCGAGGATGGCCCGACGTGTCGGGTCCGCGATTGCCTTGAACACGTCTCCCACAGCGACCATGATAGGCAAGCACTCACTTGCATGTCAACTCGAAGAATCCCGAGGTAGCCGCTTTCGGACGGTCTCTTTGTCACTCGGTCGCGTACGCAGGAGGCGATCATCGGCCGTCGGAAGGCCGAGAGCGCCGAGTTCGACCCGCCGCCGCCGACCTCGCACGTCAAACGCACGGACCAGGACGCGTTCGGGAAAGATCTTCGGCGAAACATCGCCTACGGGACCGTCGCCAGCCACGGCACGATCTTCGTCGGCTTCAGCGCCCAGCAGCGGATCCTCACGGCGATGCTGGAGAGCATGATCGGTGCCGGAGACGGACCGCCGGACGCGCTCACAACGGTCACGCGCGCGATCTCCGGTGCGTACTACGTCATCCCGTCCGCCGACCGGCTGGCCGCGCTCGGCGCGGATGACCGAGGCTGAGGGCTACGGCTCAGCGCAGCCGAGCTATTGCTCGAGCAGCTTCTTCAGGCTCCCGAGTGCACCCTTCCAGGCTTGCTCCGACGTCGCGGCGGCATCCTCCGACGGCAGGTTCCGCTCCCTGATCGTCAGCTCGGTGCCGCCATCCGTCTCGACGAGCTGCCATGTGACGACCTGGTAGTGCTCGGGGTCGTCGGGCTTGCCGGAGACATCGCTCCAGTGCGTGTGCACGAGGCGCTTCGGCGGCTCGATCTCGAGGATCTCGCCCTTGTCGACATAGGGCTTGCCCTGGTACTCGCCCGAGTGGACGAGCTGGCTGCCGACCGTCCAGTCGGAGTCGGTGTCCACGCCGAAGAACCAGCGCTTGATCTGGGATGGGGTCGTGATCGCGCTCCACACGACATCGATCGGGGCGTCGATCTGGGTCGAGCTGGTGATCTCGTTCGCGGTCGTCTGCATGACGTCCTCCTCGTGCGACGAAGACATCGACGTTCTCACCCGGCGGCTGCCACACGACTCACGACGGTCGCGTGACGCGCTTGCAGGTTGGTGCCATCCGACGGCCGCCGCCAGCGGCTCCCCGCCTC
>DASTIG010000123.1:0-9090 GCA_035717785.1 Candidatus Limnocylindrales bacterium
CGTCTGCATGACGTCCTCCTCGTGCGACGAAGACATCGACGTTCTCACCCGGCGGCTGCCACACGACTCACGACGGTCGCGTGACGCGCTTGCAGGTTGGTGCCATCCGACGGCCGCCGCCAGCGGCTCCCCGCCTCAACCTATGACGTTGCGCTCGATCACGGCGTGCCCGGCTGCGATGCGCTTGAAGCTGAAGATCGACAGGTCGAGCGTGACGTACCGGCCGTAGACGATCAGCTCGGCGAGTGCTCGGCCGACGGCCGGCGCCTGCTGGATGCCGTGTCCGCTGAAGCCGTTCGCGAAGAGCAGGTTCTCGATCTCGGGGTGACGGCCGATGATCGCGTTGTGATCGAACGTGTTCACCTCGTAGTAGCCGGCCCACGCGTTCGTGAGCCGGATCGCATCGAACGCCGGGACGCGGGCCGCGAGTGCCGGCCACAGCCGCGCCTCGAACTCATCGCGGTCGACCTCGAGCGGCAGATCCGGAAGGTCCTCGTCCGGTGACGGCGCGATGCCCGCGATGAACGATCCACCTTCGGGCCGAAACCAGGCGCCGCTCGTGTCGATGACCAGCGGGCTGGTGCCGGGCTGCATGTCGGGCCGGGCCTCGAACACGAACACCGAGCGCCGGCGCGCCTCGACCGGAAGATCGACGCCGGCCATGCCAGCCACTTCGCGCGCCCACGGCCCGGCCGCGTTGACGACGGTGCCGCACGGGATCGTGGCGCCATCGGCCAGCGCGACCGACACGACGCTGCCGGCCGCCAGCTTCATGCCGACGACCTCCCCCGTCACGAGCTCGGCGCCCATGTCGCGAGCGCGGGTCCGTAGCGCCTGGACGAGCGCGTAGCCATCGAACCAGCCTTCGCCCGAGAGGCCGAGCGACGCCAGAGCGATGCCATCGAGCGCCAGCCACGGGAAGCGTGCGGCGAGCTCCGTCGGAGTGAGGAGGACGATGTCCGCGCCCTCCCCGCGCTGGATCGCGACGTTCTCCTCGAGCGTGCGGGCTCCGGCCGCCGTGGCGAGATACAGGTATCCGGCCTCGTGCAGCGAGACGTCGACATGGTCGCGCAGCCAGCCGAACGAGTACTGCGACATCCGGATGTTCTCGGGCGTCGAGAACTGCTGGCGGATCGACGCGGCGGACAGGGCGGATGACGCGCGGCGAAAGGTCGGATCGCGCTCGATCACGATCACCCGCCCCTCGAAGGCCGGGTCCTCGAGGACGGCCGATGCGACCGCGCCCCCGACGGCGCCGCCCCCGATGACGACGACGTCGCCCGACGGCGTCACCGTCGATCGATGCCGGGCGCCTCCAGCCGGGCGCGCAGCAGGTCATTGCCGGCCGGATCGGTGAGGCGGCACGACCAGGCGGTCCCGTCGCGCCAGACATCGGCGACGACCGTGGCGCCGCTGTCGACCGCGCGGGCGTACTCGAGCCGGATCGTCCGGGGGATCGCCCGGACCGCGTCGGTGCCACCGGCGCGGATGACCTGCTCGTCGAGCCAGTCGGCGTAGACCGCGTTGTTGACATGGTCCATCGGGTCGAGCTCGTGGGATCGGGCCTCGAAGCTGGCCCGCTCCGCGGTCGGCGAGGGCTCGCCGAGGGCGACGCGCCCGAGCTGGATGGTCGTCTCCGGTGCCCAGAAGATCCCGTCGAACTCCTTCGGCACGCGCGTCGGTGCTCCCCGGGCGTCGAGCAGGACCCAGTCGACGTGCAGCCACGCGACGGTGGCACCCTTCCCGTCGACGATGTCGGTCCGGCGGCGTGCCCACACGCGACGCCAGCCGACCACCTGGGTCGTGCCGACGAACTCGTCGCCGACGCCCATCGGGCCGAGCACCGTCACCTCGGCGGCCCGCGCGAGCCAGGCCAGGCCGCGCTGGGCGTACCAGGCGCGGGTGAAGCCCCGCGCGGACGAGTGGTACCAGGCGAGATCCTGGGCGTAGCGCAGCAGGACGGATGTCCGGACGAGCCCGTCCGGCGCGGCCTCGTCGAACCGGACGCGATAGGGCGCCGAGCACGTATCCGGGCGGCGCTCCGCGTCGGTCACCGGACCGTCGCCAGCCCGTCGAGCGTCTCGAGTGCGACGATCGTCGTGCCGGCGCTCGGGGCGGTCGACCGCGCGAGACGGACGGCACACGAGCGCTCGGCGTCGAACACGACGAGGGCGACACGGAGCGCGGTCTCCTCATCGACCGCATGCACCCGGGCGTCATCGAGCTGGTGGAGAACATCTGCTCCGATGCCCCGGGCGCCCCATTTGCAGTCGTACGCCTCGGCGTCACCGTCGCGCTCGACCGTCACGTCGTACGGGTGGATCTCCGCGCGGACCCCGTCGAACAGGATGCGCCGTTCGCGCCGCACTGCGGCCGGCCCGACCCGCCGGGCGAGGAGGCGCGCGGTCAACTCCTCGACGATCGCGCCGCGGAACTGGCTTCGGGCGGCGTCGCCTCGGTCGGCGACCTCGAGGGAGACGGCCAGCACCGCCTCAGACCGAGCACGCGCGGCCGCATCGGCGGCAGGTCCGAACAGCGCGGGGAACATCGCCATCCAGTGGGTCGGATCGGTCGATCCGCCGTTCATCACGGCCCGGGCGAGGATACGCTCGTCGCGAGCGGCATCGGCGAGGGCGTCGGCGGCGCGCGCGACGAGTGGATCGGCCTGGATGCCTGCGTACACGACCGCGCGTCCGTCGCGCGCCGCGTCCTGGAACCTCATGGTCGCTCGCCCAGTGCAAGCAGGGTCACCTGTGGGAACGTGGACAGCCAATCGATCGCGCGGTGCGGATCCTCGATGCCGCCGATCTCGTCGATGGCGCGCTCGATGGCGTCGTCGATCGACGGGTCGACCGTCTCAGAGCCGCGCGCGGCCGCGACGGCTTCGAGCCGGTCCCGCCACGCCTCGGACAGGTCCTGGATGTAGGACCACTCGTCGTCGATCTCCTCGCCGACCTCCGCGAGGGCGGCGTACGCAGCCAGTGCCCGCTCGATGACGGCCTCGACGGTGATGCCGATCCCCTGGGTCACGCTCGAAGCGTACGCCGCGACGGCGTCGCCGGTCAGGTTTGCCGCGGGTCAGGATGCCGACGTTCGCCGGGTTGGGCGGTGCTCAGCGCTCCGGGGCGGCTATCGCCGGGGCAGGGGCTCCGTGGCGCCCCCTCCGGGTGCGCTGTCGGTCGCCGGGCGTCTCGCGCTCAGAGCG
This sequence comes from Candidatus Limnocylindrales bacterium, assembly GCA_035717785.1. GTDB lineage: Bacteria > Chloroflexota > Limnocylindria > Limnocylindrales > CSP1-4 > SPCO01. Next base: position 3,206 of record DASTIG010000123.1, read on the forward strand.
CCGCAGCAGCGCCTCGAGCCGGCGTCGCGCCCGCTCATCCCAGGCGCGTGAATACGCCTCGGTCGCATCGGTCCGGAGGCGGGCCGCCTGCGCCCGCTCGCCTTCCGACTCCAGCACGGCGACGCGATCCAGGATCGCGCGGTACAGAGCGGGGAGATCCTCGGCGGGAGAGTTGGGCTCCATCGACGATCACGATGGACTCCGATATTCCCGGGCGGAATAGCCCACCGGTCCCGCCCATCGCCCGCCGAACGGGTCAGCCGCTCAGTCTCCGCGGTGACCCCCGCTCCGGACCCCGAAGCTCGTGAAGCTGCCGCTGGCCGGTCCCCACTGGGTGGCGACGCGGTCCACCAGCGCACCCGCCGGGCCGGTCTCGAGCGTGGCGAGCAGGGCCTCCAGTGCGGGGCGGGGCCCTTCGGCAACACAGCGGACGGACCCGTCAGGGCCGTTCGCGACCCAGCCGGTCAGCTCGAGTCTCATGGCCTGCATCACGACGTGGTAGCGGAACCCGACGCCCTGGACGCGGCCGTAGACCGTCGCGTCCAGGCGCTCCTGGCTCATGCCGCGCGTCGAGGACGCGGCCACGCCAGCGCGAGGTCATCCAGCACGAGTTCGGGGGAGACGTTGCCGGCGACGAGGACCGATGCGTTCCCGAGCCGGTCGAGGAACGTGCCGAGGTCGTCGGGCTGCAGCCGCGCCGCAAGAGCGCGCGTATCGTCGAGAGCTGCCACATCGCGGACGGACCGATCGAGGCCCCGCTGGGACAGCGCCAGATCGCGCGCGACGTCGGTCCACAGCCCGATGAGCGCTTCGGCCGCGCGGCGGCGCTCCGCTGCCGGTGTCCGCGCCGGCCCGACCTGCTCGAGTCCGTCCTCACCGTCATCGGCCGGGCCGGCGGCCGGCTCGGGCGCACGCCGTCGGCGTCTGGACGGCTTCGGGCCGTCGGCTGGACCGACCCCGGCGTCGCCGGTCTGCCCCGCGAACGATCCGGTGACGGCCAGGCCACTGACGGCCGCGATCCCGGCGGCTTGCGCGACGAGCGCCCGGACCGTCGCGAGGCGGTCGCCTGGTCGTGCATCCGCGAGGTCCAACAAAGCCCGACCCATCGCGTCGCGATCATGCAGCGCGTCGGGCGTCCGGACCCACGCGAGGGCGAGCCCGGGTCGACCGCCTGAGATGCGCGCGGCCCGGGCGGCGACCGGGGGCTCGGCGGCGCCCTGTTCCGCGAGGATCGCCTCGATGTCTCGGACCCCGACCGCCCCGAGCCGGATCCGGGCGCAACGTGACAGGATCGTCGGCAGCAGAGGCTCCTCGGCATCGGCGCAGAGGACGATCGTCGTCCCCGCTGGCGGCTCCTCGAGCGTCTTGAGCAGGGCGGCCTGGGCGTCCTCGTTCATGCGATGTGCCGCGTCGATGATCGCCACCCGCGCACCACCCTCGACGGGGAGCAACGCCAGCTCCCCGATGAGGTCGCGGACACCACGCGCCTTGCCCGGCCCGCCGATGACGACCTGGCGGCCCGGGCCCTCGGGGCCGATGCGGTGGATGTCCGGGTGATTCCCGCCGAATGCCAGCCGGCATGCCCGGCATGCGCCGCACGGGCGGGTCGCCAGATCGACTGCAGTGCACAGCAGGCCCGCCGCCAGGTCGAGCGCCAGCGTCGTCTTGCCGATCCCGGACGGCCCGACGAGCAGGACAGCGCCCGGCGCCCCGACGCGGATCATCGCGCCGATGGCGGCGAGCGCGGCCGGATGGCCCCTGGTCCGTGCCCCGTCCATCGGGGAATCCGTCAGGACGCGGGCTTGGCCGTCGTGCGGCGGGTCGTTCGGCGCTTGGGCGCGCTCGCCTCCGCGGACTCCGAACCGCTGGGAGCGTCCGCGGACGCCGCAGCCGCTTCGTCGCCGGCCGCGGCGGTCTTCCGCGTCGTCCGGCGCTTGGGCGCCGCCGTCGATCCCGCCTCGTCGGCCGTGACAGCCGCCTTGCGGGTCGTGCGGCGCTTGGGCGCCACATCCGCGTCCGCGTCACCGGCTGTCGACGTCGCCGGCGCCGCCTTCGCGGTCGCCGTGCGAGTGGTCCGCCGCTTCGGCGCCGGCTTCGCGGGCGCGTCGCCCGTCACCGGCACGTCAGCTTCGGCACCCGCGTCGAGCTCGGGTGCCGCCCGGCCCGACGCAGTGTCCGCCGGCGGAGCCGACAGTCGCTGACCGACCTGGGCACGAAGCATCGCCTCGAGCTCGGGCGGGACCTCGCTCCACGGGTCGGCCGTGCCGGTCGGTCGTGCCGCGTCGCGCGGACGCTGATCCCGGTTTTCGAAGCCACGACCGCCGCGCTGACCCTGGCCGGGGCCGCGGCCGGTGTCGGTGCCGCGGCCGCTGACATCGGGATAGCGGTTGATGCCGCCGCTGCGACCCCCACCGTAGCGCTCCCGCTCGACCGCGGACTGGTAGGCGGCCCGGCCGCCACGCGGACCACCGCGCCCACCACCCTGCCCACGGGCTGCACCGCCGCGCGCACCGCGACGCTGTTCCGCGATCAGGTATTCCGGGATCTCCGGCTCGTCGAAGTCCTCGTCATCGGCGATCGGGGACAGGTTCGCGACCGGCGGAACCGACGTCCCGAGCTGGGAATCCCAGACCGACCCGAACGGTGTCGACCGAGGTCGCCGGGGAGCGTCGACCGGCTCGTCGTCCTCCTCGTCGACAGGCTCGAACCGGCTCGCAGCCGGCGCAGGCTCCGACGAGGCCGGGGTGGCTGCACCTGCGTCGTCACGTCCGCGACCACGGCCACGGCCACGGCCGCCGCGGCGCCGACGGCGGCGCCCGCCATCGTCATACGTCTCGGCGTCGCCTTCGGGAGTCTCGGCACCTTCGGCGCCTGGGGAGCCCAGATCGTCGAGCGTGAACACTTCGGCGGTCGCGAGCTCGGATTCGGACAGGCCGCCTGCCTTCGACAGGCGCTCGCCGGGGAGTGCGGTGAGACCGTCGCCCCCGGAGCCGTTCGTCGATGCTGCGGCCGCCGGACGCCGGCCGCGACCACGCCCCGCCGATGCGGAGACGGCCGTCTCGGCCTCGCCGGCCCGACCGCGACCCCGGCCGCGCGTCGTGCGGCCGCCGCGGCCGACGCCTGTCCCCTCGGTCTGCTTGTCGGGGACCTCGGTCATCGACAGGTCGGCGTCGTCGCCGGCCACGCGCCGGCCCGAGCGCGAGCCCTTCTCGACACGCGCCAGCTGGGTGATGTCGGTGAACTGGTCGGCGACCTCGATCAGGTCGGACGAGGTGTTGCCGCGGAAGCTGATGACCTCGCAGCGGACACCCATCTCCTGGACGGCCCGGATGGCCGGGGCGAAGTCACCGTCGCCCGACACCACGATGGCGATGTCCAGGTTCCGCGCCGTCTTCATCATGTCGACGACGAGCTCGATGTCGAGGTTGGCCTTGACCTTGCCGTCGCCGTACTTGCGGATGTCCTTGCTGACGACCTTGTAGCCGTGCCGGCGCAGGAAGTCATGGAAGTTCCGCTGGTTCTCGTTGTCCGGGTCGAGGCCCGTGTATGCATACGCGCGCACGAGGTCGCGTCCGGCCGAGGCCGACTTGAGGAGCGTGACGTAATCGATGTCCACGCCGGCGGCCTTGGCCGCATAGAAGATGTTCGCCACGTCCACGAAGACGGCGACGTTCTTGCTCAAACTGGTACTCCTTTGGAGCTGGTTATTGATGCCCGGCCGGCGCGATCACGCTGCGCGGCGGGGCCGATGATCAGAAGCGGCGCGAGGTGCTCCCCACCGCGGACACGGTTCGTTGGATACGCGGACCGGCCGGGGTGAACCCCAGTGCCGCCCAGCGACCGAGGGTCGCCGGATCGTCCGGTCGGGCCGCTTCCACGAGGGTGCAGCCCTTATTGCTGGCCGAGCGGATGGCCTCCTCGAGGAGGGCACCTCCGACCTGTTCGGCGTCGTGGTCGGGATCGACGACCAGGAGGTCGATCGTCCCGACGAAGCCGCCGGCGGTGACCGACGGACGGAGGGCCAGGACGGCCCCGCCGACGACGTGACGTTGGGTCTCGGCCACGAAGATGCTGGCTTGCGGCAGGTACACGAGCTGCCGGAGCAGATCGGCGGCGTCGAGCGGGCTCGATCCTCGATCCACGCGACCGTCAGCATCGCTCAGGGCGACAAGACGGTCGATATCGGTGATACGGGCGGCTCGGACCAGATATTCCACGCCGAAGGTTCACACCTCGCAGGACGGCGACCGTTTGCCCCTCGACCGGGGCTATCCCGACCCTGGGCCGGGACCGGGGGCCCGCAATCCCGCTAGCCGCCGTGCGTGACGCTGCGGCGAAAGGGACGCGACCGACCGGTATTGCATTCGGGTCGCCAGTGCATATGATACGGCATCGTTTCGGCGGTCACCTGCGCGCCGCTCGAGGACGGTCCTGTGACGTCTCCGTCACGCACCACAGCTTGCCCCGTTGGCGCCCTGGGAGGGCACCGTCGACCGGGACAAGCGTATGAGGGTGGACGGAGGTATTCGCATCTCCGGACCGAGCTGGGGCCCAGTGTCGACGATCGACGGTCGTCCGGGAGGACCCGGGCGATCCATCATCCAGGAGGAGTGTGCATGAACAAGAGCAGAGTCGGGGCACTTGCCGCCGTCGCCATGCTCGCCTTTGCGGCGTGTGGCACCGGTGGCGGGGCTGCCAGCAAGGGCGAGATCGAGGTGTGGTCCTCGCTTCCCCGCCAAGGTTCGAGCAAGGCCCAGACCGACACGATCGTGAACGCGATCAACATGGCGCTCGAAGAGAAGGGCGGCGTGGTCGGCGGTTACAAGATCGTCTACAAGGACGTCGACGACTCCACGGCCGCAGCCGGCAAGTGGGACGAGGCGACCGAGATCAAGAACGCGAACGACGCTGTCGCCAATGACAAGGTCGTGGCATACATCGGGACGTTCAACTCGGGGGCTGCCAAGCTGTCGATCCCCATCCTGTGCCAGAAGGGCATCGTGATGGTCAGTCCGGCCAACACGTATCCCGGCCTGACGAAGGCGGGCAAGGGTGAGCCGAACGAGCCGGATGTCTACTATCCGAACGGCTGCGCGCGGAATTACTCGCGCGTGGTGTCCGCGGACGACCTCCAGGGTCTGGCCGGCGCCAAGTGGGCCGCCAAGCTGGGCGCCAAGAACGTCTACGTCCTCGATGACACCGAGCTGTACGGCAAGGGCATCGCCGACGTCTTCAACAACGAAGCTGCCGGTGCCGGCCTGACCGTGCTCGGCCGCGACGGGATCGACGGCAAGGCCACCGACTACAAGGCCCTCGCCGAGAAGATCAAGGCCACCAGCCCGGATCTCGTCTACTACGGTGGCATCACCCAGAACAACGCCGGCAAACTGTGGGTCGACCTGCGCGACGCCATGCCCGATGTCACCCTCATGGGACCTGACGGCATCCTCGAGCAGGAATGGATCGACGCCGCCGGTTCAGCGGCGGAAGGCACCTACATCACGTTCGGTGGCCTGCCGGCCAGCGAGCTGACCGGCAAGGGTGCCGACTTCCTCAAGAACTACAACGCCAAGTACCCGAACAACCCGCCCGAGGCGTATACCGCCTACGGCTACGAGGCGGCGGGCGTCGTCCTCGCGGCCATCGAGCGGGCCGCCGCGACCAACCCGGCGGACAACGCTGCGCTCCGCGCGGCCGTCCTCAAGGAGGTCATGGCGACGAAGGACTATGACGGCGCCCTCGGCAAGTGGAGCTTCAACGCGGAAGGCGACACGAGTCTCACCGCGATGTCAGGCAACATCGAGAAGGACGGCAAGTTCGCCTTCGATAGCGTCATCGAATAGTCGTTGGCCCCCCGGGCCACGACTACCCGACCGACCGTTCGG
>DASTIG010000124.1:0-7287 GCA_035717785.1 Candidatus Limnocylindrales bacterium
ATCGAAGCGTGCCCGAGCGTCTCTGACACGACCTTGAGCGGTACGCCGGCGGCGAGCATGAGCGTCGCGGCGGTATGGCGCAGGTCATGGAACCGAACGGGGAGCCCGAGGCGATCGGCCGCGGTTCGGAACGCCTTCGACACGTGGCCGGGCACGACCGGCCGCCCGACGGTGTCCGTGAAAACGAGGTTCCGTCGATCCTGCCACGCCGAGCCAGCCGCGAGGCGCATCGCTGCCTGGCGCGCCTTCTGGCGGCGCAGGGCCTCGAGTGCGAGCGCCGGCAGCATGATCGTCCGGCGACTCCGCTTCGTCTTCGGCTCGGCGAAGTCGTAGCCGCCGTCATATGTCCGCGCCAGCGTCCGACGGACGGTGAGCTTGCGATCCTCCATGTCGACGTCATCCCACGACAGGCCGACGAGCTCGCCGAGCCTGAGACCGGAGCCGATCGCAAGCGCGAACAGCGGTCCGAACGGGTCGTCGGTCGTCGCGGTCACCAGGCGGGCGACCTCGTCCTTGGTCAGGGCGCGCATCTCCGGTCGCTCGACGGCCGGTGGCCGGGCGAGGGCCGCTGCGTTGCGGTTTACGAGTCCGGCCGTCTGCGCGTCGCGGAGGGCTCGCCGGAGCGTGACGCGCGCGCTGCGCACGGTGGTCTTGGACAGCCCGCGGCCCTCGAGGTCCGCCATCGCGCGGCTGACGTGCTGTGGTGTAAGCCTCGTGAGCTCAACGGATCCGACGAGCTGCGTCCAGTATCGTTCGACGTGACGGACGTACTCGCGATGCGTCGCGGCGCGGATGCCGACCCGACCGTCGCCGAGGATCCACTTCGCGAGATACGCCCCCGTCGTGGTGCCGTCGGGGAAGCCACCCTTGGCTTGCTCCCGGAGCTCGGCGAACTTGCGCGAAACCTCGGCGCGGCTGCGACCGCGCACGTACTTGCGGCGCATGTTGCCGTCGGAGTCGGGGAGCCAGATGGCGCCACGGAAGCGTCCGTCCCGCAGCTCCGTGATTGCACCCTCACCCTTTGATCGGCGAGGTCGCCTGCTAGCGCTATCCTTCGTCATTGGAGCGGTCCTCCGACATAGGACTGGTCCCATGGCGCCGGCCCGTTCCTGCGGGTGCGGCGCCGTTTGATGTCCGCCAGTGTACGCCAGGGTCCCAGTTCGTCAAGATGCCGATAGGATGCCAATCGTGGTGCCGGAGCCGAGATTCGAACTCGAACGCCCTTGCGGGCCGCGGAGTTTAAGTCCGCTGCGTCTACCAGTTCCGCCACTCCGGCCGGGCCGACATCGTAGTCGCTCGACTCACGAGATGAGCAGAAGCACCCCCAGAACGATCAGCCAGACCGACCAGGCGATGTAGGCGATCGGCACGATCGTCCCGGCGAGCGCCCAGCCATCACGTTCGTTCGGTCCGACGAACTCGAACGTGCCGATCAGCAGCGCCACTCCGATTACGATGCCGGCGACCGCCGACCAGGCAGGCAGGATGGCACCCTGCAGGATCGAGACGCCGACGAGGATCGACCAGACGCCGGTCGCCAGGTAGCCCAGGTATTCCCCGATCCCGATGCCTAGATAGCGATGGAGAACCGCGAAGGCGACCTCGATCGCGCCGCGCGTCCCCCCGGAATCCGAACCGTCCGCCGCCACGAAACGCCGAGCCAGCTCAGGCACCCCGAACACCCACCGACTGAGACCAATCGCCTGGACCAACCCGGCGATCACGCCGACGACGATGGTCAAGGTCGTCAAAACGGACCCCGCATCGTCGCCCAGGACGAGCGCCAGGAGAACCGCCAACGGCACCATGGCCAGGGCACTCAGGAACAGCAGGTGCCAGCGCAGCAGCAGGCCGGGCCCTCCGGCCGCGAACCGACGCAGGATCTCGTCGGGCTCCCTGCGAAGGATGGCCGGGTACTCGAACGCGCGCCCCAGCTCGAAGAACGCGACGTTGAAGACGATCGGCACCAGGATCAATAGAAAACCCGTCGCGCGAACGTCCACCTGCTCTCCCGTCAACGGACCCGGACCGGGTCATCCTGGATGAGCATGCACGCCGAGACGGCCCAGGAAGACCCTCGCGAACGTCGAGTTTACAGAGCGTTGGTACCCTCCCCGCATGGACACTGAGACGCAGTCCGCCGGCACCGATCCTCGCGTCGAGGTCGACGTCGCCGAGCGGTCGTTCACTCTCACCCGTTGGTTCGATGCGCCGCGCGAGCGCGTCTGGCGTGCCTGGACCGACCCGCACGAGCTTGCCGCCTGGTGGGGCCCGCATGGCTACACGAACCCCGTCGTCGACGCAGACTTTCGCGCGGGCGGCGGGTTGCGGATCGTGATGCGTTCGCCGGACGGCGTGGATTTCCCGATGGTGGGCGAGTTCATCGCGATCGAGCCCCCGTCCCGCCTGGTCTTCACGGATGACATCGGCGACAACGCGCCTGCCGAATGGCGCGCACGCCTCGATCGCAACCGCCCCTCGCAGCCGGCGGGCAGCCCGCTGCGGATGGTCGTGGAGGTCACCTTCGAAGAGCGCGACGGCGGGACGCTGCTCACGGTCACCGACACGTTCGCGTCGGACGAGGACCGCGACGCGATCATGCGCGACGGCGCCGTCAGCGGCTGGTCCGAGAGCATGGAGCGGCTGGAAGCCCTCGTCACGGCGGCCTGACCCCGGCCTCCAAGGACGTCGCATTCCCAAACTTCACTACATGACTTGACAGGCATATAACTGACTAGGCATACTACGACTCGTGATCGCCACATTCGAGCTCCTCGCCGAACCCAATCGCCGCCGCATCCTCGACCTGTTGCGCGACGGCGAGCGGCCCGTGGGCGAGCTCGTCGAGCGGCTGTCGATGAGCCAGCCGGCGGTTTCGAAGCACTTGCGGGTGCTCCGCGACTCCGGGCTCGTCGACGTCCGGGTCGACGCCCAGCGCCGGGTCTACCGGCTTCGGCCGGAGTCCCTGCGGGAGGTCGACACCTGGATCGAGCCGTACCGGCACCTGTGGGATCAGCGCCTCGACCGCCTCGAGCGGCACCTTCAGCGGATGAAGGACAAGGAAGGAACGGAGATCGACTGACGTGACGAACGCGCTCGACCCAGCCACCCAGGCCCCACAGCGGGCCGGCCGCCGCGAATGGATCGGCCTCGCCGTCCTCGCGCTCGCGTGCCTCCTCTATGTCATGGACCTGACGGTCCTGCACCTGGCCGTCCCCGCCATCAGCCAGGACCTCCAGCCGTCAAGCGCGCAGCTGCTCTGGATCATCGACATCTACGGCTTCATGGTCGCGGGGTTCCTCGTCACGATGGGGACACTCGGGGACCGCATCGGGCGCCGGAAGCTGCTGCTGATCGGCGCGGCGGCATTCGGCGCGGTGTCAATCCTTGCTGCGTTCTCGACGAGCGCGGAGATGCTCATCGCCAGCCGGGCCCTGCTCGGCATCGCCGGCGCCACCCTCGCGCCATCGACCCTGTCGCTGATCTTCGCGATGTTCCAGGACCCCGGCCAACGCACGCGCGCGGTCGCGGTCTGGATCTCGGCCTTCTCCGCCGGCGGCGCGATCGGACCCGTTCTCGGCGGGATCATGCTCGAGCAGTTCTGGTGGGGCTCGGTGTTCCTCCTGGCGCTGCCGGTCATGGCACTGCTCCTCATCCTCGGCCCGATCGTCCTGCCCGAGTACAAGGACCCGGATGCAGGCCGGCTCGATCTGTGGAGTGCCGCCATGTCGCTCGTCGCGATCCTGTCTGTCATCTTCGGGCTGAAACAGATCGCCCAGGATGGGATCGACACGATGCCGGTCGCCACGATCATCCTCGGACTCGTGGTGGGAGCCCTGTTCGTGCGGCGCCAGTTGACCCTCGCCGACCCGATGATCGACCTCCGGCTCTTCCGGATCCCCTCATTCAGCGCCGCGCTCGCCGTGAACGTGCTGGCGATCTTCGTCGCCGTCGGCTATTTCCTCTTCGTCGCCCAGTACTTGCAGCTCGTGATCGGGCTCACGCCGCTCGCTGCGGGCCTGTTATCCGTACCGTCGGCGATCGGGTTCATCATCGGCTCGAACCTGGCGCCGCGGATCGTCCGCAGCGTCCGGCCGGCCTACCTGATGGCCGCCAGCCTGGCGATCGCCGCGGCCGGCCTGGCCGTGCTCACCCAGGTCGGCGGGTCCGACGGTCTCGCGATCGTGGTGCTCGCGTCGATCGTCATCTCGCTGGGCCTCGCTCCCGTGTTCGGGCTGACGACGGAGCTCATCGTGGGCTCCGCGCCGCCGGAGCGCGCCGGTGCGGCCTCGGGCATCTCCGAGACCGGTGCCGAGCTGGGCGGCGCATTGGGGATCTCGATCCTGGGCAGCATCGGGGTCGCGATCTACCGCGGCGGCGTTGCCCGGGCCCTGCCAAGCGACATCCCGGCCGCGGCGGCCGAGGCGGCTCGTGACACGCTCGGGGCGGCTCTCGGGGTCGCGGCCGAGCTCTCCACGACCATCGGCGCGACCGTCGTGACCGTGGCCCGCGACGCGTTCGTCCAGGGCATGCAGGTCGCCGCGACGATCAGCGCTGTGGTCGCCGTCGGGGTCGCCATCCTGACCCTTGTCGCCCTTCGCGACGTCGAGATGCACCCGGAAGCCGAAGAGGCCGGCGGCGTATCTCAGAGTGCCGACCGGGACGACCGCTACGGACATCGAACCAGTACACCAGTAGCCGAAGCATGACCATGGAGGAGACGACCGTGTCCCTATCGACCCCTCGCGCCCCACTCTCGATCGACGCGCTGCGCGACGCCGTCCGCGGTCGCGTCATCACGTCCGACGACCTCGACTACGACGCCGTCCGGGGAATCATGTACGCGGGTCACGACACACGACCTGCCGCCATCGTCCGGGCCGTGGATGCGGCCGACGTCTCGTCAGTCGTCACGGTCGCGCGCGATTCCGGTTTCGAGCTGGCCGTCCGAAGCGGTGGTCACAGCGCCGCCGGTCACAGCTCGTGCGACGGTGGTGTCGTCATCGATGTCCGCGAAATCGATGGCCTCGACATCGATGTCTCCGGTCGGACGGCATGGGCCGGCAGCGGCCTGACCGCCGGCGCTTACACGACCGCGGCGGCGGAGCACGGCTTGGCCACCGGGTTCGGCGATACCGGCTCGGTCGGGCTGGGCGGGCTCACCCTCGGCGGCGGCGTCGGCTATCTCGTGCGCAAGCACGGGCTGACGATCGACAACCTGCTCGCGGCCGAGATCGTGACGGCCGATGGCCAGGTCCGCATCGTCGACACCGACAACGAGCCGGACCTGTTCTGGGCCATCCGCGGGGGGGGCGGCAACTTCGGCGTCGCGACGCGGTTCCAGTACCGCCTCCACGAGCTCGACGGCGTGGTCGGCGGCATCCTGGTGCTGCCGGCGACTCCCGAGACGGTCGCTGGGTTCATCGCCGCCGCCGAGGCGGCACCGGAGGAGCTGTCGACCATCGCCAACGTGATGTCGTGCCCGCCGATGCCGTTCGTCCCGGAGGAGTACCACGGCTCGATCGTAATCCTCGGGATGCTGGCCTACGCGGGCGACACCGAGGCCGGCGAGCGGGCGCTCGCCCCGTTCAGGGCGCTTGCGGAGCCGCTCGCCGACATGCTGCGACCCATCCCCTACCCCGAGATGTTCCCGCCCGACGACCCGGACTACCACCCGACGGCCGTCTCCCGGACGATGTTCATCGACCATGTCGACCTGCCGGTCGCGCAGACGATGGTCGAGTACCTGACGGCGTCCGACGCGAGCATGCGGGTCGCACAGCTCCGGGTCTTGGGCGGTGCGTCCGCGCGGGTTCCCGTGGACGCCACGGCCTATGCGCATCGCGCCGCGCGGATAATGGTGAATGTCGCCGCGTTCTACGACGGCGAGGACGACAAGCCGCGTCGTGAGGCGTGGGTCGCCGAGTTCAGCGCGGCCATCCATCAGGGCGACGCCGGCGCCTACGTGAACTTCGTCGGCGACGAGGGCGAGACCCGCGTCCGGGCGGCGTATCCCGGGGCCACCTGGGATCGGCTGTCCGAGATCAAGCGCCGCTACGACCCGGACAATCTGTTCCGGCGCAACCAGAACATCCCGCCGGCCACGGCCTGAGCCGGCAACCATGGCGCCGATGCTCCGGGAGCCTTTCCGGGGCTAGGCGCCTCCAGACCCTAAAACAACGGCCCGCTCGTCTCCCAGCGGGCCGTCGTTCTGTGCGGACTTTCGCTGGGCTCGCCGCTTTGGCGGCATCCGAACTGGACGACCGGGCCTCCGGAGACGAGCCGGCCGTATGGCTCAGCCTGACGGCTCCGCTCGATGAAACCTCGGGGACTGAGGCCAACAAGGATGACCTCCGAGTCCTGATTGCTCGCGCACTTGTCTTCTATTCCAACGCGGAGACACGCGATGGCACTCGAAACATGTGGGGCCGGGTGATCGCCGAGATGATGAGCGACCGCGACCGCCCACGGTCACTCGGATTGTCGATGTAGGAACCCCGGTCGGCCCGGACCGACTGGCCGCCGAAGCGGGATCGAATGTCCGGGGCCGGAACCGAGGTCGTGAGAGGCTAGCTGACCCCTTGGTGCAGGCTTAGCTGCGATGCGAACTCCCTCTGCGATCTGCGTGGCTGTTATGCGCCATGCGTCAAGCTGATCGCGCACTGCCCCGACCATCGCGATGGCCAAGTCGGACTTGCCTGGCACCGAACGCGAGGGCGTGATCGACCCCGGAGCGGCCCGAGTTCGCCGGCCCCCGAGCTCACATAGTGAGGAACGAGACATGACCAAGATCCGACCGCTGCTGGCGGCTCTCGCCCTGCTGTTCGCGTTCGCCGTGCCGGTGACCGCCGCGCCGCTGCGCGACTGCTCCGAGCTCGAGCTCGCGCCCGGCGTCGATGCCTCCAACTGCTCGCTGCCGGGCGTGGTCCTGTTCGGTCTGGGCGACCTGTCGGGCATCGACTTCAGTCGCTCGGACCTGTCCGGCGCGATCGCCGGCTGCGACCCCGACATCCGACCGACCAGCCTGGCCTCGGCGGACCTCGCCCGGGTCGACCTGTCCGACGCCCTCCTGTGCGACGTCAACTTCAACGACGCGGACCTGTACCGGGCCGACCTCAGCGGGTCCGCCCTCGAGGACGCCAGTTTCCGCGGTGCCGACCTGCGCCGGGCGGACCTCAGCGGCATCACCTCCAACTTCACGTCATTCGTCGATGCCGACCTGCGCGGCGCCGATCTGACGGATGCCGACCTCAGCAACTCGAGCTTCGACGGCGCCGACCTGCGGGG